>CAZALA010000004.1:27425-64361 GCA_964485725.1 uncultured Propionivibrio sp. | reverse complement strand
CCCCGCGCCGACGCCCACGCCGATTTCAAGGCAATCGCCCTCAGCGAGCATGACCTCGGCGTGGCGGCCGCGCGGAACGATTTCGCCGTTGCGTTCGAGCGCCACGCGTTTGCCCGTAAACCCGAGCGCCTCGACGAGCCCGGCAGCACTCAAGGGACCCGAAAAGACGCGGGTCTCGCCGTTGATGATGAGTTCCATGGCGGACGATTTTAACATGCCTCGCGGCCCGGCCCCGCGCGCGAGGCAACGCACCGGCGGCGAAAAAACGCTGGATCGATATCGGCCTGCCGCGTCATACTGAGGCGCGGCGGATCACGCGCACAGCCGTTAATCGAGAGGACAAGACCATGAGCGAAATCAGACCCATCCTGGTACAGGGCAAGCCGCTCGGCGGCGGCGCCTTGCCGATCATCATCACGCCCCTCGTCGGCAAGAGCGAAGCGGAGATCCTCGATGAGGTCGCGGCGATCGTTCCAAAAGCGCCCGACCTCCTCGAATGGCGCATCGATTTCTTTGCCGACATCGGCAATACGGCCGCGGTCGTCAAGACCGCGCTGGCGATCCGCAAGGCCGCGGGCGGCATCCCGGTGCTGCTGACGCGGCGCAACGCCAGCGAAGGCGGCGCGCCGATTGCGATTGCCGAAGCGCAAGTCGTCGCCATGTACGTCGCCGCCTGCGAAGCGCGCTGCGTCGAGCTCATCGACTACGAACTTTCGAACGCGCCGGCCGATTTGCAGCGCCTGCGCGAAGTCTCGGCGGCCAATGGCATCACGATGATTATGTCCTACCACAACTTCCAGATGACGCCCGACGCGGCGACGCTTGATGCGAAGTTCGCCGCCGCCGAGCGTCTCGGCGCCGACGTCGCCAAGGTCGCGGTGATGCCGCAGGCACCGCCCGACGTGCTCGCGCTGCTCGCGGCAACGTACCGCGCGAGCCAGACGATCCGCCTGCCGCTGATCAGCATGTCGATGGCCGGGGTCGGCTCGCTCTCGCGCATCGTCGGCTGGGTCTATGGTTCGGCGGCAACTTTCGCGGTGGGAAAAAGCAGTTCGGCGCCGGGGCAGATCGCCATCGAGGAATTGCGCGCGGTGCTCGCCACCGTGCGCAAGGCGGTCACCGGCCAGTAGGGGCGGCGGCAACGATCTTGCCGAGCCGGCGCAGCGCTTCGTCGATCTGCGCGCTCCACGGGTGACCGCAGGCGAGGCGCAGGAAGTTACGGTAGTTGCCGCCGGCCGAGAACATCTCGCCCGGAACGAAGGCGACGCCGGCGGCGACCGCGTCGCGATGCAGCGCCGAGGCGTCGATCTCGGGCGGCAGTTCGAGCCAGACGACAAAGCCGCCTTGCGGGTCGGTGACGCGCGTCTCCGCCGGAAAATAACGCGCGACGCCGTCGCGCACGCGCGCGACCTGATCGGCGAAGCGCCGCCGCAGCGTGCGCAGGTGCACGTCGAAACCGCGCGTCTCGATGAGCTCGGCAAGAACGCGCTGCGTGAGCGGATTGGTCTTGCCGCTCGTCAGCGTTTTCTGCACGAGGATCTCGCCGCTGCGCCGGCCGCCGGCGACGAAGCCGATGCGCAGCGCCGGGCTGACCGTCTTCGAAAACGAGGTGCATAGCATCGTGTTGCCGCTCGCGTCGAAGGCGTGAATCGGCCGCGGCCGCACGCTGCCAAAGCAGATGTCGCCGTACACGTCGTCCTCGATGAGCGGCACGGCGCGCGCCGCGAGCAGATCGGCGATCGCCTTCTTGGTCTCGTCCGGGATGATGCTGCCGAGCGGATTGGCGCCGTTCGGAATGAACAGGCAGGCGGCGACCTTGCCGTCGCGCGTCGCGAGCTCGAGCGCGTCGAGCGAAACCCCGGTCGTCGGGTGCGTCGGTATCTCGAGCGCGCGCAGGCCCATCGTTTCGAGCAACTGCAGCATCAGATAGTAGGTCGGTGACTCGACCGCGACCGTGTCGCCGGGCCTGGTGACGACGCGCAGGCAGAGCATGATCGCTTCGGTGCACGAGTTGGTGACGACGATCTCCTCGGCCGCGAGCGGGCAACCCCATTCCAGCGAGCGGCGCGTGATCGCGTGCAGCAGCGCCGCTTCGCCGAGCTCGCTGTGGCTGCTGCCGGAAAAGAGCTGCGGCTGCTTGCGCGCGATGCTGGCGTAGAGCCGGTTGAGGCGCGGCGCGAGCAGGAGCTCGGGGGCGGGGAGCGCCGAGCCGAGCGGCGCGATGCCGGGCGCCTCGTTGCCGCGCAGGATATCGACGAGGCGCCGGCTGACGCCGACCTCGACCGCCGCCGCCGTCACCTTCGCCGGGCTCGCCGCCGCTTCGAAGCCGCGCGCGGCGCGGCCACGAACGTAGTAGCCCGACTGCGGGCGCGCTTCGACCTTGCCCCGGCTCTCGAGCGTGCGCAGCGCCTGCACCACGGTCGAAATCGACAGCCGCCGCTGCTGCGCGAGGCGGCGCACCGAGGGCAGCCGTTCGCCCGGCCGCATCGTGCCGTCGCTGATCAGCGTCGCAAATTCGTTGGCGAGGTTTTCGTAAAGCAGCATGTTGCAAGTCTGCCGCGAGTGGCGCGGATTCGGACCGTACAGTTGGCGCGTTTATCGACGAGCACAGTCAGCAAATTCGGTGACTGTCATCGTCACAATTCTAAACCGGTGAATCTGTTTTTGGCAGAGCGTCCGCCTTAGCATGGTTTCGCAGACCATCGCCAAGGAGATTCGCTATGCACACCGGAAAAAGCGCACTGCTCGAAGTCGACGAACCGCACGCCCTGGGCAGCGGCGTCATCGTCGTCGAAACCGGCATCGTCTGGCTCACCGAGAGCGGCCAGTCGGCCGACCTCTTCCTGCGTCAGGGCCAGCGTCACAGCGTGCGCGGATCGCGGCGCCCGATCATCCAGTCGCTCGCCGCCGGAACGCGCGTGAGCTTTCATCCCGAGGCGCGCGTCACGAGGCTGGGCGACGCGCTCTGCGCGCTCGCGCACGCGCTCGCCACACTCGTCCGGCACCGGCTGCACCTCGGTTCGGGCTGTTAGCAGCCTGTCGGGGTTGACCAAGTCAAGCTCTGTAGGAGCGCAGCTCTGCTGCGCGATGCGGCGGTGGACCCACAAGCGCCGCATCGCCCGATGAATCGGGGCAAGCCCTGTAGGAGCGCAGCTCTGCTGCGCGATGCGGCGGTGGCGCCACAAGCGCCGCATCGCCCGATGAATCGGGCTCCTACAAAGTCTCTTGGCAAGCTCTGTAGGAGCGCAGCTCTGCTGCGCGATGCGGCCGTGGAACCACAAGCGCCGCATCGCCCGATGAATCGGGGCAAGCTCTGTAGGAGCGCAGCTCTGCTGCGCGATGCGGCGGTGGAACCACGAGCGCCGCATCGCCCGATGAATCGGGCTCCTGCAAAGTCTCTTCGGCGACTCAAACCCGCCAGGCTGCTAGCGCATTCGCATCGGCGTTGCGGAGCCTGCTAGACTGGCGCCTCCGGACAATCAGAGGAGCGCGCTGTGCAAGAACATGACTACGACCTTTTCGTCATCGGCGCCGGTTCAGGCGGCGTGCGCGCGGCGCGAATGGCTGCCGGCTTTGGCGCACGCGTTGCCATCGCCGAGGACCGCGCACTCGGCGGAACCTGCGTCAATGTCGGCTGCGTGCCAAAGAAGCTTTACGTCTACGCCGCCGAGTTCGGCAAGGCTTTTGCCGATGCGCGCAATTTCGGCTGGCGCGCGGAAGCGCCGAGCTTTGACTGGGCGACGCTGCGCGACAACAAGAAAACCGAGATCAGCCGCCTCAACGGCATTTACGAGAACCTCCTCAGCGGCGCCAAAGCCACGGTGATCAAGGGGCGCGCGAGCATCGTCGACGCGCACACGGTCGCCGTCGGCGAGAAGCGCTACACGGCGGCAAAGATCCTCATCGCCACCGGCGGCTGGCCGCATATCCCGAAGTTCCCCGGCAGCGAGCTGGCGATCAGCTCAAACGAAGTCTTCGACCTCGAAGCGTTCCCAAAGCGCCTGGCGATCGTCGGCGGCGGTTACATCGCGGTCGAATTTGCCGGCATCTTCAATGCCCTCGGCGCGCGCGTCAGCCAGCTCTATCGCGGCCCGCTCTTCCTGCGCGGTTTCGACGCCGACATCCGCGCGCACGCGGTGCAGGAACTGCGCAAGAGCGGCATCGACCTGCGCTTTGAAATCAACGTGCAGTCGATCACCAAGGTCGAGGGCGGGCTGCGCCTCAAGCTCACCGACGGCAGCGACCTTGACGTCGACGCCGTTCTCTACGCGACCGGACGCAAGGCGAAGCTTGCCGGCCTGGGTCTCGAGAACGTCAGCGTCAAGGTCAATGACGCCGGAACAATCGACGTCGACGACCACTACTGCACCGCCGAGCCTTCGATTTTCGCGCTCGGCGACGCCGTCGGCCGGCTCGAACTGACGCCGGTCGCGCTCGCCGAAGGCATGGCTTTCGCGCGGCGGCAGTTCGGCGGCATCGAAGCTCCGGTCGATTACGACTTCATCCCCACCGCCGTTTTCTGCCAGCCCAATATCGGCACGGTCGGGCTCACCGAAGACGAGGCGCGGCTTCGCCACGGACGATTGCGCGTCTTCAAGTCGGTTTTCAAGCCGATGAAGCATACGATCAGCGGGCGCGACGAGCGCACTTTCATGAAGCTCATCGTCGATGCCGCGAGCGACCGCGTCGTCGGCGCGCACATGATGGGGCCGGATGCCGGCGAGATCATTCAGGGGATTGCCATCGCGCTGCGCGCCGGCGCGACCAAGGCGGTCTTCGACACGACGATCGGCGTGCACCCGACCGCCGCCGAGGAATTCGTCACGATGCGCGAAGTCTGGCGCGAGGATTGAGCACCGGACGCTGACCGGGTCGCTGATCGTAGAGCAATGCAGGAGCCCAATTTATTGGGCGATTGGCCTTCGAATTGGAACCGAGGGAACCGCCGCATCGCCCGGCGAAGCCGGGCTCCTGCAGATTGTCACAATCGTTCAGCGGCTCTTCAGGTACTTGAGCATCGTGTCGGCGTCGGAAACCTCGAAGGGGTCGGTCGGGCAGTTGTCTTCGTGACCCGGTTCGATGAACGCCTTCTTGATCTCGCCGTTTTCGACGTACATCGAATAACGCCAGCTGCGCTGGCCGAAACCGACGTTGTGCTTGTCGACGAGCATGCCCATCTTGCGCGTGAATTCGCCGTTGCCGTCGGGCAGCAGGAAGACGTTCTTGGCGTTCTGGCTCTTGCCCCACTGGAACATGACAAAGGCGTCATTGACCGAGACGCAGACGATTGCATCGACGCCTTGCTTCTTGAACTCGTCATAGAGTTCCTCGTAGCGCGGCAGGTGCGAAGTCGAGCAGGTCGGCGTGAACGCGCCCGGCAGCGAAAAGACGACCACATTCTTGCCCTTGAAGATGTCGTCGGTCGTGACATCCTTCCACTCGAACGGGTTCGGGCCGCCGAGCGCCTCGTTGCGAACGCGGGTCTTGAAAGTTACTTGCGGGACGTGAGTGCGCATCTTCGTTTCTCCATCGTTGGTTGAAAGCAAGATCATGCAGGAAGCCTGATGCAAAATTATTGCACACGCCAGAGGCGAGCGCGCCTTTAAAGTTTCGCGCTCGGCCGTTGCGCCATGCGTTCGCGATAAGCCTGGAGGTTGCCCATGCCTTCGTCGCCGGGCTGGAACTTCATCAGCCCGCGCGCGAAATCGAGCGCGCAGAAAGCCGTGATGTCGGCGATCGTGAAGCGTTCGCCGGCGATGAAAGGCCGCGTCGCCAACTCCTCGTCGAGCCAGCGCGCCACCTCGCGGACCTTCTCGCCCTGCGACCGGCCGAAGTCCGGAAACTGCGGCTGCTCGAGCGGGGCGAGCCCCGGATGCGCGTGCCGTATCCAGTTGGCGATGCCGAGGAAAAGATGCCACTCGATGCGGCGGTCGGCCATTTCGATGAAGGCGCGTTCGACCGCATCGACGCCCATCAGGTTCGGCGTCGGATTGAGGCCTTCAAGATAGGTGCAGATCGCCCGCGTCTCGGTCAGGATTCTGCCGTCATCGAGCTCGAGCGCCGGAATTCTCGCGAGCGGGCTGATCTTTCTGAACGCCTCGCTCTTGTGTTCGTTCTCGCCAAGGTTCACCGCTACCGTTTCGATCCCGGCGATGGCCTTCTCGGCGATGAACATCGTGACACGGCGCGGGTTGGGCGCGCGCGGGAAGACGTAGAGCTTCATGAGAGGTCCTTTGGCGAGGGCTGGAACCCTATGATAAAGCGTATTGTCAAGCGCAAGGCCGATCGCCCGCCGCGTGATCACAAATACGCGCGCAAGCGCAGCGCATCGGCAGCGGCGGCACCCGACGCAGTGTTGTCGAAGATGCACCAGCAGTCGGCTGCCTCGCGCCAGCGCGCCAGCTCACGAGCGCGCGCCGCAAGCCATTCGTCGTCGTAAGCCGAGTAGTAGATGCGCGGCGACCCATGCCAGCGGTGGTAGATCACGGCGCCCGCCCCGAGCCAGCCGCCGGGGACGCCGGCGCCGGGGCAGCGCGCCGGGTCGGCGGCAACGCGTCCGACGCGCAGCCTCTCGAGCAGCCGGTCGGCGGCGGGCTCGAACCAGCTCGCGTGCCGCGGTTCGCAAACGACCGGCGTTGCGCTCAGGCGCGCGAGCAGGTCGAAGAAAATGCCGACCGGCCGCGCTTCGAAGACAAGCGAAGGCGGCAGTTGCACGAGCAAGACGCCGAGACGATCGCCGAGACCGGCCACTTCCGCAAGGAAAGGCGTAAGCGGCTTTCGCGAGGCGCGCAGGCGCGCATCATGGGTGATCGTGCGCGGCAGCTTGACCGCGAAGCGGAAGTCCGCGGGCGTCTGCGCCGCCCAGCGCGCGTAGACCTCGGGCCGATGACTGCGATAGAAAGAAGTGTTGATTTCGGCGCCATCGAGCACGCGCGCATAGCGTGCGAGGTGGCTGCCTTCGCCCAGGAAATCATCCGCCAGCGCGCGCGGGATGCTCCAACCCGCCGTGCCGACGCGTACCGGGTTCATCGCATTGCTCATGCGAAGCGCCGGCTCAGGAAGGGCGAGCCCGCGAGCCCGAAGCGCCACGGCAGGTCGCGCGCTTTCGAGATGCCGATGCGCACCCCGACGACAAGTTCGGCGCGTGCCGGCGGCGGCGTCAGTGCAAACGGCGGGCGGTCGATGGGCAGCCCGTTGTGCGAAGCGTCGATGCCGAGTGCCTGTGCGAGGCGCCCCGGCCCGGCACACAAGAGCCGCGGGTCGGCAAGGCCGCGGCGTTCGCGCATCACTGCGATGCCGTGCGTGGGCTCGAGCGCGCGAATCAGCACACCGGCGCCGTGGCCGGCCTCGCGGCAAACGAAGTTGAGGCACCAGTGCATGCCGTACGAGCGATACACGTAAGCGCGTCCGGGCGCACCGAACATCACGGCGTTGCGCTTCGTCGGACCGCCATGGCTGTGCGAAGCCGGGTCATCGACGTCGTAGGCCTCGCTCTCGACGATGCGGCCGCCGACATCATCGACGAGCAGCACGGCACCGATCAGCGCGCGTGCGACGTCGATCGAACTGGCGTCAAAGTCGATGCGTGCGATCTTCGGCATGCGGCAAGCGACCGGTCGTAGCGTTCACCTTTCTCTGCTCGCCCTGGCGGTCGCCGGGTCGCTTCCCGCCTCGGTGATCTCTATTTCGTGATCGGCGCACCACCGATACAACGCCGCCTTTGTTGCATCGCGTTCACAGTCGTGCAAGCTTGCAGGAAAAGGCAGCCGTCCGGGCCCTTCGTCGAGAGTCATTTGCAGAACCGCAAGGTCCCTCGGCCGAAATGTTTCAAAGCGGCTCGTAGCTGAACTTCTGCCCGCCAAGCGTCGCCTCGTACATCAGGCCGCCTTTTGCCACCGTGAAGGTCGCCATTCCGTTGTGATACACGCCGGCGGTGACCGCCTTCTGCTGGGTGACGCTTGCCCCGGCGGAGGCGCCGGTCGTCGCCGCCTTGGCGTCTGCGCCCGCCGTGATCGCCACCGCAGAAGCCTCCGCGCCAAACTCGAAATTACCCTTGGTAAATCGCTTCAGCGCCGCCTCGTTTTCAAAAAAGATGATTTGGCTGAACGCCTCGCCGCCGAGCTGAAAACCCGCCGTGACCTGCGTCATCGAGGTATTGCCGATGTGCTTTCCTTTCCTGTAGACACGGCCTTTTCCGTAAGCGCCGCCGACGACCATGCCGCCTTTCCCGATCGTCGGAAACACCGCGTATCCGTGGGCTTTGTCAAAGAAGGCGCTGCTTTTTACGGCCTTCTTGAAGACGGCGATCGTGTCAGCGTATTCGTCGGCCCATGCCGGCGAGATGGACAACACGAAGGACAGCAGCGCGAGAGTGGAAAATAAGCGCTTGAGCATTTTGGTCTCCACGTTGAGTTGATGATCTTCGGGGCGGCCCAGTGCGGACGCCCCCCGCGAATCAGCTGATGCTGTGGTGATGCAATCGACTTCGATGGACTGCGCCCGGGCGGGCGCTTTCCCTTGTCCAGAGGCATCGATTGTCGTCTGCCCCAATGGTTCCCCGTCCGAACTCGTGCACCCCACCGCCGTGGAAACGCAGATTAAGGGGTCGATGTGTGGCATCCCGGGTTTCGCGGAGCGGCCGGCCGGAAAAGGCAAGTGTCACCGGCCCCTTTTCCCCGTTGCCCCTGACACCTTCCTGCTCTCTAGCGGCGAACGCCGGCGCGGTTCGCCCCGCCGTTGCGATTGGTTGCGCCAGCGCCTGCAGCGCCGACATTTCCCGCAGCGCCGGGCTGGTTGACGCCGGGGTCAACGGCGCCCCGACCCGGTGCGCCAACGCCGACGCCAGGCGCGACGCCCACGCCCGGCGCGCCGACGCCGGGCGCCGCGACGGGACGCGCGACACATCCCTTGGGCACACCGACGGTTTTGCAATAAACCACGGCACTCGCCGGCGTCGCGGCGAGACCCAGGGTCAAAGCCAGCGCTGAAACCACAAATGAACGCTTCATCATTCACCCCTCGCGATCAAGGAAGCGCCCACGCGGCACTTCAAGACGGAATTTTGCTGCCTGTCGAAATGACAGCTTACTCCCACGCCGCGCCCATGCGCCCGCCGGCGACGGATCTTCGCGAACTTCGCTAACCAGAAGCCGAGGGCAGGAGGATGCATGGCGGCGGGTATACTGAGTCGATGCGCGCAGCGGTCAATTCCTGTTGGTCGAAAGCCGGGCTCGCCCTGGCCTGCCTGATCGTCCTTTTGCACACGTCGGCGGCTTTTGCCGCTGACGTCGCGATCGGCGTCTTTGCCTACCAGGGCGAGCGTGCCGCCGCATCCGGTTGGTCGCCGGTCATCGACTACCTCAACGAGGTCTTGCCCGAACATCGCTTCCGGCTCGTTCAATACGATGTTCCCGGCCTGCGCACGGCGGTCGCGCAGAAGCAAGTCGATTTCGTCATCACGAATCCCGGTTACTACGTCATCATGGAAGCGGAGTTCGGCCTGAGCCGCATCGCGACACTCGATACGCAAGATGGCAATCCGGCGCGGGCGTTGGGCTCGGTCGTCCTGGTGCGACGCGAACAAGGTGGCCTGCGCGAACTCGCCGACCTGCGCGGCAAGCGCGTCGCGGCGGTCGCCGACGACGCCTTCGGCGGTTACCTCGTCGCTGCCCGCGAGATGCTGCGACAAGGGATCGATCCCGAATCGGACTTCAAGGAGACGCTTTTTATCGGCCTCCCAATGGACAGGGTGGTCGAGGCCGTGGCCAGCGGCGCGGCCGACGCCGGCATCGTTCGGGCCTGCCTGCCTGAACAAATGGCGAGCCAGGGGCTCATTCAACTTGACGATTTCCGGGCGCTTTCGAGGCGCACTGAAAGTGGCCTGCCTTGCACCTTGTCGACTCCGCTTTATCCCAACTGGCCGATCGCGGTGACGCGGCAGACCGACCCGGCCCTGGCCAAAGCGGTGGCCCTGGCCCTGCTCGCGATGCCGGTGTCGGCCGGCATCAGCTGGGCGGTCCCGGCTGATTACCAGCCGGTCCATGACCTCTTTCGCGAACTGCGCATCGGCCCGTATGCGCACTTGCGCGAGACCACCCCGCAGGGGCTCGTCCGCCGCTTCTGGCCGTGGCTGCTCGGCGTCTTGACGCTGCTGCTGGCCGGGATCGTGCACACGGTGCGGGTCGAGCAGCAGGTTTATCGGCGCACCGCCGAGCTGCGCGACTCGCTTGCGGCGCGCGAACGCGCCGAGGCGCGAGCGCGTGAAAGCCAGGAGCGGATGGAGCATCTTTCGCGCCTGTCGATCCTCGGCGAACTCTCCGGCAGCCTCGCGCACGAACTGAACCAGCCGCTCACCACGATTGGCACTTATGCGCGCACCGTGATCCGCCGGCAGGAGAACGGCAAGCTCACCTCAGCGGCGATCAGCGAAGCCTGCGCGGAAATCGCGAGCGAGGCCGAGCGCGCCGGCGGCATCGTCAAGCGCATCCGTCACTTTGCGCGCAAGCGCGCCGCCAGCCGCGAGCCCATCGACCTCGCGGCGATCGCCGAGGACGCCCGCCGCCTGATTTCGGGCATGCTGGCCGTCGCCCCGGACATCGTCATCGACAATCGCCTGCCTGACAAGCGGCGCGTGCTTGCCGACGGCGCGCAGATCCAGCAGGTGTTTCTCAACCTGATGAAGAACGCCATCGACGCCGGCCGCGATCTGCCGACGCATCGGCAGCGCGTGCGCGTGCTCGTCGAAGCGGCCGAAAACCGCGCCGTCGCGCACGTCATCGACGCCGGCAGCGGCCTGCCCGCCGACCAGCTCGTGCGCCTGTTCGAACCTTTCTTCACGACCAAGTCGGACGGTCTCGGTCTCGGCTTGCCGATCTGCAAGACGATCATCGAGGCGCACGGCGGCAGGCTGTGGGCCGAGGCCAACGCCGATGGCGTCGGCCTCCGTTTTTCATTTTCACTTCCGGCGAGCGCTGACGACCATGACGATGAACTACCCACCTGAACAATGCGTCGTGCACGTCGTCGACGACGACGCCGGGCTGCGCCGCTCTCTGCGCTTCCTGCTCGATTCGGTCGGCTGGCGGGTGCAGTTGCACGCCGGCGCCGAAGAGTTTCTCGACGCCGTCGCGGCGCCGGGTGCGCCGGTCACCGCGCCCCGTTGCGCACTCCTCGACATCCGCATGCCTTCGATGAGCGGGCTCGAGTTGCAGCAGGTCCTGCGCGAGCGCGGCATTGAGCTGCCCGTGATCTTCATGACCGGCCACGCCGACGTCTCGATGGCGGTGCAGGCAATGAAATCGGGCGCCTGCGACTTCATCGAAAAGCCGTTCAAGGACCAGCTCGTCCTCGATGCCGTCGCCGCGGCCATGCGTTGCAGCGGCGAGGCCTTGCTGGCGGCGACGCGGCGGCAGAGCGCGCACGCGGCGCTGACCACGCTCTCGCCGCGCGAGCAAGAGGTGGCGCGCCTCGTCGCCCTTGGCCAGCCCAACAAGCAGATCGCCGCGCGCCTCGGCATCAGCGAAAAGACCGTGCACATCCACCGCCAGCACGTCATGGAGAAAGCCGGCGTCAGCTCGGCCGCCGAACTCGCGCGCCTCGTGCTACGCGCCGACCCGGCGGCGCTCGACTGAGCGTTCTGCGCGCTTTAAGCCCGGCTGATCTTCGCCGGCAGGCCGTTGCGCACCGAAGCGCCCGAAATCGCGTCGACCCACGGCGCCTTGTCCGGCCGGGTCGGGTCGAGAACGCCGACGTCGTTGAGGTTCACGCCGGCGGCAAGACGCTTGTCGTCGGGCTGGCTTTTTCCCCCGATGCGGTGCGCGCGCGCGCCGAGTTCGCGGTGGCCGAAGCCGTGCTCGACCGCCGCGACGCCTGGCGTGACGCCGCCGTGCACCATGATGCGCGCGCGCACGCTGCCGCCCGGCGTCGTGATGTCGACGAGATCGCCCATGCCGAGCTTGAAGCGCGCGGCGTCGTCCGGGTGGATCAGCACCGGGTTTTCCGGATGCATGGCGAGCAGGCGCGTGGCGCCGATCGAGTAGGGGTTTTGCAGCGCCGACTTGTAGCTGACGAGCTCGAGCGGCCACTCGCTCGCCGGATAGAGCTTGCGCATCGGCGTGCCGTCGGCGAAGGACGGCGCAACAAAGCTCGCGCAGCCGCTGTTGCGCTTGCCCGAAAGGCTGTTTTTCGACGCGCCGACGTTCTCGTTCCAGAGGTGGCACATCGCTTTCATCGGGTTCCTCATCCACAGCGGGTTGTCTTCGTCGTAAGCGTCCTTGGCCGGCTGAAAGCGGCCGCCGCGACTGAAGAGGAAAGCGACCTTGGCGACCTCTTCCGGTTTCAAGGTTTTTTCGAGCAGCGGGCGCAGGCGTTCGACGCCCGAGAGGATGATGTCCTCGTCGCTGGCGTCACTGACCGGCTCCTTGCCGAGCCAGGCGACATTGGCGCCGCCGCGCAGATACCAGTCCTCGGGGGTGTCGAGGGCGTAGGTCTTGCCTTCGGGATCGCTGATCGCCCCTTCGCCAAAGCCCGGCAGCTGCATCGCCTTGGCGAGCGCGATGGCGAAGGTCTCGAGGCCGACGGCCCGGCCCTCGGCGGTTTTCGCGGCCTTCGGCTCGATCACCGGCCAGCGCGCGCTCATCGCTTTCGTCGGCACGCCGTTCCAGGCGGCGACCCAGCCCCAGCTTTCGTACATCAGCGAGTCGGGAACGATGTAGTCGGCAAAGGCGTTGCTCTCGTTGATGAAGGGGTCGATCGAAATGATCAGCGGCAGCTTCTTCGGATCGGCGAGGTCCTTGGCGATCTTCTGGTGCAGGCCGGCGATGCCATAGAGCGGGTTTGCTGACCACAGCACGAGCGCTTTCAGCCCGTAGGGGTAGCCGGCGAGCGCACCGGGCAGAAGCTCGGTGGTCAGTCCCGGCGCGTTGGGGAACCACGGCGCGCTCGCCGGGTAGGGCTTGTCGGCGGCCTTGCGCCGCGCGAACTCGGCGGTCTTCTCGTAGGGGATGTTGCGCCCCAGTGGCGTTCCGGCGGGCTTGACCATGCCGGGGAAGCTGTCGAGGTTGTAGCGCGGCCCTTCGCCATCGTCTTTGAAGCCGCCGCCGTTGCCGACAAAACCGCCTTTCCAGTTGATGTTGCCGAGGAGCGCGTTGATCGAGAGGAGCGCGTAGGCGTTGTAGAAACCGCTGCCGCTCATCATGCCGCCGTGCGCGATCACCGACGCTTTCTTGCCGTGCACGGCAAGCTCGGCGGCGAGCGCGGCGAGCGTCTCGGCCGGGATGCCGCACGCCTTCGCGTAGTCGCTCATCTCGTGGCGCATCGCCTCTTCGCGCAGGAGCTGCAGCGAGGACTTCACGCGCACGTCCTGGCCGTTAATGGCGATCAGCTGATCGACGAAGAGCTGCGCCGGGCCCTTGGCCCTGTCGTGAAAAACCGGCGCGCCGGCGGCGTCGAGGCAGACGAAGGCGTCCGCTTCCTTGTAGCGCTGCTCCTCGATCATCGCCACGCCAAGGTCGGAGGCGCGCAGCATGCGCTGTTCGCGCGGGTGTTTCGGCTCGACGATGACGAGGTGGGAGGCATTGGAAAACGACGGTTCGCCGTTCTGGCGGGCGAGCGCCGCGTTTGGGAAACTCAGGAAGTGGCTGTCGATGCGCTCGTTCTCGAACAGCCAGCGGATGATCGCCATCGCCAGCGCGCCGTCGGTGCCGGGGCGGATCGGCAGCCAGCGGCCGCGCTCGCCGCTCGCGCGGTTGTCGGCGTGGGTCAGCACCGGATCGACGACGACGTAGGACAGCGTGCCTTCGCTGCGCCCCTTGGCGACGAGCGCGCCCTGGCGCTTGAACGGATTGCCGGCCTGGCCCGGCGCCGTGCCGACGAAAAGAATGAACTCGGCGTTGGCAAAATCGGGTTTGCCGTGCGGCATCGCTTTCAGGTCGCCAAAGAGCGCGCCCGAGCCCGAGCGGTAGGAGCCGCCGCAGTACGAGCCGTGGCCGATGAAATTCAGCGTGCCGTAAGCCTTCTGGAAGAAGCGGCGGGCGAAATTCTCGCGCCCGTCGTTGACGCTCGACAACACGGCGACCTGATTGACGCGCGCGCCGAGCGCCGGTTGCGCCGGGTCGATCGGGGTCTTCAGGTCGCGCAGCGCGGCAAGGCCTTCCACCGGCCCTTCGCCAAAGAGATTGCCGCCCTCGACGATTTCCTTGACGAGCTGCTCGAAGGAGATCGGCACCCACTGGCCGCCGTTGCGCGGGCCGACGCGCTTCATCGGGGTCAGGACGCGGTAGGGCGAATCGATCTGCTGGGCGACCGCGTTGCCGCGGCCGCACGCCGTCGAGCGGCCGTCGAGGCCTTTGCCGTTGAGCGCCGAAATGGCGATGAAGCTTTCGCGCACGCTGGCTTTCATCGGCAGGTGCGGGTCGGTCGAGAGCGGGCTGTAGGGGTTGCCGGCAACGCGCAGCACCTTGCCGCTGGCGCGTTCGGTGCGCACGCGCACCCCGCACATCGTCGTGCACCCGAGGCAGGTCGTGTAGCTCACCTGCTGCGCCGGGTTGATGTCGAGGCGGCCGTCGGCAGCGACGCGAAATTCGGGCGCCGGCGCCTCGCCGGCCGTCCTGTGCTTCGGCGCGTCACGGCCGAGCAGCTTGCCGACGAGGCGGCCGGCGGTTTCCGAGTAACCGGCGGCAAACGCGGCGAGACCGCCGAGCGCGAGGACCTGACGGCGTCTGCTGATTTTCATGATGCTTCTCCTGCGGCGGGGGCCTGGTCATCCCAGGGGATGAGGCTGGTGAGCGCGATGTAGAGGGCAAGGCAAAGGCCGAGCATGCCGACGATGCCGAGCAGGCTGTCGGGGGTGAGCGTCAGGGCATAGCGGTAGCTCGTCGCGCCGATCTTCGGCAAGCTTTGGCCGCCCATGACGACGATCCACCGGATCAGCCAGCTGCCGTGAATGGCAAGGAGCGCGGGCAGGAGCAGCGAACCGCCGGGCCGGCGCGAGAGCCATAGCAGCAGCAGGGTCGAGCCGATGAGCCAAGCGGTGGTCAGCAGCCAGCCCGACGAAGCGCGCATGGCGGCGATCGCCTCGGCGGCGGCGTGCGAAACGCCGGAGAGGCCGGACGCGAGCCAAAGCGCGAGCAGGGCGAGCGTCGCCCATTGGCAGCGGGCGAGCCAGGACTTGAGCGTCGGCGACGAGGCGCTGGCCGGCGCGCCGCTCGCGATTTCGAAGAGCGCGGTGACGCCGATGCCGCCGGTCATCGCGCTGACCGCCATGACGAGCGGCAAGAGCGGGCTGTCCCAGAGCGCGCGGGCGCGTACCGCCATCACCTCCATGCCGGTGTAGAGCAGCACGAGGGCGGCGCCGAGCGCCGCGAGCAGCGCGGCGAGGCGGATCGCCGGACGGTTGTCGTGACCGCCGTAGGCGAGCAGCCGGTAGAAAGCCGAGACGCGGCTCTCGTCGCGCGCCATCTGCGCGAGTTGCGGGCGCAGGCACAGCCAGGCGTAGAGCGAGAGGCCGCCGAGGTAGATCGGAATGAAGAACGAGCCCCAGGCCATCCACGACCCGGCGTTCGGATGCAGGTAGAAGTTGAGAAAGCGTCCGGGCTGGTGCAGGTCGGCGAGCAGCGCGATCGGCGCCGTCAGGCCGCAGACGAGCGCGGCGAGCAGGGCGCGGCGCGAGACCCCGCGCCACTCGGCGCGGCGCCAGACGAGACCGGGCAGCGAGAGGAAGAAGGCGGCGGTCGAAATGCCGATGAGGAAGAAATACTGCACCGCCCACGGCAGCCAGCCGGGCTCGCGGGCAAAGCCAATGACTTCAACGCTGGTGTTCATCTTTAGGCTCCCTGGTGGCGTGGATGCCACATCATGTCGGCGGCGGAGGCGCCCTCGACGCGGCCGTCGAGGTCCTCGTCAAGGCCGATGTAGAAAACGCGCGGGCTCGTTCCGGCTTCGGGTTTGAGCACGCTGATGCGGCCGTCGGCGGCTTTCAGGCGACGGGCGATATCGCTCCTGGCGTCGTTCATGTCGCCAAAAATGCGCGCGCCGCCGACGCAAGTCTCGACGCAGGCGGGCAGCAGCCCGGCTTCCACGCGGTGGCTGCAGAAAGTGCACTTGTCGGCCTTGCCGGTGTCGTGGTTGACGAAGCGCGCGTCGTAAGGGCAGGCCTGCACGCAGTAGGCGCAGCCGACGCAGCGGTCGCCGTCGACGAGCACGATGCCGTCCTCGCGCTTGAAGGTTGCGCCGACCGGACAGACGGGAATGCACGGCGGCGCTTCGCAGTGATTGCACAGGCGCGGCAAGACGGACAGACCGGTCTTGCCGTCGGCCGCGGTCACCGCGTAGGTCGCCACCACCGTGCGGAAAGCGCCGTCGGGCGAGGCGTTTTCCATCGAACACGCCATCGTGCACGCCTGGCAGGCGATGCAGCGACGCGTGTCGACAAGCATCCCCCAGTGCGGACCGGAGGCCTCGGCCGCCTGGGCCGGCAAGGCGAGGCCGGCAGTGACTGCGGGCAGGGCGCCGAAAAAGGCGCGCCGGGAAAGATCGGGATGAGCGCTCATGCCAAAGCTCCGTCAGGGGGACGCAGCCACGATAAAGAGATCGCCATGCCATGAAAATCCGAAGAAGCGCTCATTCCGATAGGGAAAAGCACTTATCGAGGCCGCGCACAAGCTGCAGCAGCCGACCTTCCGCCCACGTCAGGCGAACGGCGTCCGCGTCAGGGATCACCGACGGGCTCCCGTTGAAAAGCCGGCGAGCGGCGCGACCTCGCTCAATGCCAGGCCGGTCGCCGGAAGGCGGCTTGGCAAGCCTGCGTCGTCAGAAAAACGTTCTTGAATGGACTCGCGACGATTTAGTCATTAGAATTCGCCCCGAGTCATTGGGGAGTAGCCGCCCTTCTCGGAAGGGGCTTGCGTCAACACGCTTGGCCGTTCGGCCATGGTGCAAGCGGTTATTACTTGGCAAGACCTTTGACCATGCTGCTTTTCCGGTTGGCCGGACGGGCAGGTGGTCATTTGTCATCGTCCGGCCAAGGAAAACCAATTGGAAGCCTTTCTAATCTCCACCGGCGTTGTTGCACTCGCTGAAATCGGCGACAAGACGCAGCTCCTGGCCTTCATCCTCGCCGCAAAATTTCGCAAGCCCTGGCCGATCATCTGGGGCATCCTGGCCGCCACCCTGTTCAACCATGGCTTCGCCGGCGCTGTCGGCGCCTGGATCACATCGCTCATCAGTCCGGAGACCTTGCGCTGGGTTCTCGGCGTTTCCTTTATCGCCATGGCCGTCTGGACGCTGATCCCCGACCGTTTCGAGGAAAAGGACGCGAAGCTCGCGCGCTTCGGCGTGTTCGGCACGACGCTCCTGGCCTTCTTCCTCGCCGAGATGGGCGACAAGACGCAGATCGCCACGATTGCCCTGGCCGCTCAATACCAGAACCTGATCGCGGTCGTCGCCGGCACGACCTTCGGCATGATGCTGGCCAACGTTCCGGCGGTCATCCTCGGCGAGCGGATAGCGGACAAGATGCCGACGACGCTGGTGCATCGGATCGCGGCGGCAATTTTTGCGATGCTTGGCGTTGCCACGCTGATGGGCGCGGGGGAATGCCTGGGCTTCTAGCACCGAGCATTAGGAACAGGGCATTGGGGATGAGCCACTCCGAATGAACAGGAAATTTTCCCCGAGAAAAAGCTAGCGCCGGCGCGTTCAGGGGAACGCGCGCCAGGCCGCTCGCGCAGCGCCTTGCTCTCCCGGCGACGCGGTCGCTGAAGATCAGGTCAGATCGTACGATCGTACGATCGTACGCCTCGCCCGTCGTCCCGGGCGCGCCAGGAGACCGATTCTGGCTTCGACGCAACCGCGGCTGCATTTTCTTCACTCAGTCCATGCTGGGCGCCTGCCCGCCGTTTGCCACATGCGCCGGCGTCGGGCTCCCCGACTGCGGCGTTCGTTTCGTTGCCGGCGCGGCTTTCCTGGGCTCCGGTTTCGACGCGGCCTTGGCGCCCGCTTTGCCGCCCTTGGTCTTCGCCGGGCTTGCGCTTCTATGCACGAAACTCATGTTGGCATCGACTTTCGTTCCTTTCTGGACGTTGGTCAGGCTTTGCGTCGTGATCGCCCCTGCGGTGTTGACCTTGCCTGCCGCGGTGTAATCGGCCTGCTGGGAAACCATCCTGGCGCCCTGGATCGCGAGGTCGCCGCCTGACCTGATGCTCGTTGCGGTCCCGGTCTGCCGTTCGTTCTTGCCGACGTTGACGTTGCCGGTGCCATACTGGGCCTTGCGGTTTTCCCCATCGGGCTTGGTCAGGTTCATGCCAGTCGCCTGGCCGGCGACGCCGACGGACGAGCTGCTGCTGCTGTTCGTCGCTTCGAGCAGCTTGACGTCTCCTTGTGCCTTGAGCGAGGCGTTGCCTGCCGCATCGACCTGCGCGCCGCGCATGGTGAGGTCCTTGCCGGCGGAAATTTCGACGGTGGCAGCGTCGATGCGCGCGCCGCTGGCCGTGGACGAATCGCTCTTCGCCGTCGCATACCCTGCCCCGAGCGTGGTTTTGCTTTCGTGCTCCTTTGCCGCGTCCTTCCCGGCGTCCTTGCCGGCCTGCTTGGTCGATCCGAAGCCGGCGCTGACGTTCAAGCCCGACGATTCCGCGTGCGTGGTGCTCGTCGCCGCGTCGAAGCTCACGTTCCCAGCCGTCGATTCGATTTTCGCTTTGCCCCCGCTGGCGACCGTCGTGCCCTCGAAGCGGGCGTCATCGCGCGTCGTCACGGTCACGTTGCCGCCGGCTGCAATGCCGCCGGCGCGGGCGGTGCTCGTCGAGGACAGGGATTTGCCCTGCTCGTAGCTGCCGCTCGCCTCGGCGCCGAGCGTCCCGGTCAGCTTGGCCTTGGCTTCGGCGCTCAGCGATCGCGTCTCCGAGGAAGCCGACGAAGTGTCCCGCGCCGCCTGGTAATCGAGGCTGCCGGCACCGATCGTGACGTCCTTGCCGGCGTCGAACTGCGTGCCGATCAGCGTCGTCTTTTCCGTCGTCGTCGAACTGATGCTGCCGCCCGCCTTGTAGCGCGAGGTGATGGCGGTCGTTTGCGAGCTCGCTTCGCTGTTCTTCTCGTACGAGTATTTCGCCTGCACGCCCGCTGACGCCTCGGGCCCGAGGTCTTCCGCATATTTCCCGGTGCTCGCGATACTCGTCTGCGCGCCGGCATCTCCGGACGCGCTGGCGCCGGCGTAGACGCCAAGCTTGGCGTCATGCGTTTCCTTCGAACTCGACGACCAGCTGGTGTCGCCGGCGGCGATTTCCTTGAGCGTCGTAGCCGACTGCACGATGTCCTGGCGCGCGTCGAGCTGGGTGCCCTGGTCGGTGATCGTCCCGGTGGCTGTGCGAGTAATGCTGCCGCCCGATGCGAAGGTATTGACGACGTTGTGCGTGGCGCCCGTCTCGCTGTTTTCGGTGCTCTGGTTGTAGTGGAGGCCGGCGCTCGCTTCGGCGCCGGCGGAGACGCCGCCGGTGGCGGCAAAATTGCCCGGCCCGGCATTGAGCGCGCCCTTGGCTTCGGCCGACGCATTGCCTTCGAGGTAGATGCCGGTGGTTCGCGTCGTCCGCTCGCTCGTCGTCGTCGTCCTGTCCTCGGCCGCGAGGCTGGTGATGTCCCGGGCTTCGATCTTGAGATCGCCGTCCGACTGGACTTTCGCGCCGACGAAGCGCGCTTCTTCGCTCGCCTTGAGCGTCATCGCGCCGCCGGATTTGAGCGACGACGAGTTGTGCGTGAGCGAGCTCGTCTCGTCGGTGCTCGTTTCAAATCGCGCGCCGAAGGTCACGGTGGAGTCGGCGCTCGCTTGCGCGCTCGCCTCCGCCCTGGCGCTTGCCGACATGCCGGTGGCGCTGGCGCCGGCGTCGCTCTGAGCCTGCGCCTTGCTGTCGGTGTAGATGCCGATTTTCGAGCTCTCGGTCGTCGTCGTCGTCTTTTCCCTGTTCTCGCCGGCCAGGATGTCGATGCGGCGCGCGTCGACGGTCAGCGATTGGCCTGCCGCGATCGCCGACCCCTGAACGGTGAGCTTATCGCCGGCGGTGATTTTGAGATCCTCGCCGCTCGACAGGGCGGAGGCGACGCCGGTCGACTTCGTATGCTCGACCGTCGTCGTGCGCTTTTCCCTCAGGTTGAATTCAGACGCTTCTCCGGCGCTTGCACTTGCCGACGCGCTGGCGCTCGCCGCGGCATTGCCGCTTTCGGCCGAGGCGCGGGCGGCGGCGTCGCTTTCTTTCCGGCTGCCCGTGCTGAGGAAGGACGTGGACTCGGTCCGGGTCACGGTATGCCTCTCGTCGAGACCCTGTTCAAGCGTCACGGAACGGGCGTCGATCGTCGCCGACCTGGCGACGTTGACGGTCGAGCCGCGCAGCGTCACGTCGCCGCCGGCGTCGATGTCGGCCGAGCCGCCGACGCTGATCGTGGCGGCTGCATTGCGGCCGGTGAAATCGTCGACGGTTTTCTTTTCCGTTCCCCAGAGGCCGCCGCCGACGGCGAGACCCGTCGTCGTGCTTTCGCTGTGCGTCGTGGTCTTGTCCTGCCGCGACAGAAGCTTGAAGTCGCCTTTGGCCTCGACCGTGAGGTCGCCGCCGACCTTCGCCTCGCTGCCGGCAAGCGTCGTGTCGCCGCCGCTTTGAAGCGTCAGCTTGCCGCCCGATGAGATCGTCGAGCCAAGGTTTTTCTCGGTAGCGACGGTCGTCGTCGTCGGTCCGGTCTTGGTAAGCAAGCCGGTGCTGCCGCTCGTCGTGCTCGTCGTCGTTGTCTTGTCGACGACGGTATCGGCAACGATATTGCCCCCGGCGGTGAGCGAGGCGTCGCCGCCGGCCTTGACCGCCGCGCCGTAAATGCCAACGTCCTTCTTCGCGTCGAGCGTGAGCGCGCCGGCCGCTTCAATCGTCGCTGTCTTGCCGATCGTCGTCCGGTAATCGGAAGTGAGGTCGCCATGGCCCTCCGCATGCGTGCGGTTGACGATGCTGCCCTGGCTCGACGCGACGCTGACATCGCCGCCCCTGATCGTGCCGCTGGTGTTGGTGACGTCGCCGCGCGAGTTCACGGTCAGCGCCTGCGACGCCGCGATGGTGCCGCCGGTGTTCTCGAGCGAGGCGACGTTCATGTTGATTTCCCGGCCGGCGATCACGGCGCCGGAGACGACCGACTGGCGGGACTCGGCGGCGAGATAGACGACCGGTTGCAGAACCTTCTCACCGCCGACCGTCGTTTCGACCATCCAGACGATGTCCTGCGTCAGGCGGGAAACCTGGTCTGCGCTCAGCGGCTTGCCAATCGCAAGCCCCAGGCTTTCGCTCTGCCCGGCGGCCTGGTCCATCAGGCGCGCCATCTGCTTCGCTTCCGAAGCGTAGCCGTTGAGAAGCGCGTTGCCGGTGCGGCTGATCAGTTGCTCGCGCATCAGATGGGCTTCGTAGTTGGCGTCGCCCAGGCGCTTCTCGGTCGTCTCCGGGTCGATGCCGAGGAGCCGCAGCAGGTAATCCGAACCGGCATAGTCGGAACCGAGGCCGTAGCGCGGATTCGTTTCGACGAGATAGCGGGCCGACGAATTCCTGGCCGGCACGAAATAGCCGTTCGGGTTGGTCGGCAGCGACGACCTCGCGGTCTCGGGGCGGGCGTAGCCAGCTTGCGGGTCTGCCAGATACGATCCGTGGTTGGTCAAATGCACGTTGCCGATGTCGATCGTACCCCCGGCATGGACGACCGCCTTGCGTCGCTCCTCGGTCGCTATTGTTGCCAGCGGGATCCAGGCGGCCATCGTCTGCGCGCTCGCCCGCAAGCTCCAGTAGTCGGCTGAGGTGGAACCGTGCCCGACGTGCGTCCAGTTCGGGCTCGGCCAGACGACATCGTCGCCGACGAATCTCGGAAATCCGGCCGCGAACTGCGCCTCGTTCGTCACGGCGTAGTAATCGTAATTGTTGTCGCAGCCGACGATGTAGCATGGATGCCACGACTGGTAGAGGGCGTAGCGCTTCTGGTAGCTCGTCGTCGCGAGCGTGAGCGCGTCGTTGTCAAAATTTCCCGTTCCCACGAAAGACAAGCTGTTTGCTGCCGAGAGAATCGCGCCGGTGTTGTTGAGGGCGCCGGCGCCAGCGTCGATCGTCATGTCGTGGCCGGCGACGATCGCGATCGACTTGGCGGCGTCGCTCGCTACCTCGCGGTCGAACATCTTTTTCACCTGCTTGTTCTGATAGCGGACCGTCATGTTGTCGCCATACACCCAGAAGTCGCTTTCGGTCGTGTGCGACAGCTGGCTTTCGCTGGAATAAGTCGCCGTGCTGGCGTCGTCGAGCTTGGTCAAGCTGCGGGCCCCGGCGAGCTCGTTGCTGAAACGCGTCCGGGTCGTGATGGCGACGTCGCCCGCCGCCTGCACCCAGTTGTTGTTGACGAAGACATCGGCGGCGAGCCCGATGCCGCCATCCGACCAGATCGTTCCGCTGCTGCTGTTGATGAAGCTGCCGTTCTCGGCGTGCGCGCTAAGTTGTGTGCCCGAGTAGAGCCAGCCGGCGTTGCTGATGTCGCCGCTCCCGGCGGTGAGCGCAAGTTCGCCCGCCGGCGCCGAAATGGCGGCGTCGGCGCCGTTGGCGATCGACTGGTCGGCTGAAACGGCGAGTGCGCCCCCGGACAGCAGCAAGCCTTCGTTGACGATGCTGCCACCGCCGCCGGCGACGGTTGAGACGGTCAGCGTGCCGGCGGCCGACAGTTCGGTGCCGGCGCTGGCGAGCGTGATGTCGGCGCCGCTGCCGGTTGCCGTTACCGCCAGGTTGCGGCGGGCGCTCAAGCGGCCCTCAATGCGGATCTGTCCGGCCGAATCGATGCTGAAGTCGTCGGCCGATGCGGCGGCCTCGCCCAGCATGCGCACGCCGACGCCGGCTTCGGTGGCGATAAGGCGAATGCGCCCGGCGTACATGCCGCCGAGCGCCGAAGAGTCGATCGCCCAGGCAGGCGCAGGACCGCTCGCAGCGACGCTGCCAGTCACGCTGCGCGTGTCGTAGCTGAAGGTATTGGCGCCGGTCACGAGCTGCAGCGCGCCGCCGACATTGAGGGGCGCGTCGACCTTGATCGAGCGCGCGACGAGGTCGAGGATCTGCTGCCCCGTGGCGTTGAGGCCGTTGCCTTCGATCAGGATGTCGCCACGATCGACCGCGAAGCCAGCCAGGCTGCCACCGGCGGTGATCTGCGGCAAGCCGGTCGTGAGCGTGCTGCGGTCGGTGTTGATGAAGCCACAGCCCGAGCAAGTGATGCCGTTGGGGTTGGCGACGACGACATCGGCCTTGCTGCCGACGACTTCGGTGAACCCGGCGAGCATGCTGCGCCTGCTCGAAACGACCTCGTTGAGGATGACGCGGGCCTCCTGGTTGAGGTTGGGATTGGCCAGGACGCTGCCGGCGAGCTGGGACGCGCGCTGGATCTGGCTGGCGTTCCCGTTGTTGAGGACGAGGCCTTTGCTCTCGACGTCGTAGCGCGTGTATTGGTTGTGCGAGAGCCCGGCCGAGTTCGCGGCGTTGATGTTGACGACGGGCACCCCGTTGGCGGAATAGTAGGCGCTCGCGTTGCCGCCGGTCGGCGCGACGGTCTGCGGCGGACCGCCAGCCAGAACGTTGGCCGAAAGCAGTGCCAGCGGCAGCGCCAGGCGAACGGCCTTGCGCTTGCCACGAGTGCGCGTGATCTCGGAGACGGCGATCCAGGCAAGCTGAGTTTCGCTCCAGATGATGCGATAGATGTGATTGGCGGTCATGTTCTTCGCCTCCTATAGCGAAAACGCGACGCGGAACCAGGCCTGCGTGCCTTCGAGGTCCATCGACGAAGGCCCGGAGAGCGGGCGCGTGCAGAACCAGTCCCAACTCGCGCCCTTCCAGAAGACCGAAACGCCCAGGGCGCCGCCAGCGAGGCTGCCCGACGGCAGGCCGGACACGCGGTTGGAAACCCTGCCCTGGTCGTAGGCGATGAAAGCGCGGCCGGAGAGTACGGTGTCGCCGACTTCAATCGGAAAACGCGCCGACAGTTCGTTGCGCCAGAAGTAACCATGGTCGCCGGAGAGCGTGTTTCGCGAGAAGCCGCGCACCGTGTACAGACTGCCGATGAGCATCTGTTCGGACGAGTAAAGGGTGTCCTCGGCATGCTGGCCGACGAACTGGCTGGTGAACAGGGCGTCGCGGCTTGCCAGACGGAAGGGCAGGCTGTAATCGGCGCTCAGCCGGTACTTGCGAAACTGCGCGCGCGGAAAGTCGCCCGGCAGTCCGTGCGCGTCCTCGAGCGCGCCCAGGGCGTCGAGTCCCTGCGTCAGGCCGGCATCCAGGCGCAGCGCGGCACTGCCAAGGCGCAGCGCGAGCGCGGCGTCAAGGTCGAGGAGCGTCAGATCGCGGCTGCTCACCGCGAGGAAGTGGTCGTTGAGATAATTGCGCGTTGACTTGGTGGTCAAGGTCGTCGCGAGCGTCGCCTTGCTCGCCTGATCGCGATACATCACCCGCTCGAGATTGACGAACGAAAAGCGGCTGTCGCCCGAGGACACGAGTTGCAGGCCGCTCGGCAGCGAGAGCGGCGTGGCGTTCGACGAATAGCTCGTGCCGACGGTGACGGTGGTGTAGCCGAAGGGGATGTTGTAGAGCGCGCTGTCGCTGCGCGCGTACTTGCGCGATCGGTCGCCGGGGGTGGTTTCGCGATGCGTGAAGGTGAAGAAATCGTTGAAGCCGAGGGGGTTGTCGAGGCTCAGCGTGGCGCCGGTCTGGCGCTCGCCGGTGGATCGGTCACCCTGGTTGTCGTAGCCGATACTGAGATGCAGACGCGAGCCCGGCTCGTTATGCACGACGACCACACTCTCGCCCGGCCTCTCTCCGGGCTGAATGTCGAGCTGGGCATTGTTCGATGACAGGCGGTTGATCTGGTCGATCCCTTGCTCGAGGTCGCGCAGGTTCAGTGGCTTGCCCTCGAGGCCGGGAAAGACGTTGCCGATCGAAACGCTGTCCTTGCCGCCGTCTTCGATGCGGATAGCGCCGATCTTGCCTTCGATGACCGTGATCTCGAGTTGTCCGCTGGAAAGATTCTGCGCCGGCAGATAGGCGCGCGCGGCGATGTAGCCCTGCACGATGTAGGCTTTCGTGATTTCGCCGAGGATCTCTTCGATTTCCGGGACGCCGAGGCAGCGACCGACATAGCGCGCATTGAGGTCGGCGCGCACCGCATCGGGCAGCCTCGGCGCGTTGCTGATGACGATCACGCGAATGACGTGGCATCCCTGGCCGGCTGCCGAGGCGTCGGGCTTGGGCACGAGCTTTTCAGTGTCGATCCCCTGCGGCGCCCGCTCGGGCGGAAGGGCTCTTTCGAGGTCCTGTCGCGAGCGCTCCTGTTCGAGACGTTGCAGAACTTCGGCCTGGCGTCGGGCGGCGCCGAGGTCAGCCGGCGTTTGCGCGGCGGTCAGCGCGCTGAAAGTGGTCAGCGCCGCGAGGCCGGCGAGCAGGACGAGGGAACGCCAGGACCTGATCGGCGGCCACCGCTGCGCGCTCGCCAGGACGGGCATGGTAAGCAGTGGCCAGGAAAGAACCACCGATGTCTCGTCCGACGCCTCGTTCGCGCTTTTCGCATCGCACATTTTTTTTCTACCCCGCGCCAGCTCGCAGGCTGTACTCGACAGGTCGGAATGGCGGATGATTGCGGCTTGCCACGGTGGGGCATCGAAAGCGGCGGAGCCCCGTGAGCGCCGCCAGCGTCGCCGCCTGTTCTTGTCGAGCAGTCTGCAACGGGCAACTTTGCTTCAACCTTCGCGAAATGTCTGTCCGGGATTTCCCGGACACTCGCTCGCAGGGTCGGACGATGGCGCCCGCTATTCGCCGAGCTGGCCGAGATTGCGCCGGATCGCGTAGTGCCTGAGCGCTCGCATGCCCTCGAGCTGGAGCTTGGTGACGAGGCGCGCGCAGTAGGTTTCGACCGTGCGCACACTGATCGACAGCGCGCGGGCAATTTCTGCCGTTGAATCGCCAAGGCCCAGGCAGGTGAGGATCGTGTGTTCGCGCTCGCTCAGCATCTGCTCCTGCCTGGCGGCGGAAGACGAGCGTTCGGCAAGATTGCGCGCGGCCAGGCGGCTGATATGGCGACGGCCGGCCATGAGCTCGGCAACAGCGTGCAGCAGCGTCTCCTCGTTTTCGCGCTTGCTGACGTAGCCGCTTGCCCCCGCAAGCAGCGCGCGCTCGATCGTCTGTGCGTCTTCGTGCATCGAGTAGACGAGCACGGCGCAGCCCGAGGCGCGGATCGCCTCGATCAGGTCGAGGCCACTTTCCTTCGCGTCACCGAGGGAAACGTCGAGAACGACGACGTCGGCTTTGTCGGTGGCCAAGGCTTTGAGGACGCCTTTTCCCGATTCCGATTCGCCGCAGACGACGTGCGACGCCTGCGTGAAAAGCAAGCGCAGACCCTGGCGCACGACGGGGTGGTCGTCAACGATGAAGATGCGGGCGGCGCTGGCGCGCTCGCTCATGAACGCGGCTCCGCGGCGGCGCTGCATTCGCAGCGCGCGGTGCAGGAGACCCGGGTGCCACCTTGCGCAAGGTCGTCGATTGCCAGCTGCCCGCCGATGCTGTGGGCGCGATGCTCCATGATGCGGATGCCGAGCCCCCCTGCACTGCGCGCGGCCCGTCCGCGGCCGATGCCATCGTCGCTGACGACAAGCTGCATGGTCGCGCCGTCGGCGCAGTTGAACGAAATGGCGATATGCTGCGCGCAGGCATGGCGAACGGCATTGGTCACGGCTTCCTGCGCGATCCGGAACAATTGCGTCGCCGCCGTACTGCTGCAGCTCTTGCAGGCGCGATTCTCGCGCAGTTCGATGCCAATGCCGCTCGTCGCAGCCAGACGAGTGGCGAGGTGCTCGAGCGAGGGACTGGCGCCGCTTCCTTCACCGTCGACCGGCCACAGGCCGTGCGCCAGGTTGTGAGCCTGATGGGTCAGGTTCTCGAGCATCGACGACAGCTGCTCCCACGCCGGATCGTTGCCGACCAGGTCGGCCAGGTTCCGCCGCAGAACCGAAAAGTGCAGGCGCGTGCCAATCAACTGCTGACAGAGGCCGTCGTGCAACTCGTGGCTGATGCGCCGGCGTTCCTCTTCGCTGACATTGACGAGTTCGCGCGCGAGACGCTTGCTCTCGCTCATTTCCTTCTTGAGTGAAGCGTTCATTTCGGCAAGCTCGCTCGAAAGCTGCTCGACCGCGGCAAAGGCTCCCGAAAAGCGCAGTGAGAGCGCAAAGGCCTGGCACAGCGCGAAGGCGAGCAGACCGACGTGCATCAGGAAGACGGAGCGGATCGCCTGCATGTCGAGCAGCATGTCGTTGATCCCGGCGGCGCCCAGGATGACGAAGCCGGCGAGAATGAACTGCGCGCCTTGGCGATGCCGGCGCACCGCCCTGACCAGGCTGGTCAGGAAGTAGGCGATGATGAACAAGGCGAACGCGTAGTAAACCGGCATCGCCGAAGTGAACGCGAAGGTGGGCAGCGCGACGCCGAGCGCAGTGAAGAAGGCGGCGGTCGCCCCGCTGGCAAGTCCGATCCGCCGCGACAGCTCGCCGGGATAGAGCGAGCGCAGGAACGCATGACAGACCGGGATCGAAATCACGAAGCACGCCAGGTCGACGCGATTGAGCAGCACATCCGGTATGCGTACGGAGAGCTGACTGATTGCCCAGCCAGTCGAGTCGGAGGTCAGCAGGTAGCCCGTCCACAAGAGACAGTAGAGGCCGAAATACAAGGTCGCCGGGTCGCGTCTGCGGAAGGCGTAGAGCACGAGATGGTACAAGCCGATCACCGCGACGGCGCCAACGCAGAAAGCGAGGACGGCATTTCCCCTCATCTGATCGGACACGAGCCGCTTTTCCGGGCCGATCGTGAGCGGCGAAATGACGCCGCCTTCGCGATAATGATGGTTCGATACCTGCATGATCAGATCGATCTCGCGGCTCGCCGGAAGCCGAAGCAAGGCCGTTGATTGAGCCGGTCTTTCGGCGTCGGCGGAGCGGCCAACGACGCCATTTTCCAGAGCCAGCTCGCCGTTGATCCAAAGACGGTAGGCGGACTCGATGACGCCGAGCTTGAGCGCGAGATCGCCGCGAGCCGCGTCCGTGACGACGCGAATTCGCAGCGTTGCATAGCCGGCACCGCCGACCTCCTGCCCGTCGATCTGCAGGTGATTCCATGCGCCCGGGACGGCGACATAGGCCGAAGGCCGGGGCGGGTCGGCTTGCTGAAAGGTCGACGGCGGCAGCAACTGCTGCCAGTACAAGGCCCACTCGCCGTTCAGCTGGAGCGTCGAAGCGTTCAATAGATCGGCACCACGGGAGAGGTCGATGATGCCTTCCCGTGCGGTCGGTTGATTGCCGTTGTGTTCGCCACAGCCCCAAAGCGGGAGAACCATGATGACCAAGATGAGCTGCAGCGGTCGGCGCAAGCGTTCGCTGATCATGCTGGGCAATCAGTATAGTGCGGTTTATCGGGGCCCACTATAGCGGCCGATCGATGTCCTCGCGAGCTGGCCGCAGGCGCTCCGGGCGCAGCCATCAGCGCTTAAGCGCGGCAGCAACGCAGCTGTTCGCTTTGGTCGGGCAGCGCGCGCCGCTGTGCATCCGGATCTTCTCGACCGGCCATGACGCCCCCCTATCGCGAGAGCCGGCGCTTTTGGCCAGGCATCGTCGCGGCGCCTGGACGCCGGCTGTCTGCCAGCGCATATACCAGGCCGGTATCGTTTGCTAAGGTCCGGCGCATGGCGAACCTGCCGAGGGCGCAAGCCGCCTGCTTCGCGAGCGTGCGCCGAAGCGCCGGAGACCGCCGTTAGTTGAATCAATCGATTGATCTATGTTAGCATCGGCCGCATGAAAAACCTCACCCGCAGCGAACCCGACGAAGCCCTCGCGACTGCCAGCGACAGCGGCCGACGCGGCGCCCGCAGCGACGGCCAGGAAGCGCGTCAGCGGCTGCTGCTCGCGGCGCTCGCGCTGTTCGCCGACCGTGGCTTTGCGCGAACCTCGACTCGCGAGATCGCTCAGGCTGCCAGCGCCAACATCGCCGCGATCAGCTACTACTTTGGCGGCAAGCCGGGACTGTACGCGGCCTGCTTCAGCGAGCCGCTCGGCGCTGACGAGATCGACCTGAAGACGCAGTGCGAGGGGCCGGGAATGCCTGCGCACGAAGCGCTGCACCGTTTCCTGAGCGGCTACATCGCACCGCTCAAGCAGGGCGACGTCGTGCGCCAGTGCATGCGCCTGCACATGCGCGAGATGGTCGACCCCACGGGCTTGCCGGGACAGGATGTCGAGCGCGACATCAAGGCCCCGCACCAGACGCTGATCGGCATCCTCAGCCGCCACCTCGGCGTCGCCGCCGATGAGGACCTGCACCGGCTGGCCTTCGCCATCACCGGCCTCGCGTTGCAGCTCTACGTGCGCTACGACTTCATCAGCGAGTTCAAACCCTCGCTCCTGCGCGGCAAGGCGAGCGTCGACCGCTGGGGCGACGAACTCACGCGCTACGCCTGTGCCCTGCTCGACGCTGAGGCTTCGCGCCGAGCCCAAGCCGAGCCCCGCGCCGCGGCTCGGCCGCCCAAGAGGAAGCCGCGAAAATGACTCGCCTAGCCGGCCTGCGTCGCCTGGCACTGCCGCTGCTTGCCGTGGTCGTCTCCGCGTGCAGCATCGTGCGCCCGCCCGCGAGCGTGGAGGCGCCGATGCCGGCGGCCTGGCATACGCGCACCGCGACCGCGACGAGCGAGGCCGCGACGCTACCGCGCGCCGCTTCGGCGGCAGACCTGCTGCAGTGGTGGCGAGGACTCGACGATCCCTTGCTGGCCGAACTCATCGCCGCGGCGTTTGCGGTCAGCCCGGATCTTGCAAGCGCCTCGGCGCGCATCGCCGAGGCGCGTTTCGCACGCGTGCAGGCACGCGCCGCGATGATCCCCTCGCTCGATGGCGCGCTGTCGGCGAGCCGCAGCAACACTGCCGCCGGAACCGCCGCTGGCGGCCTGGCGCCGGCGGCCACGATCGCGCAGGCCGGTCTGCAGACGGCGTGGGAGATCGATCTCTTCGGCGGGCTGGGCGCCAGCCGTGACGCTGCCAGCACGCGCGAGGAGGCAAGCGTCGTTGAGGCGCAGGCGACCTACGTTTCGGTGGCGGCGGAAACCGCCGACAGTTACTTCGCCGAGCGCGCGTGTGCACGCCAGCTCGCCGTCGCCGGCGAGGAGAACGCATCGCGGATCGAGAGCGCGCGCCTCGCCCGCCTGTCGGCCAACGCCGGGTTCACGGCGCCCGCCGATGCCGCCTTGGCGCAAGCGAGCGCCGCCGATTCGTCAAGCCGCCTGACGCGCCAGCGCTCGCAGTGCCAACTGCTGCGCCAGGGTCTCGTCGCGCTGACCGGACTCGATCCGGCGCTGCTCGCCCGCCGCCTCGACGCCTCGCCGGCGCAGCTTTCCTTGCCGGCGCTGCGCACGATCGACAGCGTGCCGGCGCGCGTGCTCGGCCAGCGCCCGGATGTGTACGTCGCCGCGCTGGCGGTCGCCGCAGCGAGCGACGACGTCGGCGCCGCCGAAGCGCAGCGCTACCCGCGCCTGACCCTCAACGGCAACGTCGCGGTCGGGCAGGTGCGCGCCTCTGGATTGCAGACGACGCTCGACACCTGGAGCATCGGGCCGCTCACGCTCACCGTCCCCTTGTTCGACGGCGGCGTGCGCAAGGCCAACGCCGAGGCTGCGCTGGCGCGCTACGACGAGGCGGCGAGCCAGTACCGCGCCAAGGTGCGCCAGGCCGTGCGCGAAGTCGAGGAAGCGCTGACCCGCCTGCAGGACGTCGATGCGCGCGGCGCCGACGCCGACGCCGCCGTCCGCGGCTACGAAATTTCGCTGCGCGCCAGCCAGGCGCGCTACGACGCGGGCCTCGGCAGTCGCATCGAGCTCGAGGAATCGCGCCGCACGCTCTTTGCCGCCCAGACCTCGCGCGTATTGCTGCAACGCGAACGCAGCGAAGCCTGGGTGCTGCTTTATCGCGCCCTTGGCGGCGGCTGGCAGCGCGACGCTGCGCCGCTTCTTGCCGCCCCCGTCGCCCTCTCCGCTACCCCGGCAAGGTCCGGCCCTGATCATCAGTAAAAGCCCATGACCCGCACCCAACGCAAAGTTCTCTTTTTAATCGCCCTCGCCGTGATCGTTTTTGCGGCGCTCGCCTTCCTTCAGATGCGTCGCGATCCCGCGCCCGCCGCCGATGCTCCGGCCGGCGGCGCCGCGGCGCGTCCGGCGCTCACCGTCTCGGTGGCGCGCCCGGAGCGCACGCGGCTACCCCTTACGCTGCCCGCCAACGGCGACATCGCCGCCTGGCAGGAGGCCAGCCTCGGCTCGGAATCGACCGGCCTGCGCCTTGCCGACGTGCGCGTGAACGTCGGCGACCGCGTCGAGAAAGGTCAGGTGCTCGCCACCTTCTCGACCGAGGCGATCGACGCCGACATCGCGCAGGCGCAGGCGACACTCGCCGAAGCACGCGCAACGGCTGCCGACGCGGCCGGCAACGCCGCACGCGCCCGCACGCTGGCGGAAACCGGCGCGATGAGCCAGGCGCAGATCAACCAGTATCAGACCGCCGAGCTCACCGCGAACGCCCGCGTCAAGGCGGCAGAGGCGCTGCTCGAAGCGCAGCAGGTGCGGGGGCGGCACACGCACGTGATTGCGCCCGACGACGGCGTCATTTCCGCGCGCAGCGCAACCGTCGGCAGCGTCGTGAACGCCGGCACCGAGCTCTTCAAGCTGATCCGTCAGGGTCGCCTCGAGTGGCGCGCCGAAGTGAGTTCGGCCGAACTTGGCAAGCTCGCGCCCGGCATGCCGGTGGCGATCGTGGCGCCGAGCGGGACGCAGGTCGAGGGGAGCGTTCGCCGCATCGCGCCGACGGTCAATCCGCAGACGCGCAACGCGCTCGTTTACGTCGACATTGCCGGCGCGCCGGCCAACGTCGGCGTCAAGGCCGGCATGTTCGCACGCGGCGAATTCCTGATTGGCGAGAGCGACGCGCTGACGGTCCCCGCCGTCGCCGTCGTGCCGCGCGACGGTTTCAACACCGTGATGGTACTGCAGCCCGACAACCGTGTGCGCCTGACGCGCGTCAAGGCCGGCCGCCGCATCGGCACGCGCATCGAGGTCGAAGGCGAGTTGCCGGCCGATGCGCAGGTCGTCGTCAGCGGGGCGGGCTTTCTCAACGACGGCGATCTCGTGCGAGTGGTGGCAAACCCGGTTGCCACCCCGGTTGCCACCCCGGCCGCCAACCCGGTTGCGGCGACCGCGTCGAGCCGCGCGCGCTGACCGATGGCGAGCCGATCAATTGCCCGCGAAAGAAGCTGCGCGCGCCTGCTGAAGATGCCCCGTCCATGAACCTCTCTGCCTGGTCGATCCGAAATCCGATTCCTGCGGCGATGCTCTTCGTGCTGCTCACGCTGGCCGGGCTGTTCGCCTTCCAGGCGATGAAGGTGCAGAACTTCCCCGACATCGACCTGCCGGTCGTGATCGTCACGGCGGCGCTGCCGGGCGCTTCGCCCGCGCAACTTGAGAGCGACGTCGCGCGCAAGATCGAGAACTCCATCGCCACGGTGCAGGGCTTGAAGCACATCACGACGACGCTGACCGATGGCGCGGCGACGGTCGCGGCCGAGTTCGTTCTCGAAAAGCCGGTGCAGGAGGCGGTGGACGACGTGCGCTCGGCGGTGAGCCGCGTGCGCTCCGACATGCCCGCCGACCTGCGTGAGCCGATCGTCACCAAGCTCGACTTCGCCGCGCAGCCCATCCTCGCCTTCGCCATCCGTTCCTCGCGCATGGACGACGAGGCGCTCTCCTGGTTCGTCGACGACACGGTGGCACGGCGCCTGATGGCCGTGCCGGGCGTCGGCGCCGTGACGCGGGTCGGCGGCGCGAGCCGCCAGGTCAGCGTGACGCTCGATGCGGCACGCATGCAGGCGCTCGGCGCCTCGGCGGCGGATGTGTCGCGCCAGCTGCGCCAGGTGCAGCTCGAAAGTGCCGGCGGTCGCACCGATCTGGGAGCGTCCGAGTTGCCGGTGCGAACGATCGCCACCGTCGCCTCGGCCGACGAGCTCGCCCGCATGCAGATTCCGCTTGCCGACGGTCGCCGCATCGCGTTGAAGGACATCGCGACGGTCGCAGACTCGGTCGCCGAGCGGCGCGCCGCGGCGCTGCTCAACGGCAAGGAGGTCGTCGGCTTCGAAGTCTCGCGCAGCCGCGGCGCGAGCGAAGTCGAAGTCGGCGAGCGCGTCGAGAAAGTGCTCGCTCAGCTCAAGCAGGAGTTTGCCCATATCGAGCTCACGCGCACCTTGGATCTCGTCCAGATCGCGGCCGACGAATACGAGGCTTCGATGAAGCTTCTCCTCGAAGGCGGGGCGCTCGCCGTCCTCGTCGTCTGGCTCTTCCTGCGCAGCTGGCGCGCCACCATCGTTTCCGCGGTGGCCTTGCCCCTGTCGGTCATCCCGGCCTTTATCGGCATGTGGCTGCTGGGCTTTTCGATCAACATCATCACCCTGCTCGCGCTCTCGCTCGTCATCGGTATCCTCGTCGACGACGCGATCGTCGAAGTCGAAAACATCGTGCGCCACCTGCGCATGGGCAAGAGCCCCTACCAGGCGGCGATGGAAGCGGCCGACGAGATCGGCCTCGCGGTGATCGCCACCACCTTCACGCTGATCGCCGTCTTCCTGCCCACGGCGTTCATGAGCGGGATCGCCGGGCGCTTCTTCAAGCAGTTCGGCTGGACCGCCTCGCTTGACGTGTTCGCTTCGCTCGTCGTCGCTCGCCTGCTCACGCCGATGATGGCCGCCTACATGCTCAAGCCGCTGGTCGCGCAAGAGAAGGAGGCGCGCTGGCTGACCGTGTATATGCGCTGGGTGCAGGCCTGCCTGCGCCATCGCGTGCTGACGATGGTCGGCGCGACGCTGTTCTTCTTCGGGTCGATTGCCTTGATCCCGCTCCTGCCCTCGGGCTTCATCCCGCCCGACGACAACGTGCAGACGCAGGTACGGGTCGAACTGCCGCCCGGCAGCACGCTGCAGCAAACGATGGAGGCCGCCGAGCGCGCGCGTCAGGTGCTGCTGAAGATCGATCACATCGGCGACGTCTACACCGCGATCGGCGCGGGCAGCGCGGGCGCCGATCCCTTCTCCGGCAACTTCGTCGAAGCGCGCAAGGCGACGCTGACGCTGCAGCTCGCGCCGCGCGGCGAGCGGCCGCGCAAGCAGGTGATCGAGGCGCGCATCCGTGCCGCGCTCACCGACCTGCCGGGCGTGCGCTACGGCGTCGGCCTCGGCGGCTCCAACGACAAGTACGTGCTCGCCCTCTCCAGCCAGGACCCGCATGCGCTGCGCGAAGCCGCCACGGCGGTCGAGCGCGAACTGCGCACGATCCCCGGCATCGGCAACGTCACCTCGCTCGCGAGTCTCGTGCGCCCCGAGATCGTCGTGCGGCCCGACTTCGCGCGCGCCGCCGACCTGGGCGTGACGAGCAGCGTCATCGCCGACACGCTGCGCGTGGCGACGATGGGCGACTACGAAAACAACCTGCCCAAGCTCAACCTGCCGGAGCGCCAGGTGCCGATCATGGTGCGCCTCGCCGACGCGGCGCGGCAGGACCTCGCGCAACTCGAGCGCCTCACCGTGCCCGGCTCGCGCGGGCCGGTGCGCCTCGGCGAAATCGCCAGCTTCGAAATGGGCGGCGGGCCCGCCGTGATCAGCCGCTTCGACCGCGCGCGCAACATGAACTTCGAAATCGAGCTCGGCACGCGCGGCCTCAACGACGTCGTCGAAGCCGTGCGGCAGCTGCCTTCAGTCGCCAATCTGCCGGCGAGCGTGCGCATCATCGACGTCGGCGACGCCGAAGCGATGATCGAACTCTTCCAGGGCTTCGGCCTTGCCATGCTCACCGGGATTGTCTGCATCTACATCGTGCTCGTGGTCCTGTTCAAGGACTTCCTGCACCCCGTCACCATCCTCGCCGCGCTCCCCTTGTCGCTCGGCGGCGCCTTCGTCGGCCTGCTGATCGCCGACAAGAGCTTCTCGATGCCTTCGCTGATCGGGCTCGTGATGCTCATGGGCGTGGCGACCAAGAACTCGATCCTGCTCGTCGAGTACGCCATCGTCGCGCGCCGCGAGCGCGGCATGAATCGCTGGGACGCCTTGCTCGACGCCTGCCACAAGCGCGCCCGCCCGATCATCATGACGACGCTCGCCATGGGCGCAGGCATGCTGCCGATCGCGGTCGGCTGGGGCTCGGCCGACTCGAGCTTCCGCTCACCGATGGCGACCGCGGTAATCGGCGGTCTCATCACCTCGACCGTGCTCAGCCTGCTCGTCGTGCCGGCGGTCTTCACCTACCTTGACGATCTCGAGCAATGGGTGCGCCGGACCTTGCGGCGCAGCAAGCCCGCGGCCCCCGCCGAGGTGCCGCCGGTCGCCGAGCCCTGAAGCCCTGATTGCTGACCGACGGGTTGCCCAGCCACCTGCCGCCTCAGGGAGTAGCGAGAAGCAGGCGCTCCATTTCAGCATAGCCGCGCGCGCGGGCGAGCTTGAGCGGGGTATTGCCGTCACGGTCCGTGAGCGTTCGCTTGGCGCCGGCGGCGAGGAGCAGGCGAACGATTTCGGTGTGATTCTTCCCGCCATCGCCGAGCACCACGGCTTCGATCAAGGCCGTCCAGTGCAGGTTGTTCACATGATCGAGCGGGGCGCCGGCGGCGATCAGTTGCTCGACGACGCCGACGTGGCCGAGATGCGCGGCGGCGATGAGCGCCGTCCCGTCGTAGGGGCTCGTGACGTTGCGCGCGCTGGCGCCGAGCCGCAGCAGCAGGGCGAGGGTTTGCGTGTCGTTGGCGACCGCGGCAATCGTGACCGGATCGTAACGCTGGTATTCGAGCGCGTTGAGATCGGCGCCGGCCGCCGCCAGGAGCGCGATTGCCTCGCGCTGGCGGGCGTAGGTGGCAACGTGCAAGGCCGTGCGCTGCTGGCCGTCGCGCACGCCGAGCGCGGTTTTCTTCGCGATGAGTTCCCGGATCTGCGCCAGGTCGCCCGTGTGCGCGGCGGCGAGCAGGCCCGAGTAGCCGCGCACCTGCTCGCTGGAAGGCGCGACCTGCGCCTGCGCCGGCAGAACGGCGCAGCTCAAGGCCAGGGCCAGCGCGTGAATCAAAATGCGTGTCAACATGGCGATCGCTCCTCTCTTAGTTCAAAGCATCCTTGACCTTGTCGAGCGCCGCCAGCGCGCATTGCTCGTCAAGATTGCCGGCCGGCGCACCGCCGACGCCGACCGCGCCGATCACTTCGTTGCCGACCTTGATCGGAACGCCGCCGCCCAGCAGCAGGAAGCCCGGAATATGCACGAGGTTGGCGGCGCCGGGATTTTTCTGCGCCGCTTCCATCATGGCGAGCGTCGTGTTCTTCGCCGATGCCGAAGTGAAGGCCTTGGCGCGGCTCGCCTCGAGCGTATGCGGGCCGGCGTTGTCGGCACGCTGAACGGCGCGCAGCGTCGCGGCGCGATCGACGACCGTTGCCGTCACGGCGTAGCCCTTCTCCTGACAAGCGGCGACGCTGGCGGCGGCGATCTGGTTGGCGAGATCGAGCGAGACGTTGCGCTCGCTGCGCACGGCCGGCGTCTGTGCCTGCGTGGCGGTGGCGGCAAAAAGCGAGGCGAGGGCGAGGGCGGAAATCAGTTGCTTCATGAGGTTTCTCCTTTGGCTGATGGGCACGGCGGAAAGGCTTCCGTCGTTGAGGAGAACTGTAGTGGGCGCGCCGAGCGCCGGATATTCGGGCGATTACGCTCGACCCTACGTATAACTACCGAGAGCCCGCGGGCACGCGCCGGCGGCTACGGGAGAGCCGATGCATCGCCGGCCGCTATGGGAGAGCCGATGCATCGCCGGCCGCTATGGGAGAGCCGATG
>CAZALA010000004.1:0-27325 GCA_964485725.1 uncultured Propionivibrio sp. | reverse complement strand
CGCCGGCCGCTATGGGAGAGCCGATGCATCGCCGGCCGCTATGGGAGAGCCGATGCATCGCCGGCCGCTATGGGAGAGCCGATGAATCGCCGGCCGCTACGGAAGAGCCGATGAATCGCCGGCTTCGACGAGCGCCGCGTAGCGCCGGATCAGTTGTGCCAGCGAGGACGTTTCCAGCTTGTCGAATATATTGGCACGGTGCGTTTCCACCGTGCGCGGCGACAGGCCCAGCGCACGGCCGATCTCCTTGTTGGTGAGGCCTTCGACGATCAGGCCGAGCACTTCCTTTTCCCGCTCGGAGAGCGCCGCGTAACGCTCGCGCGCGGCAAGGTCGGATTCGTGCCGCTGGCGCGACTTGACGTGGCGGCGGACCGCCTGCTGCAGGGCATCGAGCAGCAGTTCGTCATCGACCGGCTTTTCGAGAAACTCGGCGACGCCGGCCTTGAAGGCGCGCCGGCAAAGATCGACGGTGCCGTGGCCGGTGAGCATGATCACCGGATGGTCGACGCCAGCCGCCTGCAGACGGTCGAGGACGGCGAGCCCGGAGAGGCCGGGCATGCGGATATCGAGCACGATGGCGCCGATGCTCTGGCGGTCGAAGTCGGCAAGAAAGCGCTCCGGGCTCGCCCACTTCTCGACGCGCAGACCGATCGTGCCGATCAGGAGTTCGAGCGCGTCGCGCACCGCCGCGTCGTCATCGACGAGGGCGATCAGCGGCGAGAACGATCCGGCTGCGCTCATGCGTTTTTCCTTTCTGCGCCGGCCGGCTCGGCGGGCAGCTCGAGCAGGAATTCGGCGCCCGGCGTCGCCGCGCGATAGCTCAGGCGCCCGCCCATCTCCTCGGCAAGCGTCTGGCAAAGGCTAAGTCCCAGGCCGAGGCCGCCCTGGCGGCCGCTGACAAAAGGCTCGAACAGGCGCCCGACGAGCTCGGCGGCAACGCCCGGCCCGTTGTCGCGAACCGACAGGCGCACGGTCGCTGGCGAATCGCCGTTCGCGACGTCGACTTGGAGCGTGCGTTCCCCGTCGGCACGCTTGTCGAGCGCCGCCAGCGCGTTCACCAGCAGATTGTAGAGAATCTGTTCAATCGCCACCGGGTCGCCGAGCCCCCGGACTGCCGTGTGCGCGTGGACCGAGCTCGCTACGTCGCGCCTGCGGCATTCCGGCTCGAGCAACTGCAGCACGCCGCGCGCGAGCTCGGCAAGATCGAGCGCGACGCGCTCGCCGCGACCGGGCCGCTCGATGACGCGGCGCAAGCGAGTGACGACGTCCGCAGCGCGGCGGGCCTGCGCTGCCGTCGCGTCCATCGCCGCGCGTGCGGCGTCGAGCCCCGGCGGCTCGTCGGCGAGCAGGCGGACGGCTGCCTGGGTATTCGCGAGCACGGCGGTGAGCGGTTGATTGAGCTCGTGGGCCAGCCCGGCCGCCAGCTCGCCGAGCGCATTGAGCCGCGAGACCTGACCGAGGCGCAGCAACTCCTCGGCTCGCCGGCGCGCCCGGATCTCGCGCAGGGCCGCCGCCAGCCCGGCGAGCGCCGCGCTCCAGATCAGCAGCCAGAGCAGCATCGCCGGCCACGGCAGATCGTCGGCGCGATAACTGCGTTCGGCCACGAGCTCGAAAGGCTGACTCTCGGCGGCAAGACGCTTGCGAAAAACAAAGCGGCGAAGATCGCCCTCGCCTTTCCCCGCATGGATGACCCAGGACGCGTCGCGGTATTCCAGCCAGGCACGGATGCCTTTTCCCGGCAAGGCTTCGGGCGAATCGCCAAACGGCCATTCGGACCACGGCACCATCAGCGGCAGTGAAATCTCGAGCGCATACGCCGCGCCGAGGGCGGCGGCGCCGTCGGCCGCCCGCATCACGATCCAGAAGCGTCCGGCCGGCAGATCGGCGAGCGCCAGTTGCGGCCTGCCGCTGATGCGCTCGGCTTCGTCAAGCGCCCGCGCGAGCGTCTCGCTTCCCGGCCACGCCTCGTCGGCGCCGCGCCGCAGCAGTTGCAGAAATTGCGGATAGACCGCCGGCAGACGCTCGTCCACGCGCGTTTGCATCAAACTCAGCGTCGCCAGGACCGCCTCATGCTGGACGGCGCGCTGCGAGAGCAGGCGATGGGCGATACGCGCATCGGTTTCGAAAGCGTTGCGTTGCGACTCGATCGACTGTGCCACCAGCATCGCCGCGCCGGTCAGAATGCCGGCAAGCCAGAGCGCGCTCCAAAGGAGGCGCCTGTGCGCCCGGGAAAGACCGGCGAGGGAAGGGAGAACGGAGATCGAGCGCATGCCGGAAATTCTGGCACAGATTGCCGGCCGCGACGGATTATCGCTGTCCGCCCGCCTCTAAAGCCGGTAACTGCCTCGCGGCGACCCGGCTGCGGCGTCGCCTCCGGGCCGGCGCGCTATACTGATCCTCCGCGCCGGGTGCAAGGAGTTCGCCATGGGTAAGAGATGGACTGACGGCCTTTCGGGCGGCGCCCGCCGCGCGCTGCTCGCCGCGCCCGCTTAAGTCATGGGCCTCTACGAATCGGTGGCGCTCGCCGGCGGCCTCGCCTGGGCGAGCGGGATGCGACTTTACGCGGTGGTCTTTGCCGCCGGCATGCTCGGCCGGCTCGGCTATCTCGAGTTGCCCGCAACCCTCTCCGTGCTCGAAAATCCCTGGGTACTCGGCGTCGCCGGCGCGCTCCTCGTCGTCGAATTTCTCGCCGACAAGATCCCCCTCGTCGATACGGCGTGGGACAGCGTGCAGACCTTTATTCGCGTCCCCGCCGGCGCGCTGCTCGCGGCGCTCGCGATGGGCGAGCATCCGGCCGAGCTGATGACCATCGCCGGCCTGCTCGGCGGCACGCTCGCCGCCGGCACGCACGCCGCGAAAGCCGGCGGCCGGGCGCTGATCAACGCCTCGCCGGAGCCATTCTCGAATGTCGCGACCTCGCTCGGCGAGGACGCTCTCGTCGCCGGCGGCCTCTACGCGGCGATCTTTCACCCGCTCACCTTCCTCGTCCTGCTCGCGCTCTTCGTCCTCCTCCTCGTCTGGCTGCTGCCCAAGCTCGCGCGCGGCGTGCGCCTGCTCTTCGGCCGCCTTTTCGGTCGGCAACAGCGCGGCTAGCCAAGCGCCGACCATTTTTCGATTCGCTCATGACTCTCGCAGGCCTCCTCATGTTCTTCACGCTCAGCGGCATCTTTGAACCGTCGGCGATCGCGCAACTGCCCGACGGCCGTTTCCTCGTCGTCGAGGACGAAAAATCGCGGCCGTTTTCCCTGCTGACGATTCGCCCCGACGGCACGACGAGCAGCGTCCCGCTGCGCACCGGTGCGCTGTCCGCAGCGATGGAACTCGACGATCTCGAGGGCATCAGCGTCGACGCCGCAGGCTTCGTCTATGCCATCACCTCGCATTCGCGCAGCGGCAAGGGCAAGGAAAAGAAAGCGCGCGAACGGCTGGTGCGCTTTCGCGTCGCCGGCGACCTCGCGCTCGACCCGGTCGTCGTCAGCGGCCTCAAAGAGGCGATGAGCGCGGCCCACCCGGTGCTCGCGCAGGCGGCGACGGTGCTCGAGGTCAAGGCCGACGGCGGTCTCAACATCGAGGCGCTCGAGGTGACGCCCGACGGCGAGCGCCTGCTCATCGGCTTTCGCGGCCCCCTGCTCGAAGGGCGCGCGATCGTCGCCGCCATCGACAACGCGCGCGCCGTGTTCGAAGCGGGCGCGGCGCCGCGCATGGCGCAGCCGCTGGTCACGCTCGAGCTTGGCGGCGACGGCATCCGCGCGATGTCCTACCTCCCGGCCCTTGCGGCCTACCTTCTCGTCAGCGGCCCGCCGACCGCCGTCGACGGAGAGTTCCACTTGTGGTCGTGGGGCGGCACGCAGCGCGATCAACCGCGGCGCCTGAGCGTTCCCGGGCCGGCCGGCATGGCGCGCGCCGAGGGCGTCACGCCGGCGATCATCGACGGCAAGCCGGTGATCATCGTCGTCAGCGACGACGGCGACCGGGAAAAAGGTCGCGAAGCGCGATTCCGGGTGCTCGACCCGGCGCAGCTTCGCGCTGCGCCTTAGGCCTCTTCAACGCGCGGGCTTCGGGTAGGCCAGCGCAAAGACGGCCAGCGACAGAGGAACAAAGGACAGCCAGAGCACGGTGCTCCATCCGTAGGTCGTCAGCAAGCCGCCGGAGAGAAAGGATCCAACGGCGACCGTCCCGAACACGACAAAGTCATTGAAGGACTGCACTCGCGTCCTTTCTTCCGGCCGATGACACTCGAGCACGAGCGACGACGCGCCGACAAAACCAAAATTCCAGCCCACCCCCAGCAGGATGAGGGTGAGCCAGAAGTGCGCGATATCGATACCCATCAGCCCGACAGCGGCTGAGAGGCCCGTCAGCAGCAGGCCAGCCATGACCACCCGGTGCGCACCGAAGCGAGTGATCAATCGCCCGGTGAAGAAGCTCGGCGCGTACATCGCGATCACATGCCACTGCACGCCGAGGTTGGACGACTCCTGCGACAGGCCGCACATCCGCATTGCCAGCGGGGCAGCGGTCATCAGGAAGTTCATGAGCAGATAGGAGACGACGCCGCAGGTGACCGCAGTAATGAACTTGGGCTGGCGCGCGATGAGGCCGAGGGGACGACCGCCGGCAAGCTCCTGCTGCGTCGGCTTGGGCAGGCGAACGCCGACGAGGATGAGTGCGGACAAGGCAGCGACGGCTGCCTGGGCGAGATAGGTCCCCGCGAAGGTATAAGGCATCCACGCATACATGCTGTAAGTGACGAGCTGTGGCCCGATCACCCCGGCGAAGACCCCACCTGCCATGACGATGGAGAGCGCTCGCGAACGTCGGTCCACGGCAACGCAATCGGCGGCAGCAAAGCGGAAGGAAAGCACCACGGCGGCGTAAGCACCGCCGAAGAAGGTCGCTGCGCAGTAGAGCCAGAAGAGGCCCAGGACGACGGCCAAGGCCGAGAGCAAACCGACCAGCACGCCACAACTCGTCCCGACGAGGAAGGCGGTGCGGCGACCGTAGCGCCGCGCGATCGAACCGGCGGGCAAGGCGCACGCCGTCATCCCGAGAACGAAAATCGTGATCGGTAGCGTCGCCAGCGCCGGACTCGGGGCAAGCGCGTTGCCGACGATGGCGCCGGTTGCATAGACGACGACCGAGTTCGCCCCCGCGAGCGCCTGCGCGACCGTCAGCCGTACGAGGTTGCTCGTGGCGCACGAGTGGTGATCTCGTGAAGCTTGCTGAGCGCCGCCCTTATTATTCATCGCACGCATTCTGTCAGAAACGTCCCAAGGGCAGTGAAATCACTCGTCATCTATCTTTGGGTTTCATCGTGACGAGAGGAGCGCTAACCGAATTCGCCCAGCGCTGTGCCAATCGCTTTCAACCTTCAGGGCCGACGGTTGTAAGTCGTTCATCGTTTGAAGTCGATGTCGCCGAAATCGAAGGGAGCTTTATTGGAGCCGCGCGGGGAAATAGTTGCAACGGCGGAGCTTCTGAGTCGGCCCCTAAACGTCAGAGCTACGGTGGAACGGCTCCTATGAAACTACCGGGTTGGTGAAGGATTTGACAGAAGTCTCCTCCTCGGCCATAGCAGCCTCTTCGGCTAATTCAAACTTAATTCCGGTTAGAAACTGATTTCAGACATTCGGCGCGGTTTAAATGTCGGAAAGCAATTCATCGATTCCCGCAGACGACAACTTCATCAAATAACGGACAACCATTCATACAAGCCGAACGGTGGCCGCATGCTCCACAGCGATCCGAACTAAAGTAACTTCGAAATGCTGTCATGTTTCGAGACTTTTTCCAGATGTCTAGAAGTGTTGTGTTTTCATCCAACGAGTCTCCTTCTGCTAAACCACCCTGAAAAGAACAGGGATATACCTTTAAATCTTCCGCAACGTACATTGAAAATCTGCCAGCGTCGCACGCGTCTACCATTGAAATATTGGCGTTCGTTCTTGCGAATACACCGCTGACGCAACATGCGTCAAAACCAACTTTCAGTTTCCTGTTGGCAGATGTGGCTAAACCGAAAAACTCATCCAGTCTTGCACTGCTACGCAAGAGCCTCTCTTCAAAAACCTTTCGACCCAATGGTTTGTAGTTTAGAAAGATTATGGCGTTTATGCCCTTCAAATATTCCGGAGGGAGATAGAGCCAATCAATCGCGGTGTCGATACTCCAGGCATCCAAGATGAAATGAATGTTGGCTTTGATTCCGTGGTCACCCAGTTTCTTGATCGCCGCAGCAGTCTCTTGGTATGGTATGTAAGCAGAAACAGCCACAGCACCGCAATACTCACGCGTGGCATCAAGTATCTCACGGCTCATGCCGCGACCATTCGTTGTATAGTTCGGAACGATACCCTTACTTGCGGTGTATTCTAATATCTCTAAGAAATTTGGATGCTCGTTGGGGTTACCGCCTCCCAATGCCACTTGATATGTCCGCATTTCTGCAGCTTGATCAATCACTTTCTTGTAGTCTTCGAGCGCCATGTGTTTGCCGTGCTCCGTCGAAGACTTATAGCAAAACGAACAGCCCTTATCACACCAATTTGTGATTGAAATATCCATCAACTCCGGTCCGTGCGGTGACCAGAATGGCTCTTTTTTCCCCTTGTCCGGAACCCTGGCGAAAAACCCCGTATCGGAATTAAAAAAGGATGTATAGCCCAAACTCTTATAGCGATTAGTCTTTAGCACAACGCTACCAATAATTGTTGTAGGCGTTAATGTAGAAGTGGTCTGATTCAATCTCAAACATTTCCATACACAGAAGCGACTCCGCAAGGGGGCCATCGCTGCTCAGCGATGATGTAACGACTTTCTGCCCCTTTCCAATCGCATCTTTCATTCTCTCGACCACCTCCGGTGTAAACCTATGAGTTCCGGCAAGGCTTTCGGCTGCTTCATTTGTCGTTACTTGTTTCCCATGGTGCCGAACTGCAGTGCTGAGCTCATAGTGCATTTGACGAAACAAATCCGCCACAGGGCCGTTACCGTCCACACCGGCAGCCTTGAGAAAAACCTCTTCGGTCAGCTCTTCGTCCGCTATGTAGACAAACGACGTGGATGAACTGTTTGAAACGAAATCAAATTTGAGCTTCACCCTAGGTTCCTTCCAGTTTCTTGATGCATTCAAGCACAGTGTCTAGCTTGTTATCCTCGTATATGTCATCAATGACCTGTGGTAGCCAAGTCACAATGAACACGCGATCTGCTTCCAAATCCTCTTCGCTTAGATTTTCCCCATACCGAGTTTCTAGATATTCCGATAAGCTCGCATACTCTACGGAATAATACTTTTTGTACTCACCTTTCACTTCAATTGATCCCACAAACAGTGCGTCGTAGACAGTTCCGAAAAACTGCTCGCCAAGTCCCCCATTAGATACACCCAATGCTGCGAGAAACTCTTCCCGATTGGGCTCCCATGAAGTCGGGAGGATCAACTTTATCTCATCCCTCATACTTCACCTCATTCCTTCCGCTATTTCCTTCAGGCAATTCTGCACCCTAACAGAGACGGAAACTTGGCAAGCCTTAATTGCTGCACCTACAACTTGCGTAAGTTGAAACTTCGAGAAGAAATTGAGAATGCTTTCCCGCTCATTCCAGTGGGCATATGGTGCAAAATGCAGTGCGAGTGCCAGTGCTGGAACACCCAATCCATTAATCGTCTCTTCTCCAAGGTCCTTCAAGCTATTTAGCAGGCCACTGACTTCGTCCCGCCAATTACCTCGAAATTCGAAAGAAGGAGAGAACATCGCTTTCATAAACCGCTCGGATTTTTCATCATCTAACCCGCTAACATGATCAAGCAAGATTCGAACGTTAAAAAGTTCCGATTGCTCTCTTTTTCGGAACAGGAACCAAGCAACATTTTGGAGATTGCGTTCCGAAGCGTTATCCTTCAAAACGGTTTCTATCCGCTTGACGTCGTCGGGTGTTTGAATGTCTGCTGACAAAAGCGACAGATTGTTCACATAATGTTTATGGAAGTCTTCTGAAGCCTCACAAGCCGCCAAAACCGTAGCGTTTCTCTTCTTGCGTGAGAGAACATATGCATAGCGGAAAAAACCTTCATAGATAGGCCAGTCGGGAATTTTTTTAAAAATGCTATCTATTTCTGAAGGGTTAGTCGCTGAAAGTTTCTCGACGGCATAGTAAGCAAGCACGAAATCTCTTAGCTCGTCGTATGTAAATGAGATGTTTTCAACCCCCAGCGACGCAAGCCCCATAGAAGGGACTTCCCTCCGAAGAATGATATCTTCTCCTATCAACCGGTCAACAATTTTTCGTTCGGGTTCATCGAAACCTTCAAGGGATATCTGAGAAAAATTCTCTTCACCCAACATTCGAGAGCAAATCCTGTAAAGTGAATTCAATACCTTCTGCCTCAAGGAGGTTGGAAACTCCTCGATCTTCATGGTCAGATATTTTTCGAAGATATCTCCTTTGTAGATATCTGGCAGATATCCAATATCCTTACCTTCATGAATTTCGGAGAAAATTCGCAGTAGGATAAGATCATTTTTTAAGAACTCTATTGCAGCCTCGGAAAAATTGGCTTTGATTTGAAAATGACGAAGGTAAGCGTCTAATAGCCTCGATTTATTGTCGTCTGACATCTCGTTGCGAAGGTCACGCACCCGATAAAGCTGATCGGGAGACTGCGGTTCACATACTCTCGCGAACTTGTGATCAAAAAATTCGCTCCGACAGGTAATGATAGTCTTTACGAAATCATACTGACACAAGGCTTCGAGGAAGACTCTGAGTTCAGCACCAAACCCGTCTAGGTCGCCAACTTCGTTTATTCCGTCAATGGCTATTACGAACGGCTTTTGGCACTCTTCGGCAACTTTGTTTAACAGTGTGAAAAGGTCGTGAAGGTTGGCGACATCGGGCGCGAACCGGTTATTTTTGGCGTACGACAGAATACGGTTTGGACCTGGGTAGTCGTTCAATGACCGCGCAGGGATGAAAATCGTGGGAATCTCAAATGCTCTGAACTGATTTTCGATCAAGTCGCAGACGAAGTTGGTTTTTCCTTGCCCCGCCATGCCCGTAACTAAGAATATTTTGGCGTGCGCGATTCCAATTTTCTTGGAGACCTTCTCAAGCGAGCTGAGCACACCGCTTCCGCTTGATTCGATACTGTGCCGAAATACTTCCCAGTAGCCGGTCGAGTAGTCGCTGGGCGCAAACCGCACCCCACGGTCACCACACCAAGAGAATGGAGAAACCCGCTTTTGCATAGCCTCAAGCACAATACTTTGTTGAACCAGATGCGCCCGAAGCTCAGACAGGTTATTTGGCGTCGTCAAGGTTCTGAGTTCGCGCAAATTGTCTGCAACGGGTTCGATTTTGGCCTTACCTAAGAGCTCATTAAAATGGGTTAGGTCAATTCGCTGCAGATCATCATCGATCTTTCGGTGGAAGAACATTGGATTTGCGAAATACCGCATCTCCTCTTTCGTTTCTGAAGTCTCCACAAAGACCGCTGGTATATATTTCCTTGTACGCTTCTCATCCTCTATTTTTTTTTGGCTAATCTCCAAGAATGCGTCTAAATTGTTTCGAAACTGAAGATTGGCATCAGTCTTTTTGAATTCTGTTTCGAGATGGCTATTAATTTGTTCGAGTTGCCCATTAGTGAGCTTACCAAGTATTTTCGCCAAGTCTTGAAAATCGAGAATGTCGCTTGAAGGGGTGAACTCAATTGACAGATTGTTCACCGCTTCTGTCAATTTCAAAGAGGTGTACGATTTCTGTCTCTCAGTTATTACATACACGTAGAGGCTATCAAAATCACTACAGAGACCATGAGACTCGAATTTCTCCAACGTTTCACACATTTTGTTGCTTGAAGAATCGGACGTGATTTGAATAGAGGTTCTACTCGTTGCGCACCCCAAATCGATGGCTGGGAAGTTCAACTGTATACGGTTTTGGTTACGTAGATCAGGGCAGTTGAAAGCTATCGCGAATATGGGAATGAGGAAGTCTTCTGCGACGGTGTTTATGTCGAATAGACCCATGGCGTTGGCGACTTTCACTTCGTGCGCAAAACGCCCCAGAAGAGCACTTGATCGTTGTAGGAGTTCTTGACGTGTCATATTTTTATTAGCGCGTGGGTCCATTATTAAAGCATCTATGATGCACCTGCAAAGTATTTCAACAATGCATTAAGGAAGTTCGGTTGGCAGAAAACATTCTCGTCGCTATTCAAATTACTCTTACAGTTTATTGAAGTTGACGGTCTTTACCAGGCTCCACGGTCCTGAACGTCTGTAATGGGCCGCAAGTACCAGTCCGTGTTAGAAAAAGCCGACATCTAGATAATTTCCGGCTAGGCCGTGTTCTATTTTAGACCGGTCACCACGGCGTACTTTGGCGACGGTGGGCTTTGGCCGAGCAACCGCCTTATTCTGATGACAATAGACATCAAGTCGGCCTTACCGGACGCTGACTAATGAAACAAATCTGATTCCGCAATGAAGGGGGTTACGGTCGTCCCCGCCGTTTCAAAAGCGCGGGACCATGCCTCTACAAGAAAACGCCCACGCAATGTGCCAGAGACGCTACGCATCGCCAATGTCACGGCCGTCGTCGGGCCAGCCGTCCTCCTCGTTTCTTGCGGCCGCCTCATTATCATGCGTAAATTCGGCAGAGACTAAATACTCTGGTGATTTTGCCTTGAAGAAGTCATCTGACGTGGAGGTGCCATGCGTCGCTGGAGTGCCAACAAAGGTTGGCACCACGGAACCCCCAAATTGCCCACCTTTTGCCGTTATCTCCACGATCTCGGTGACTATCTTCTTGGCTTGGGGATTATGACTGACGAGTTCGGACAACTCGTCGGCGAACTTCCCGCCAGATGACAAACAAGCAGATTCGATAAGTTCAAAGGCTTTGGTTCTCCCGCCCCATTTCTCAAAGAAAGCGTCAAGTTCCTCTTGGTGGTCCACGTTTCATTCCCCCTTAGTCATTTTATTGTCGGACAGTCTATCTAATTAAATTCTGAACATACAGGCTATTCAATGACGGGTAGCCCGCGCATTGCGGACTGAGTTCGGCAGATGGACGAACGGCAGGAATGGCCGACGAGCAGGCGCTCGAAACTGGCAGCGTGCTAGACCTTGAGCAGAAACGTAGGCATGGCGCATCGTTGACCAACTACCATGTCGCTCGCGAAAGTCAGTCACCAGAGGCTCATGTTGCTAGCTCTTTTCGAGCTCCGAAAAGTTGCTAATCTTCACTGCGCCGTCCGGGAACCGGGCGACAACTTCCAACTCGCCACCCAGCGCTTCAATGTGACTGCGCAGTGTCGAGATATACATATCGGTGCGCTTCTCAATTTTGGCAATTGCGGGTTGTTGTACATGGAGAATTTCGGCCAGCATTTTCTGCGACAGGCCGCGCGCCTGGCGCAGTTCGTTGAGCGGCATTCCGGCCAACATCGCTCGTGCCTTTTCGTCGGCACGCGAGCGAGCTTGCGGCGACATTTGAGCGCGCAATACAGCAAACTTCTTAGCCATCTGTCAGTCCTTCCCACCAGGGCCGAACTCGTCCGTGTAATTCGGTCATGTCTCAATTTAGCCTTTGAAGGAATATTCCATCAATGGAATATGACCCAACAGAACGCGCCGACCAAGCGCGCAGCTATGCAGATAAAGCTTGGACAGCTATCGGCCAGACAAGAAAAAAGCCAACCCTTTTTCGGTTGGCTTTTTCTCGCAGATCGGCGACCTGCCTGGAGGCGATGGGAACCACAAACATCTACCATCCAATTGTTTTGTATTGGTTTTTGTTTTTTTCATTTACAAAATGCCCCCAAAAATGCCCCCACTTCATCTAGGCTGGAAAGATTCCAGCCATTACTGCTGCTCATGGCGCTAAGGTCATTGACTCAAACCGACCCACAGCGGAAGTAGCGCAATCGCGAAAACTGCCGTTCATCCATCTATTTGCTTCGTGTGTTGGTGCCTTCACCGCTAGTGTGGATGGCCAGGACGTGGCGCCCGGAGATGGAACTGCATGAGATTCAACTCTAGTGTCACCGTTGCTACGTCCTTAAGCGGGACATGTTCGGGCAAAGCGATCTGCATCCACTCGCCGCCATTTCGTTTTAGCTCAATGGAGTGGAATTCATTGATTGCAGCAGGCCGCTCGACGGATGCGCTGGCCCAGAGTTGACCAAATTTCCGAGATTCTTCATGAATCAGGATATGAGGGATCTGTGAGACAGCAGAGTCTGCAGACTTGAATACGAGTTCGTCAAACGAAAAAGTAGTCCGAGCTTGTACGTCCTGCAACGCTTGGGACGTATTTCCCCAACCTCCGACGCTAGCGTTACCGAGTTTGTGGCGCAGTAGCGCAGTCAAGAGGATAGAGAGGGTCTCGAACCGCATCTGAACCTCTTGACGTTCCTTACCAAGTGGCGCGTAAAACGTTTCGCCTGACTTGGCGTGAAAGATGGGGTTTCGTCCGTCTCTATAGATGGAGTCGAGAGCAGTATTCGCATCAATTCCCGATGGAATTGCGCCGGAAAAGTGGCTGGAAACAACTCGCTTGAGCCAGTCGAGCTCAGATGCTTTCGGTTTCTCCCTCTTGGCCGACGCGTCGCTGACGAGGCATTCAAGAGACAAGTATGCGTTTCGATAGGCATCAAACAGATCAGAAGATATCTGTGATAGGCGATAGAACCGGAGCGCGGCGTGGTGCACAAAGGGGGGCGGCTGCGGTGGTAGAAGAGACGACGAGGTTTGAATGCCGATGTTAGCTGACCAAGTGGCACTGGCGGTGTCTACGCAAGTGAGGTGAAGACTTGAGTCTTTCCTGTACCAAGTTAGAAACTCCTGCTCACCGAGCGACGTGGCGAGGGCAATACGAGCACGGGCGGCAAGTACATCCAGCGCTTCTTGTACCACCTGCCATGCCAATACTCGAGCAACATCAGCGTTGGGACATGAATGGAGAACTATCGTCACATAAGGAGCACCTTCGCGTAGTGTGACGTTGCCACTCGGGTGTTCTATCTGCGCCGACACCGATGACGGGGCATCAAGCCTGAATGCAGAACCGGCCGCGCCCGTCATCCGGGGAAATGGTGAAGTCATTGATTAGATCAATTCTTAAAACCAGATCAACAGCGGCTTTGGGAAATTTTCTTGGGGACCGCTAATGGCCGCGACCGTCGTTTGCCACTGTACTCCTGGTCATCGGCAGCTTGCAATTTTCGCTAATCGATGCTCTCGACCCATTACGGCCTGATGACAATTGGAAGAAGTGCGTCCGCTTAGTGAACCGAAAGCGGTCTGGTCAGGGACGTAACTGTCTGGGCTTGATTGAAGCAAGCCCCCGAACTGACGAAGTAAAGCCAAGAGCACAGATGTTTTTTCGTCAGCATAACTGAGGGCATCCATTACCTTCTAAGCTTGTGCCATGTTTCGCGGAACAGTTCGCGCAAATTGCCACGATAGAGCCAAATGGCCCCGCAGATTCCATAGAGTGGTAGTGAAGCAAAGAAGTTTGCCTCGCGCATCATTTCGAGTGCAGTCGGGTTCTTGAAATACCAGTAGAGCCAATAGCATCCGTCGATGCTAAACCAGGTTGCTAGCAACATTGCCGGCCAAAGTCTCCATCTGCGTTCCAAGAGGACACGAAGACTCCATGGTGCCGTCAGGTAGGTCAGGGTTGCCATAATCAAGCTGATCGGGATGTCCCAGTCAGGGGCGTCGTAGTAAAACGAGCCAAAAATCAACAAAGCCATGCCGACCGCGAGTGTAAAAAGCTTCCACGGCCTGGTGAATTCCATGAATTCCGCGGTCATCTGCAACGACTGAAGAAACTTACTCATGCTAACCCCGTGCTCATCGGGCAGAGCATCGCCGAACGCTGCCGCCGGAAATTCCACTCGGCCTGTCAACGCCCGCTTTGTGGCACCATAGCCGAACCTGCGCTCCGGCCAGGAACGGCCCTTCGGTAGGGTCGCTCGCTACATCGTAACTTTTGGATTGACTTTCTTCTTTTTGGCCCCCTCCTGAAACTCATCGATGACAGATATGACGTCATTGGATACGAGCATTTTGCGGGTCATCATTTGCCCCTGCTCGATTTCGCCTTCCTTTAGCTGAACTCTGATGCTTTCCCGTTTCATGGCAATCGCAGGAACATTCTCAAACTTTGCCCCCATGAAGTTATAGATGGCGTACGCGGTCGCTGGGCTTCGATGGACATAAATGCCATTAAGAAAAAACTGAGCTATGTGGTCCAACGCCTCAAAATGCATTTCTGGAATCAGGCTGCGATATATGACATATGCCGCTTTTTGATCTCTTTTTGTTCCCTGCCCCTGAGCATATGACCGCCCAAGCTCGAATCGTGCATCTTTGTGGCCTTTCTCAGCAGCAGATGCAAATAGCACAAAAGCCATTTTGTAGTCTTGTGGATAGCTGCGACCGAATCTGTACATCATGGCAAGGAAGTAGATCGAATCTGGATGACCTTCTTTTGCTGCGCGCTTAAACCATTTGCCAGCTTCTTGATAACTCTGCGGCCCGCCGCGTCCAAAGTAATAGTTTTCTCCCACTTCATACTGAGCAGACGTGTCGCCTTGCTCCGCAGCCATCATGAGCCAGTAATTTGCATCAGCTTGAGGACCGAATTTGGCTCGCCAAATTGCGGCTTGTGTAATACCCAGAAGGGCGGCTGCCTCGAAATAGGAGACGGCGCGCTCATGATCTTTCGTTACTCCATAATATCCAAGGTCGAAGACTATTCCCAAATGAAAAAGCGCCTTGCCATATTTGCGCCGCGCTGATTCGCCAAGCCAATACAGCCCCTCACTGTCATTCTGTTCGATCCCAATTCCGCGTAAATAAAGATCCGCCAGTTTGTATTGAGCCTCTGGGTCTCCTGCTTCCGCCTTGGGCCTCCATGTGTCTGGCTGTTCTTCGCGTTCCTGCTCTGCGATTACATCCAGGATGTTCCTTTCCTGAGCAAAAGCGCAAAAAGGTATACCGGCCACTAAAATAAGCAAAAACAATCGTTTCATTTGTGGAGGAATACTTGAAGAGTAAGAAATGCCTCACCCAACATGGCGAAGAATGGATGCCAAATGACCGAAGCCAAAACAATTTGAGCCTACACTGAGTCCATGCCCATGGCAATTAGGAACGTGAGGCCCATTTGGGTCGAAACGGTGAGTAGCGTTCTTGGGTAAGCGGGCGTTCGAACCCATTTCCCAAGATCTTTGGCCGAACGACGGCAATACATGTGAGAAGGGGCCGCTCGGGCAGCACCCTGTCAATGGCCGTTCCGGCCGACAAGCAGGCTGACTATCGGCAGAGTGGACCGCCCGGTTTTGGATCACTTACCTTCCGTTCGCGCCTATTGTTTTTTCTACGTTGGATGTCCGGAATTGGCCGCCAAGCGCCAAAACCGATGACCTTAGCATGCGAAAGGTCATCAGGAAAGGCGGACTCTCGGCGAGAGAATACAAAACCGTTCCGCCCCCCGTCGGAAAATTCCCACAGCCTAAATATTGAAAATTCCACCGCCGAGCCGATTTTTCACGCTCTTGTCCAATATTTGGGCAACACGGGCAACACGGTTGCAATGACCCTCGAAGCCGTTATCCGTGGGGCCTGCCCTGTTACCCGAAATGTTGCCCTTGCTCGTCGGTAGGGTAACAGTAGCCCACCTCGCCTTTCCCGTTACGGTAACCGACGGTAACGGTTACCGTAACGGGGGAAATGTGCTCTCCCACGGTAATGCTTACCGACGGTTACGGTTACGGTTACGGCACAAAGTATGGCGTGTTACCCAAAACCAAGCCGGGTAACAGACTCGAAACGCCCGTGAACCGCGCCAGTACTGCTTGTAACCGCTGTTACCGTTGTTGCCCGAATTTAAGGCGTCACCGCTCAACGCCGAGGCCAAAATTCTGCGAGCACTCAACAGAAATACTCGTCTGACCAATGATATTGACCTCAGACCGAATTTCAATCTGGATCGTCTTTGTACCGGATTACATAGACTCTGAGCGAACCCAGCCCCGGCAATCTCATCGTGTGTGATGGCTTGCCGTCTTTGGCAGGGAGAAGCATTCCAGATCTAGCTAGCACCTGAATGACAACCTTGGCATCCAGCCCCTGGCACACAGCTCCGCGAAATGCTTCAACAGGAACCAGGAACTCGCGTTGCCCGTGCTCCCCTGTCCGGTAGAACCCAACGCGGTTATTTATGCGTTGCTCATTGGCGGCGTTCATGTCCTCAAACCGGCTTGCTCCGTGCGTTTCAAAAAATGCCCGCACCTGGCACAGAATGTTGCGCTCTTCACGGTTGCCCGCCCCGCCAAATCCATCCAGCCATGCCGCAAAGCATTTCCGGGCAGCCTTGCTCGCCTCGCCTTCCTGCCAACCGGTTAGTCCATAGTGCGATGCAAGTTCGCCGGCCGCTGCAACAAGTGCAAATCGGCCTGCCACTCGAATCACCTGCCCGGCGGCATGCTTTGGGACAACGTCATTCACGAATTGCTGAATCTGCCCGCGAAGAGGATCAGCCAATTCCGCCCGGTTTTCCACCAGCCAGCAAAGCCATTTGTTGCCGACGGCCCCGTACCACTTGGACGAGGCTTCCTTAATCGCTGACGCGAAGGCGGCTGCACCGGGGTAGCCGTGAAGCTCTTCGAACATGCCCAAACCCGCGCCGGCATCGGATTCAATGTCGGCAAGCCTGATTTCCTGACCGGCACTCGATTTTTTACCGGCACGTTCCATGATGGCTGACAGCGACTCTTCCCCCGCACTCAGAAATATCAGCCTCCAGCGCTGCGGAGCGCGTGCTAGGCCGTTGCGGCTTGCCCGAGCCTTGCCCTGACCATTGGCGAGCAGATAAGCGGCGTCACCGGCCGCGATGGGGTCTATCTGGCTGATTTCATCGAGAATCAACAATCCATCATTGTGAAGCGCTGCCAGCCCTTCAAGGCCGTTGGTCGTGCCTCTCCACAAACGCATATAGTCTGAGGGCTTCCCCCATACAGAAGCAGCAAGCTTCAAGGCTGTAGATTTTCCCGATGATGACGCCCCGCGAAAGTGAAATCCTCCGGAATCTTCCCCCGCAATGTCAGCCAGCGCGCCGGCGAAAGCTACGGAAAGGGCGAAGACAAGTCTGGAATTGCCTTGTGCCAATTTGCCCAACGTATCGCGCCATTGCTCTTCATTACCGGCTGTCGAGAAGGCAGGTTCGATCGCGTGCGAGTTCTGAAATACGGCCCGCTCATGAGTATCTCCGAGCGATTCCGATGGGGTGATAAAAACATCTCCATGCCAGCCAAGCCGATCGAAGCAGCGGGCACGGCCTTCGACCGGCCATACCTTGAGATATGCGCCCAGCAGAGTGCGCGCCGTTGGATTTGGCGAAAGATGTACGCCCATCCTGGCCAGTTCGCGCCGCACTTCCGATCCATCGCCTTCAAGCAGTTCGAGGGGCATGGCCCATTCATGCGGTTTGCTGTCGTCGTCCGGCCACTCCAGCAACCGCCCCCAATCCCCATTGTTCTCGTCGCGGGTCTTGGCGGTTACATGCAGAGGGGAGCAGATCCACTGCGGAGGCTGCTCGTTGCCGTCCTTGTCTTTGCCGAAGAATTGCACGCCTTTGCCGGTGATTTGGAAACGCCCGGTTGCATAGGCACAGGATGTGGCGCGGGTGGGGATCGGATTATTCATAATCCGTCCCTACAGGACCTTAGCTGACGGCTTCCGGGCTGTTTCCAGCCGGATCACCAACTGCCTGATCTCGCCATCGTCATAGCCCGCAATTCGGGCTGTATTGATGGCGGCAACTTCGCTGGCTGGCCAGCCTACTGAGCGGGGCCCAAGTCTCACCGGCTTGGGCCAGAGTCCCTGCTGGATGCGAAGATAGATCGTTGAACGCGAGGCGCCGGACTCGGCTTTGACGGCGGGAAGCCGCAGGATTGTCGTGACCATGTTTGTACCCCTTAGGGTGTTGTTGAACATGGAGCCGATAGTCGTAGCGATGTGCCAGGCACAATAGCCGACATGGTTGACGGGAACCTGTAGGCCAATTCGGAGGAAGGGCTCTCCAATAGGGGCTTTGGAGGGTGACGGGAATTATTACCTGGGGCCGGTACGCAAACCATCAGCGCGCAGAATTGTGGCCATGGCCGTAGCATTTCGATGGGCTACGCCTTGTTCTTCTAGCCAAGAGCTAACCACCACATTCGTTGGGGCCGTTGACGGATCTTCGGGATCGTAGTTTTTCCAGAACTTATCCGCAGCTGCCGCCAGTTTGCGTAGCAATCCAGTACTGTGCCTTCCCCATGGCCAGTGAATAGAATCAAGTTCAAGGGCTTCTGGCGTCCATGGAAATTCGGCAGGTAGGGCGTACTGCATGGATTGCAGCCAGGCCGTAAAGTTGGAGAGATCGACAATTGATTCTTCCAGACCCCGAAGGCTATTGGACACTACCTTGAGCGCTCCGTTGGCGCCAATGCTGCCCTTCGCAGCCACCAAAAGGTCCTCGGCCTGTTGTGGCAACTCGTTCCACTGCCGAACGAGACTATCGCTCCCTGGCATTTGAAAACTGCTTGGATCGAGATTGCAGGCGAGAACGACGGCTTGCCATAGCACCGCTTGGTGCTTCTTCTGCCAGACCGACCAGTCAGGTCTTTTGGGAGCCCAATAATCGGCCTGCGGATAGTGAGTTTCAGGATTGGTTTCGTTGCTCATGCGGACCTTATGCGTTTCGTTGCAAAGGGATTACCTGACCACCCGCTTTGATCTGGTCGAGATAGTCGGCCCATAGTTGCATCATCTTCCCACGCTCCAAGAGGTGAGCGGTTCGATTGTAGGCGCGTCCGTTGGGGTCCCGTACCGCGTGGGCCAGCTGATGTTCAATGAAGTCAGGCCGGACGCCAAGCACTTCGTCCAGAATCGTTCTGGCCATTGCCCTGAATCCGTGACCCGTCATTTCCTCCTGCGGATAGCCCATGCGCCGCAAGGCCGCGTTGACCGAGTTTTCCGACATCGGTCGCGCAATGCTTCGTTCGCCGGGGAAGACGAAACGACCATGCCCGGTCAGTGGATGAAGTTCCCGCAGCACCTCTAGGGCTTGCCGAGACAGCGGCACGAGGTGCGGCTCGCGCATTTTCATGCGCTCGGGCGGGATATTCCACTCGGCGCGATCAAGGTCTATCTCGGCCCATTCCGCCTTTCTCAACTCACCGGGACGGACAAACGATAACGCGGCCAGTTTGAGCGCACATTTGACCGGCAAAGTGCCGCTGTAGCCGTCGATGGCCCGCAACAGATCGCCGACCTTTGCCGGGTCGGTAATCGCGGGATGGTGCTGGGGCTTTGATTTGGTCAGCGCCCCGCGCAAGTCGGGCGTAATGTCACGCTCGGCGCGTCCGGTAGCGATGGCGTAGCGGAAGATCTGACCACAGCATTGCAGCGACCTTCGCGCCGTTTCCAGCGCGCCCCGATCCTCTATCCTGCGGAGGGTAGCCAACAGTTCGGGCGCCTTGATCTCGGTAATCGGGCGACTGCCCAGCCAGGGGTAAATGTTCTTCTCCAAAATCCCCTTCATCTTGACCGCCTGGGAAGCGGCCCAGAGCGGGAGTTCCTTCGAATACCATTCACGGCCAATGAACTCGAAAGTATTGCCCACGACCTCGGCGCGCAGGGCTTTGTGCACCTTTCGATGTTCGCCGGGATCGATGCCCTGTGCCAGAAGGCGGCGAGCCTCGTCGCGCTTCTCCCGAGCATCCTTGAGCGTCACCGCCGGGTATGCCCCGAGCGCTTGCCGTTTTTCCTTGCCGTCAAAGCGGTATTTGAGGCGCCACAGCTTGCCGCCGGACGGCGATATTTCGAGATACATGCCCGATCCATCCGCCAGACGGACGGGCTTGGCTGCAGGCTTTGCGTTGCGGATTGCGGTGTCTGTGAGCGGCATTGGGGGCATCCGGCTTTAGAAAGGGAGAAATGCCCCCAATCATGCCCCCACACGCCCCCGGATTGCAATAGCGCTGCCTGGACTGCCGTGGACGAAAAAAGGCCGTAAGCCCTGATTTAACTGGACTTTCCGGCCTTTGTTGGATCGCTCTGGAAGTGTTCTTGGAGCGGGCGATGGGAATCGAACCCACGGCACAAGCTTGGGAAGCTTGGGTATTACCATTATACGACGCCCGCGAAGGCGCCCATTCTACGACGCTTCCGGCGTGACGCCAACTTGCCGGCGAGCGCAAGCGGGCGCTGCCGGTATAATCCCCTGCTGTGAAAACCACTCAAACGCATCTATCGCGCCCGGCCGGTCTGATCTCGGCATTGCGGCGCTGGGGGAGCCGCAACATCCTGGGGCGACGCGCCGACGACCTGCCGTGCATCGCCGTCGCCGCCGACAAGTTGACGACGCTCGAAAGTCCCGAAGCCTATCGCACGACGCTGCTCGCGCTGATTGCCAAGGCCCGGCGGCGCATCCTGATCGCAACGCTCTATCTGCAGGATGACGACGCGGGCCGCGAAGTGCTCGCCGCGCTCTATGCCGCGAAAGCCGCGCAGCCGCAACTCGAAATCGCCGTCTTCGTCGACTGGCATCGCGCGCAGCGCGGCCTCATCGGCAAGACGCGCTCGCCCGGCAACGCGGCCATGTACAAGGAAATGGCGCAAAGGCTCGGGCCCGGCGTCGCCATCCTCGGTGTCCCGGTGCAGCGGCGCGAGATCCTCGGTGTCATGCACCTGAAGGGCTTCATCATCGACGATGAAGTGCTCTACAGCGGCGCCAGCCTCAACGACGTCTACCTGCAGCGGCACGGGCGCTATCGCATCGATCGCTACCACCTGATCGGCAGCGCCGCGCTCGCCGACAGCATGGCCGAACTGCTCGTCTCGGTGCTGCGCGACAACCCGGCGGTGCACTCGCTCGCGAGCGGCAAGGTGCCGAAAACCGCGACGCTGAAAACCGCGATCGTGAACTTCCGGCGCGAGCTCGCCAAGTCGCACTATGCCTTCGCCGCCCAGGCGATCGGCAAGGGCGAAGTCGGCGTGACGCCGCTCCTCGGCATCGGCGCGCGCGGCAACGAGCTCAACACCGCGCTGCTGCAGCTTGTCGAACGCGCGCAGCAACGCATCGTCGTATTCACGCCGTATTTCAACTTCCCCGGCGCACTGCGTAAATTGATCGGGCAGAAGATCAAGGCCGGCTGCCGCGTCACGATCGTCCTCGGCGACAAGACCGCGAACGACTTCTACATCCCGCCCGACGAGCCTTTCAAGACGATCGGCGCCCTGCCTTACCTCTACGAAGCGAACCTGCGCCGCTTCTGCCGCACGCACCAGCGCACGATCGATGCCGGCGTGCTCAACGTGCATCTGTGGCGCGACGGCGACAATACCTTCCACTTGAAGGGCATCCTCGTCGACGACGATCACGCGCTCCTCACCGGCAACAACCTCAATCCGCGCGCCTGGCGGCTCGACCTCGAGAACGGCCTGCTGATCCGCGACCCGCAGAAGCTTTTGCTCGCGCAGCATCTTGCCGAACTCGAGCGCCTCATGGTCCATGCCGAGCGCCTGCCGCACCACACGGCGCTCGATTCCGTCGACAGCTATCCGCCGCCGGTGCAAAGACTCGTCAAACGCCTCGCTCGCCTGCGCGCCGATCGCCTCGTCAATCAGATGCTTTGATTCGTCATTCCGGTTTGCGCCGGAATGCAAGCCGGGCGGGGAGGGCGCTTCAACGAACCGACAGGCAGGCGGCGATGCCGGTGGCGACGGCGTCGGCCATCAGCGCCTGGCGTTCGGGATTAAGGAGCGCGAGTTCTTCGTCGCGGTTCTTGATGATGCCGGCTTCGAAGAGCACCGCCGGCAGGTTCGTGCGGTAGAGGACGACGAGGTTGTCGTAATAGTGCACGGCGTTTTCCTCGTCGGCGTAGGGGCGGGGCGTTCCGGCGATCGAATCGGCGTGGTGCGTCGCCGCGACGAAACCGGCGCGGCGCAGACTGGCGCCGATCGAAGAGGCGCAGCGCAAGCTCGTCACCGGGTCGGGGTTGTTGCGCGACACGAAGAGCGAAAAGCCGCGGTACTCGTCGCTGTAAGTGAGCGTCTGGCCCTGCCAGTCCCACTCTTCGAGCAGGCCTTCCTGCACCGAATCGTGGTGGATCGAAACGAAGAAGGCGCTGCCCTCGGCCTGCTGCGGCCGCTCCTGCAGGCTGCCGATGAGCCCGTCGAAGTTGATGCGGCGAGTCTCGATGCCGCGCAGGGCGAGCGCCGCCGCGACCTGTTCGGCAAGAACCCGGTTGAAGTCGAACTCGCCCGTGCCGCGCGCACTGACCGCGCCGTAAGCTTCGAGCGTGTGGCCGACATCGACGGCGACTTCGGTCGCCGTTGCGGGAAGCGCAAGCGCGATGCCGGTGAGGGCGACCAGCAGCGCGCGCAAGATGAAGCGGCGCAGCATCAGAAATCGGCGCTCGCTTCCCAGAGGATGAAGCCCTTTTCTTTCAGCGTCCTTTGCATCAGGTGCAGGAGCGGCGAAGCGCGCTGCGCAAGGCTCACGCTATCGGCCTCGTGCGCATCGTCCTTGTCTTCTTTCCCGTCCTTGTCCTTTTTCTCTTTCTTCTCGGCGTCGGCGCGCTTGCTGGCTTCGATGTCGGCGTCGATCGCCTGCTTCAGCCCGGCGATCGCATCGGGCAGCTGCTCGGTCGTGAACACGCCGCGCGCCGTGCCCTCCTTGCCGATCGCGTCGAACAGCCGGCGCGCGTGCGCGGCGAACATGATCATTTCACCTGAGGTGCTGGAGTGGAGTTTGACGAGCATGGTCTTTCCCGGAAGCGTCGATGTGGCCATTGTAGCCCTGCGGCGCTTAATGACGGCGACGGCGCTGCGGGCGTCCTTGACTGCGCCGGCAACGACATCGTCGAGGCCCTTGGATGCCTCTTCGAGCAACTCTATGTGGTCGCGCTCGTGCATGGGCGGCCTCCTCGAGGGGTTAGCGCAGACGGAACAGGGCGCAATGAGCGAAGCGAGTTGCGCCCTGTTCCGTCTGCAGTCTGCTTCGCTACGAGAGCAAACGGCGAACCTGACGCCGGCGAGCAGGTCGGAGACCGCTTGCGACGTCGGCGGATTGGCGCCGGTGAGCTGGCGCGGCCGTTCACGCTGCTTTATCAACGGCCGCATCGCTCAATGAATCGAGATCCTAGAGAGCGCGCGGCAAGGCCTGGAGGTTTATTTGTAGGAGCCGAATTTATTCGGCGATGCCGAGCCAAACCAGCTCTTTGGAAGCTGCGTCCGTCACGGACGGTGAGCGCCCGATCGCCCAATAAATTGGGCTCCTACAGGGCGCGCCGGCTAAGGGCGCAAACGATGAACGGCGACGCGCGGCAGAAGGCTCGCCAGCGCCTGCGGCGTCGGCGGAGTGGCGCCGGCGTGCTGGCAGGCGGCGGCTCCTGCGGCGACGGCAAACGCGAGGTGCTCGCCGCCGTCCCGGCCCGGCGCATCGAGGCGGCTCGCGATCAGGCCCGCCATCGCAGCGTCGCCGGCACCGACGGTGTCGACGACCTCGATCGCCGGTGGTGCCGCGCGCCATTGGTCCTGCGGCGTGAACAGCGTCGCGCCTTTTGCGCCCTCGGTGTAGAGCCACCACGCCACCGGGTTCCAGGCGCGGATCGTCGCCAGCGCCTGAGCGGGGGCATCGGTCTTGAGCAGGCTGGCGAGGTCTTCGTCGGAAAGCTTGACGACGTCGGCAAGCCGGCACATGCGCTCGAAAGTCGGCAGGTAGCTCTCGTCCATCAGGTTGCGCACGTTCGGGTCGAAACTGATCGTCACGCCTTGTCCGTGCAGTTGCCCCGCAAGTTCGACGAGGCGGCCGGCGAGCGGCGGCCGGGCGAGGCTGATGCTGCCGAAGTGCGCCCATTGCACGTGCCGCTGCCAGCCGGCCGGGAGCAGAGCCGCATCGAAATGCAGGTCGGCGGCGTTCGCGCCGACGAAGTAGTAGCGCGGCGGATGGCTCTCTTCGACGATCGCAAGCAACGGCGAGCGCTCGACGCGCTGGATGAAGCGCAGGTCGAGGCCGACGTCCTTGCTTGCCGACCACAGCGCTTCGCCGAAGCCATCGTTGCTGATTGCGCCGGCGAAAGCGCTCGGCACGCCGAGCGCGGCGACGGCGCGCGCGACGTTCCAGGTGGATCCACCGTTCTTGCTTGCCCACAGTTCGGGGCCAACGCGGATCAGGTCGGTCAGCGCCTCGCCAGCGGAGACAAAGCGCGGAAATTTTTCGCTCATGGCTTACTCTTTCAGCGTCGGCAAGATCGCGTAGCACGCGCCGGTCGTGTGGTAATCGACTTTGCCGGCCGGGCTTTTCTCGTCGGTCGTATTGACGTTCTCGCGAGTGAGCAGCCGGAACCAGCCGCCGTGCTCGATGCGCCGATCTTCATCATCGCTTGCAAGGCCGGCAGCGGCCGGTATTTCTTGATCAGGACGACCATCTGCGCCGAGAGCAGCTGCAGGCGCTGCGCTTCGCCAAGCCAGCCGGCCTCGAAGTGTTCGCGTGCTTTGTGATAGAGCGGCGCGGCAATGTTGGAGGTGCTGCGGACGGCGCCCTGGGCGCCGGTCGCAAGCGCGGCGAGCAGCATTTCGTCGGTGCCGAAGAGCATGTTGAAACGGCCGTTCTCGAGCGCGTTGCAGGTCTGGAATTGGTAGAGGGTCGGCGCCGCCGGCAATCTATCGGATATCCAATAACCGGTCAAGCGTTTGGCGCCCCCGATTCGTCGGTGCGCGCGCCGGGCTTGCCGCTACAATGTCCGCAAGAACGAAAAAAGGGACTCAACGATGTTGTGGTTCAGGCTCTTCCTCCCGTTTGCAGGCGCTTACTTTCTCTCCTACCACTTCCGCACCGCCAATGCGGTCGTCGGCCCGGTGCTTGCCGACGAACTGGCGCTGGGCGCCGCCGACCTCGGCTTGCTCACGAGTACTTACTTCCTCGCCTTTGGCGCAGCGCAGCTGCCGGTCGGCGTCCTGCTCGACCGCTTCGGGGCGCGCCGCGTCGAAACGGTCATGCTCGTCATCGCCGCCGCGGGCGCCGCGATCTTTGCCAGCGCGCACGGGATCGCGACGCTGGCGGTCGGCCGCGGGCTTATCGGCGTCGGCGTTTCGGCCTGCCTGATGGGCGCTTTCAAGGCCTTCTCGCAGTGGTTTCCGCGGGAAAAGCAGGCTTCGCTCACGGGCTGGATCATGGCCTCGGGAACGCTCGGCGCGCTCGCCGCCTCCGCCCCGCTCGACGCCGCGCTGCACCTTGCCGGCTGGCGCGAGATTTTCTTCGCGCTCGCGGCGATCACGCTGATTGTCGCCGGCACGCTCTTCGCCTGCGTTCCCGACCAGCCGCAGGACGCCCCTCGCGCGCCGCTTTCGGCGCAGTGGGCAGGGCTCAGGGAGATCGTCGGCAGCGCGCATTTCTGGCGTTACGCGCCGCTCGGTTGCGCGCAGGTCGGCGGTTTCATGGCGGTGCAGAGCCTCTGGTCGACGGGCTGGCTGATGCAGGTCAATGGCTATTCGCGCACTGTCGCCGCCGACCACCTGGCACTGATGAGCTGCGGCATGCTGATCTCCTACGCCCTCATCGGCCTGCTCGCGATGCGCCTCGCGCAGCGCGGCATCGGCGTCATCGCCCTGCTCGGCGGCGGCATGGCGATGGCGCTGATCGTGCTGGCGCTGATCATCTCGCAAAGCGTCGAGCAGCATTACCTCTTGTGGATGGCGTACGGAATGTTTTCGAGCTTCGGCACGCTCATCTTTCCGCAAGTCGCGGCGGGATTTCCCATCGCGCTCGGCGGGCGCGCCAACACGGCCTTGAATCTCGTCGTTTTCGCCGGCGCTTTCGGCCTGCAATGGGGGATCGGCGGCCTTCTCGACGCGATGCAGGCGGGGGGCCTTCCCGTGCAAGACGCCTACCGCAACGCTTTTGCCCTGCTCTTCGTCCTCCAGGCCTGCGCCTGCCTGTGGCTGATCGTCGGCGGCAGGATCGCGCGACGCGCGGCGCCCCTTAAGGCTTGACCAGCGGCGGCGCCGCGGCGCCGCCGGGAACGGCGGCAGCGGAAGCCGAGGCCGGCTCGTCGGCTTCCTCGTGCTGCATCTGCTCGGCGGCGCTCTCTTCGTTCTCGGCCGCGACGAAAGTGCTCACCCAGTGCTGCGGCGGGCTCTCGCCGAGGATCGCCGGCACCGAGACGAGCGCCGCCTCCATGAAGGTCGGCAGGACGAAGCGCTTTTCGACCTGGCGGCGGTCGGCTTCGCCTCCCTCGTTCCCCTCGCCGATCGCGATCGTGATCGTGTGCTGCGGGCCGCCGACGAGGACCATGATGCGCTCGGCGCGGCCCATTTCTTCGGCGGCCTTGCCGTCGATGCTGACCTCGATCGACTCGGGCGAGGAATATTCCTTGCCGTCGATCGTGAGCGCGTTGGTGTCGATGATCAGCGTGTGCCCTTTGCCGATGTAGAAGAGATAACACGAGAGCAGCACGAGGGCGAGAAGAAGGCCCGAGCGTTGCACGAGGCTGCGCGTCGAGGCCTTCATGCCGCTTTCCCTTCCGCGGCGGCGCCCTGCACGCCTCTGAGCGTCGCCCGTGAATCCCTTTCCTGCGTCACCCGCTTCCATTCGTAGAGCACGAGCGCGAGCGCAATGACGCCGTAGCTCACGAACTGGCGGAAGTACTCGCCGAGCATGCCGGAGCCGATGAGGTTCTTGCCGGCCATCGGCGAGACGAGAAAGAGCAGGTGAAAGAGGATGACGCCGACGATGACATTCGGGATCGAGGCTTTCGTGACCGAAGCGCCGCCGATGAGGAGCGCGGCGATCGAGAACATGCCGATCTGCTCGTGCGAGCTCGTCGTGTTGATCGTCCCCAGGTTCTGCAGAAAGATGATCTGGCCGATCCCCGCGAGCACCGTCGAGATGATGATCGCGATGATGCGCGTGCGCTCGACCGGAATCCCCGCGGCGCCCGAAACCGCCCGGTCCTGGCCTGCCGCGCGCATGTCCTGGCCGAGCTTGGTCTGGCGGAACCAGATGATGAGGACGCTCACCGCGGCGATGATCATGAAGCTGAAGACCGGGATGTTGAGGCCGGCGACTTTCAGCGGGATCAGGTTGTCGAGCGCCTGGCGCACGCCATCCAGGCCCACCACGTTGCGGATGCCGTAACCGCGCGAGAGCAGCAGCTCGGAATTGAAGATCGGGATGATCGAACCCATCGCGTAGAGGACGACCATCATGTAGAGGCCGTTCATGAAGAACGCCAGGATGAAGCCGGTGACCATCT
>CAZALA010000003.1:0-70660 GCA_964485725.1 uncultured Propionivibrio sp. | reverse complement strand
GCGCGAGTTCCGCAGCCGCCCGGCGCAAGACCTGATGGGAGGGTATCGCGCCTTTTAGGCGCGACGGCGCCGCGGGGTCGCCTTCTTTCTCCCCCTTCTTTCTTGGCGACTCAAGAAAGAAGGGGCCGCGCGTCAGGCGCGGAAACCAGCGTGTCAGCAACAGAGCACGTCGACGTGAGCCGCGAGCGGCGCGTCCGAATCAAGGCGCGTTGAGGTAAGCCGCAGCCTGGAGAGGCCTAGCGATTCTCGAAATGCTCGATCATCAGCTGCGGGGTCTGCACGCCGTTGTACTCGTTGAGCTCGAGCCGGTACGCGGCGCGGATCCTGGCGCCGGGCGCGGTGACGAAATTGAACTGGATCGCATCGACGCTAAGCTCGCCTTTGCGCAAGCGCATCTTGAGGTGTTTTTCCTTGAGCACGCGCTGGCTCTCGACGCTGAACTCGTCTTCGAAAACCGGGGCGGGGAAACCCTGTCCCCAGATTTCGCCCGCCAGGAGCTGCGCCGTCGCGATCGAAACGTAAGCGGCTTCGAGCGCGCCATCGGTCTCGAGCGTATGTGCGCGATCGGCGGGCGAGATCAGTTCGTCGGCGACGCTCGCGAAAAGAACGCGAAAGCGCTCGAAATCGCTCTCGCGTATCGTCGCGCCAGCCGCCATCGCGTGCCCGCCGAAGCGCAGCAGCAGGCCGGGTGCGCGCTTGGCGACAAGGTCGAGCGCGTCGCGCAGGTGCAGGCCGGCAATTGAGCGGCCCGAACCCTTGAGCTCGCCGTTGTCGCCGGGGGCGAAGGCGAAAACCGGGCGATGCAGCCTTTCCTTGACGCGCGAGGCGAGGATGCCGATGACGCCCTGGTGCCAGGCCGGGTCGAAGAGGGCGAGCGCCGCGGGTGTCGACGCTTCAGCGGTCTCGATCGCCTCGAGGTGGACGAGCGCCTGCGCCTGCATGTCGGCTTCGATGTCCTTGCGCTCGCGGTTGAGCGCGTCGAGTTCACGAGCGATGTTGAGCGCGCGCGCTTCGTCGTCGCTGATCAGCGCCTCGATGCCGAGCGACATGTCGGCGAGGCGGCCGGCGGCGTTGAGGCGCGGGCCGATGATGAAACCCAGGTCGAAGCTCGACGCGCGCGCCGGGTCGCAGCCTGCGGCGCGAAAAATTGCGCGCAGGCCCGGGTTCATCCGGCCCTCGCGGATGCGCTTCAAACCCTGCTTGACGAGGATGCGGTTGTTGCGGTCGAGGCGCACGACGTCGGCGACGGTGCCGAGCGCGACGAGGTCGAGCAGGGCGCCGAGATTCGGCTCGGCCGGGCCTGCGGCATCGCCGCCTGGCTGTGCGAACCAGTTGCGCGCGCGCAGTTCGGCGCGCAGCGCGAGCATCACGTAGAACATGACGCCGACGCCGGCGATGCATTTGCTCGGAAATTCGCAGCCGGCCTGATTCGGGTTGACGATGCAATCGGCGGCAGGCAGCGCTTCGCCGGGCAGGTGATGGTCGGTGATCAGCGTTGCGATGCCAAGCTCGCGCGCGCGCTCGACCCCCTCGCAGCTCGCGATGCCGTTGTCGACCGTGATGATGAGGTCGGGCGGCCGGTCCTTCTCGGTCGCGGCACGGTCGACGATTTGCGGGGTCAGGCCGTAGCCCTCGACGAAGCGGTTGGGAACGAGGTAGTCGATGCTCGCGCCGGTCTCGCCGACCATCGCGCGCAGGGCGCGAATGCCGACCGCGCAGGCCGTCGCGCCATCACAATCGTAATCGGCAACGATCAGGATCGTCGCCTGCGCTTCGATCGCGTCGGCAAGCAGGATGGCCGCTTCCGCCGCGTGCGCAAGGCGGCCCGGCGGCAACAGCGTACCGATTTCGTATTCGAGCTCGCTACGGCTCTCGATGCCGCGCGCGGCGTAAAGGCGCGCGAGCAGCGGGTGCACGCCCTGCTGCTCAAGCTGCCACTGGATGCGCGGCGGGACAGCGCGTGCCTTGAGTTGGGTCATGGCCGCGAGTGTACGCGAAAGCGCCGCGCCGGTGACGCGAAAAAACACGGCACCAGCAGCGGGCGCGCGGCGCGATGCCCTGCGGTTATTGCGCCCGGTCGTGGAGTTCCCGCGCGAGCCCGGCGAGCGGCTGCGCCTGGCGCCAATGGCGCCAGAATTTCCAGCGCTCGCCGCGCCTGATCGTCCATGAGAGCAGGCCGTAAGTGGTGGGCGCGACGATCGCCAGCGTCTCCACCTCGCCTTTGGCGAGCATGGCTTCAAGCGGCGCGAACCAGCGTTCCTCAAGGCTCGTCATCGCTTCGCGGTAGGCGATGCCGTTCTCTTCCTGCGTCGGCCGGGACAGCTCGCCGATGACGACGAGCTGCACGCTCGCCGGCGCGGCGCTTTGCGCCAGCGTGGCGGCATCGCGTGGTTCGCGGTGGGCCGGCACGCCGGCGCAGCGCGCGAGGCCGTGCGCCAGCGCGTCGCTGCCCCATACGCCATCGAAATCGCTGTCGATACGGCAAGGCGCCGCGCCGACGCCCCACAGCCAGAGACCGTTGACCGGCAACTCGCCCCGGCGCTCGCGCGCTTCGTTCAGCGGATGCGCATGCATCAGCATCTGCGCTTCGTTGAGGAAGTGGCGCAGCCCTTTGCCGACGGCCGAGTCGGAGAGCAGGTGCTCGACGGCGCGGCCGGCGACGAGCGAGAGCGGCGGCGTGTCGAGCGCCTCGGCAAGGCTCGCGTCGGCGAGACGAAGATACCAGCGCTCCGCGCTCGCGGCTTCGAAGCGCCCGACGTCGCTGAAGGCGTCGTTCAAGGCGGCGACGAAGGTGTCGGCTTCGGCGCGCTTGAGGCCGAGGCTGGCGCTGCCCGCGAGGACGAGGTGATCCTCGTGCAAGCGCAGATGCACGGGGTCGCAGCAAACGAGGGCGGTCGCCTCGGGCGCGGCGCGAGTGTCGTCTTCGCCGGCGCGGCGCAGCGCCGCGTACGAGACCGTCGCGCTCTGGCCGAAGGCCTCGCGCAGCGCGTCTTCCAGCGAGGCGCCCGGACGCCGCGTGCAGGCGCCGCGGGCGAGCAGCGCGGCGAGCGCCGGGCAGTCGATGCCGGCGAGCGTGCCGTCTTCGGGTTCGGGCCAGAGAAGGTCAGCGATGAAAAGAGTCAGCCGCATTAAAACCAGCCCATCGGTATTTCGGAGAAAGATTATAGGGCGCAATAAGCGCAGCGCATTGCGCCGATCCGTGCATAAGCGAAGCGTATTGCACCGGTCCGTGCAATAAGCAAAGCGCATTGCACCGTTTACCGTATTGCGCCGATCCGTGCATAAGCAAAGCGCATTGCCCCGTCTGGCGTCGGAAGATCGTTGTGGCAAGCCGGCGCAATGCAGCTGGCGTATCGCTGCCGGCCCGTTAACGCGGGCAATCAGTGTACCATAGCGTTTTCGCCCGCCGGCGCCGACGCTTCCTGACGATCCTCACGACAAGATCCCGCCTCCTGATGGCACTTCCCTACGAACTTCTGATCGGCCTGCGCTACACGCGAACGAAACGCCGCAACCATTTCATTTCGTTCATTTCGATGATTTCGATGCTCGGCATCGCGCTCGGCGTTGCCGCGCTGATCATCGTTCTCTCGGTGATGAACGGTTTCCAGACCGAGCTCAGGAGCCGCATCCTCGCGGTCGTCTCGCACGTCCAGATCAGCGGCGCTGGCGGGGAGATGAGCGACTGGCAGCGCGTCGCCGGTCAGGCCGCGGCGCAGCCCGGGGTGCTTGCCTCGGCCCCTTACATCCAGGCACAGGGAATGCTCTCTTACGGACCGTCGGTGCGCGGCTCGGTCATTCGCGGCATCGTTCCCGAGCTCGAGGAGAAGGTCGCCGATTTCGCCGCGCACATGAAGGAAGGCAAGCTCGATTCGCTCAGCGGCGATTCATTCAACATGGTCCTCGGCAGCGAACTTGCGCGCGCGCTCGGCGTCTTCGTCGGCGACAAGGTGACGGTGATCGCCCCGCAAGGCATCGTGACGCCAGCCGGCGTCGTTCCGCGCCTGAAGACCTTTACCGTCAGCGGTCTCTTCGAAGTCGGCATGTTCGAGTATGACAGCGGCCTGGCGCTGATCGCGATGGCCGATGCGCAGCGCCTTTACCGCATGGACGATCGCGTCTCGGGCGTGCGCCTCAAGCTCGAGGATCTGTTCACGGCGCCGGTGCTGGCGCGCGAACTTGCCCGGCGCATCGACACCGCCGCCTACATCAGCGACTGGACGAAGAGCCACGCCAACTTCTTCCGCGCCGTGCAGATCGAAAAGAACATGATGTTCATCATCCTCTCGCTGATCGTCGCGGTCGCCGCTTTCAACATCGTCTCGACGCTCGTCATGGCGGTCACCGACAAGCAGGCCGACATCGCGATCCTGCGCACGCTCGGCGCGAGCCCGCGCAGCATCATGGCGATCTTCATGGTGCAGGGCGCGATCATCGGCTTCATCGGCCTCGGCCTCGGCGTTGCCGGCGGCGTCGCGATCGCCGCCAACATCGATGTCGTCGTCCCTTTCATCGAGCGCCTGCTCGGGACGCAGTTCATGTCGAAAGAGGTCTATTACATTTCCGACCTGCCGTCCGAATTGCAGTGGCGCGACGTCACGACGATTACTACCGTCTCCTTCGTCCTCTCGCTCGTGGCGACGATTTACCCGAGCTGGCGCGCTTCGCGCGTCAATCCCGCGGAGGCGCTGCGCTATGAATGAAGCACCCAAGGTGAACGAAGCCAGGCAAGTGGTGCTCGCCTGCCAGGGGCTGCGCAAGATCTACCGTCAGGGCGCCGCCGGTACCGAGGTCCCGGTGCTGCTCGGCGTCGACCTGGAGATCCTCGCCGGCGAGCGCGTCGCCGTCGTCGGCGCCTCGGGTTCGGGCAAGAGCACGCTGCTTCATCTTCTCGGCGGCCTCGATTCGACGAGCGGTGGGACGATCCGGCTGATGGGCCACGACCTCTCCGCGATCAGCGACGCCGAACGCGGCGTCCTGCGCAATTTTCACTTGGGCTTCGTCTATCAGTTCCATCACCTGCTGCCCGAGTTTACGGCGCTCGAGAACGTCGCCGTGCCGCTCCTGATCCGGCGCATGCCGAAGGCGGCCGCCGAGGAACGCGCCGCCGCCGTGCTCGCCGACGTTGGCCTTGCGCACCGGCTCGAACACCGGCCGTCCGAGCTTTCGGGCGGCGAGCGCCAGCGCGTGGCCATCGCGCGCGCGCTCGTCACCGCACCTGCTTGCGTCCTCGCCGACGAACCGACCGGCAACCTCGACCGGCAGACCGCAGCTGGCGTTTTCGAACTGATGCTCGAACTTAACCGCTCGCGACAAACGAGCTTCGTCATCGTCACCCACGACCCGGCGCTTGCCGCCCGCGCCGACCGCATCCTGACGCTCGTCGACGGCGCCGTGCAGACGGCGGGGCTGTAGAGGTCTCAAAGCAAACGTCCACCGCAAAGGCGCAAAGGCGCGAAGATTACGCAAAGAGAGAAAAGCGAGTAGATTATTTTCTTCTCCTTGCCTTGTATCTTTGCGCCTTTGCGGTCGATCTGATCCCAGCAGCGAATCCAGCGCCGGGCAGGCGCAAGGACGATGCAGGGAAAAACGCGTAAATTGCTTTTCTTTGCGTCGCCTTTGTATCTTTGCGCCTTTGCGGTGGATTCTGAAGGAGTTCCCATGTCCCGAAATTTGCTTGAACAGCTGCGCGAAATGACCGTCGTCGTTGCCGACACCGGCGACATCCAGGCGATAGAGAGCTTCAAGCCGCGCGATGCGACGACCAATCCGTCGCTGATCACCGCTGCCGCCCAATTGCCGCAGTACCGCAGCATCGTCGACGAGACGCTGCGCGAAGCGCGGCAGGAGCGCGGCGAAAGCGCGTCGGCGAGCGAAGTCGTTTCGCTTGCCTTCGACCGTCTCGCCGTTTCCTTCGGCCTGCGCATCCTCCAGATCATACCGGGGCGCGTGTCGACCGAAGTCGACGCCCGCCTTTCCTACGACACCGCGGCGACCGTCGCCAAGGGGCGCGAGCTCATTGCCCGCTACGAGAGCCAGGGCATTGCCCGCGAGCGCGTGCTGATCAAGATTGCCTCGACCTGGGAAGGCATCCTGGCGGCGAGCGCGCTCGAAAAGGAAGGCATCCACTGCAACCTGACGCTGCTCTTCGGCCTGCATCAGGCGGTTGCCTGCGCGGAGGCCGGGGTGACGCTGATTTCGCCTTTCGTCGGCCGCATCCTCGACTGGCACAGGAAAGCCTCGGGCCGCGACGCCTACGCGCCGGCCGAGGACCCCGGCGTCGTTTCGGTGACGCAGATCTACAACTATTACAAGCATTTCGGCTACAAGACCGAGGTCATGGGCGCGAGCTTCCGCAACCTCGGCGAAATCACCGAGCTGGCCGGCTGCGACCTGCTGACGATCGCGCCGACGCTTCTTGCCGAGCTTAAGAAGACGCAGGGCGAGCTGCCGCGTAAACTCGACCCTGCGAAGGTCGCGCATGCGCCGATCGAGAAGATCAGCGTCGACCAGGCGGCTTTCGAGCGCATGCACGCGGCCGATCGCATGGCCTCGGACAAGCTCGCCGAAGGCATCGCCGGCTTCACGAAGTCGCTCGAATCGCTCGAAGAGATCCTCGCTGCGCGGCTCAAGGCGATCGAAAAATAGGCCAGGGCAGTCGCCCACTTGCCAGCGCTTGCCGCAAACCTGCCTTGAGGGCAGCGATGCGAGCCCTGCCAGAATCGGCGCGAATGCTCAATCGCGCCCATCTCTTTGGCATAAAATGCGCGCATGAAGAAGATCGTTTCGGCTGCGAGCTGATTGCACCATGCGCGCCTGCATCCTCGCTTTTGCCTGCGGCATCGCGCTGCTGCAGCTGCAGGCCGAACTTCCCGCGACGCCTCTGATCGCGGCCCTGGCGGCGCTGGCCGCCGGCGCCGGCGCGCTCGCCTGGCGCTTGCGCGGCCGGCGCTGGGCGACGCGGATCCTCGCCTCGCTGTGTTTTGCGCTCACCGGAATTTGCTGGGCCGCGCTCCTTGCTCAAACTCGCCTGTCCGACGAACTGCCGGGCGCCTGGGAAGTGACCGACATCGAAATCACCGGCGTCGTCGCCGCCTTGCCGCAGCGGCTCGAGCGCGGCGAGCGCTTCGAGTTCGACGTCGATGCAGTGCACACGCCGGCGGCCCGGGTGCCGCGGCACATCCTGCTGTCCTGGTATCGCGACTGGGACGATGGCGCCGAGCCCGAGGCAGGCGAGGGCGTCGAGGCGCTTGCGGCGGACGAGGCTGCGGACGAGCGCGAGCTCGCCAAGCCCGTGCGCCCCGGCGAGCGCTGGCGCTTCACCGTGCGCCTGAAGCGCCCGCACGGCGCTGCCAACCCCCATGCCTACGATTACGAGGCCTGGCTGCTCGAGCGCAAGCTGCGCGCCAGCGGAACCATACGGGCAGCGGCGCCGAGCCGGCGCCTCGACGCTTTCGTCTGGCGCCCGGCTCATCTGGTCGAGCGCGTGCGCGACCTCGTCCGCGAGCGTTTTCTCGCCGTCCTGCCCGACGCGCCGTACGTCGGCGTCCTCGTCGCCCTCACGGTCGGTGACCAGCGCGCGATCCCGATGGAAGTGTGAAAATATAAGTTGCGCCCGTGCCGTAAGGTAAGTGCCTGAAATTAAAAATAAGTTTAAATAAAGCCGCAACTGGTCTGAACAATATTAGTTGCGCTGGAAAGGTTCCGCGCGGTCGAGACAGTTAAAAATTTAGTTGCGCTGAGGGTCGGTGGAAACTTGGCTCGCCGCCAATACCGGGGCAGAACAGCGAAGTCTGTGAAGCTCGTTCATCAATGACTTCCACCTTCCATCACTACGCATCCGAGTGATAGTGCGGTGGTGTGCGTGAACTTCCTCCCGATGTTGCGCAAGAGAATCCCATGTTAAACCTGATGTCATTTTCTCGAGATAAGAGTCGATGCACGGTCTCAAATTCCATCTCGTTGGACGTCGCGAGACGATTGGCTTGAGTACTGACCATTCCTCATCCGTAAGAATGACCTCCCCGCCTCGTTTGGGGACCGACTTCTGAGCTTCGATTACACCAGGACGGTGACCGATATCCTGTTTGTGAAGCAGTCTTTCGAATTCAATTGAATTTGTGTGGGATGAAAAACCAGGAAATGGGTCCTCGCACGTTTCAAGTAATTGGATTCTGAAGTGGCAGACTAACGCCCGGTTGTCCGCCAGTGGTCTTACTGTTCCGTTGAACTTTATGGCCGCTTTGGGAAGTATGAGTTTTAACTGACCCGCGCCAGCATTCTCGACGACGGAGCACCACATCCGTCGAGCACTTGGAAAACAGTGGAGCCAAGACAGACTATTGATAATGCCTTCAGCCTTGTCTGGTTGCATGCCCGTAGCTGTGCGAGGCGGGATGAAAAAAATCACCTCAGGCTTTTCCTTGTTGCCGTAAGGAGTGCAGAGGTTGTCCAAACCCTGCGGAGCGAACAGGTATTTAGCGATGCCATGGAAGGGGCGGAACATACTGCACATCAGAGCCCCGGAGGAAATGAGGTAACGTTCACGCCCTACATTGAACTCATAAAAGCTTTGGCCGTTGCAGCCGTCAGTGAAACCTAGCTCTTCGGCTAGCGCCTTGGTCTCGGTGCCATTAAGTTCACGCCAGTTCGAAAAGGAGGTTGTTCCACGTATTTTCGTCAAATTTCCGACACACGCCAGCGTCGATTGAAGCTCACCTATTGGTAGAAGCCGCTCACGTTGGTTCTCGTCGATAGTTCGCAGTCCATAGCAAGACGGCGTGTGAATTACGCCACAAATCCATTCCATACGCGCACTTTCTCTGATGAGAGGTGCACGTATAGGAACCAGTACGATGACGAGTTACGAGTATGGCGCGAAGTCTTCACTGGGTACCGCAACGCTGAGGCGGCGCTTAATGCGCGTTACACACGGTTTAACGCTAACTCCAACGTAAGTCCGCTCCCACCGCTGTTTGCAGCTTCAGCAGTACGAACGCTTCTGTTCGTTCATCAATTTCCGGTATGCGAGGTACCAATCGCGAACTAGGAGGCGGGTCATTGGCAGTTGCCTCCGCTCATGGCGATACATGCCCCATAGCCCTAACTCCATCAGCAGCAGATGTGCCGACGGCCTTCCTACAACGGTTTCTCGCGACATCCGACGTTGAAGCACGCGGTAACACTGCCTATCTAACTGCTCAACGTCGCGTCGTTTCTTACCAGGCTTTGCGGTCTGCTCTTTCGTAGGTACGGGGGCAAACTTAAGGAATGCCTGTATGACGAGGTGCTTTCCCGTAACGACCGCCGTTGAGTGGCTGTCCCTGAACATCAGCGCAGGCCAACTCTTTCCATCGAACGTAAATTGCCAACCAGCTTTATCGAAGAACTCACCGCCAAAGAAACTATGGAGGCCAGCGCATAGGCTTCTGCCGCAGATGCCAGAGGATTCCCGCGGAAACCCCCGCCGAAAAGCAATCTCTCGGTAGACTCCGAACCATTCGTCCACGGAGCGTCGAAACCGCGTTTCCAAGGTATTGATGCTTTGTTCAGCCAGCCAGTCGAAGGCTGGATGCGGTGTGAGACCTTGAATCTGTTCGCCAACGCATTCTTCAGGCAACCGGTTTGCGACGTATCCGGCCGTCTTAGGGAGTTCATGTAATCGAGAACGATGTTGATAACACCATTGGACGAACGGAACGTTGTGGCTCCGATGCCAGTAGCTTTCTCCGTAGCAATAAAGGTCTCTTCGAACGCATTGCGGGCAATATCGTGGCCGGGTAGCACCTGCCGTCACCGACCGCACGAACGACGCTAAAGAGCCGTGGTTGCCGGACACAATGTTCGCTGCGAATCGGTCAGTGTCAGCCGCTGACATGAAGGCGGTTATGAACCTGAACAGAGTGTGGTAATGAAGCAGCTCCATTGGTGATGCTCGCGTAGCGAGACTCATCTTGTCCAAATGGTGGGAAAGAAGCAGGGGGAGCTTGGTCTGGCTTGATGTTGCCAGTAACCCCGTGAAAGCCTTCAGTCCAATGCCACGATGCCGCGCCGTTCTTATGAGAACGCTGCCAATAAGTTCATCGGGAAACGGTTTGGCGATGTAATAATGCCGGACCATGACCTAGAAGGCGAAGAGCGAATCCAAGTCAGGAAGCATTGCCAGACGGCGGAATTCTTCTAGGACACTGCCTTCTCCGGGTTGTATAACGTTCCGGTAATCGCCCATTTCGTATTTCACTAACGAGGCTGGTTTGTCTTTCGTTGTCCGTTTTGCTGTTGGTCCACTGGAAGCATGCTTGAGCGCTTTCTGGACACCGTCTATCGCATTCGTTGCTCCCATCTTTGTTGACTGAGCGGTGAGTAACTCGGCGTTCTCACTATCAAAGCCGACTGCTTGCAAGGCCGATGTCAGCATTTGATTGTAGGCACGGGAATCGGGAGTGACCGACGCGCCACTCACTTGCTTGCCAGCGTAGCTAATCTCACTGTTAGAGATGATTTCGCTGAGTGAGATGGGTTCAATGTCATCGAACTGCTGAAGTGCGGCGCCATCATTTCTCCGCAGAGCGTCAATCATGGGGGCCAGCATGCCCAGTTCGCGCTTCGCTACATCAGCCAGTATCTGGCCGGTGATAGTCTCCGAGCCGTCCATGATGGCTCTAACTTGCGTTGTAGCAAAAAGCTTAATGGCGACGTCTATGATGCCTTGAGATAGGTCGTACAGCAGTTCGCTCAGATGACGCTTTGACTGGAGTGCAGTCGGGTTACGCACCCATTGGTAATGCAAGAGAGTTTCAAAGAATACGTCCCAGTCGCTGGGCCCTTCCTTTCCACCTTCTGCTTCACTAGGTGACGCCTTATCAAGACGTTCCCAGAGCGGAATTCCAAATCCGACGGAGCGTCGCGCTTGGCGGAAGCTTAAGGAAAGTAGGTTTTTGGCTTTGCTGGTGCCTACGAATAGGGTTGGAACGCCGAGTTCGTTGGACGCGGACACAAGTAAGCTCATTAGGGCTTGCCGGTTCTTCGGGGAGTTTTGTAGGTTTTGAATTTCATCAACGATTAGTAGGCCTACGCAATGCATATGAAGGACTCGCGCTGCATGGTTCATTAGCGTCTCAGCGCCAGCGTTCCCTTCTGCATATTGCTTCGCGTACTGCGCGTCTGGAAGCAACATGTCGACCTTCCGGAAAATCGACTGGGCCAAGCCTTTCACGCTCGCGCCATCGTATGGAGTCTCGATGTGAAGATAGGGGACTTGGTAAAGGCCATAGTCTGAATGATAGATAACCTGGGGAATTCGACTTAAATACCGCTTCAAGGTGGATGTTTTCCCCATTCCTGATGTGCCAATCAGTGAGGCCGAAAGTTGGGGCGTTATATCTGGGGTTGCCCTGATTAGGCTCTTCTCATGCAGCTTCTTGAAAACCTCTTGCGCGCGCACGGAGTGCGGAACTCTCCCCACGTAGCCTTGACGCATCATGGAATCGAGACTAAATGCCAGTTGGATATGGCGTTCAAGGGGAACCATGAAGTTCGATAATTGGGCTACCATGGCGATACGTTCGTGGTCGCCCCATTTGCGTTGAGCCTCGTCGAAGTTGGGTAGACGCAGCAAGGTCCTCAGAACATCGGCCTCGTCTCCGAGAGGGGGTAACGCCTCAATGAGTGGATTCCCAGCATATTGCGGGATGCGTTGCTCAGTGTAGATGGCCTTGTGAAAGGCGCAGGCGTCACTTTCGACCATTGAGTAACTCCATAAGACGTGAATTGCGCTGCTCTGATTTGGCCGGGCCTGCCGTTGGAGATGTTTTTGGGGCCGGCAAATGCACAATGTTTCCCGTAGCGGTTTTCATATGCAACGGGCTTAAGAGCGCCTTTTCTTGGCGTTCGTGTGATAAGTCGGCGGCTCGTTGCTCAACTATTGACTTCTTCCTAGACGTCCGAGATTTGCCTTTGGAGACTCGCCTCGTCTCCGCGAGCGCCTCCTTAGTCATTGGGTCTACCGCGGCGCGATACTGGATGCGTCGGCTGAGAGCAATGTGTCGGCCATCCTGCCGGATACGGTTGCGCTCAAATACAATGGCGACAATCTCTTGGAAAGACATGCCGCGATAGTGCGCTGACTTCTCTAACAGGGTCGCAACGAATGACTTTCCTGGGTTGGAGTCATCGTGAATTAGAATCTCGTCGACGAGACGACGGTCGTACGACACTGTAACTTTAAACACGCCTCTGGCCGCTCGCTCAAACCAACCGCGTTGCACCGCCTCATTGCAGGAGTAATAACAGTCACCTAGGCGAATGCCTTCCCGGCTAACGGTGGCCTCATCACGAGGCAGCAGGGCATTCCTAATGTACTGCGGTGAGAACCGTGGAAGAGCTCCTGCACGCGCACGGACTTCATGGTTGTAAAGATTGCACGGCGTGGGGATGAGCCCGATGAGAGTCTGTTCCGGCGTAAGAGGGTAATCGTCTCGCGGCGTGGTGTTGAAACGAATGATAGAACGCAGGATGATTCCAGTGAATTCGTCCACGGTCAGGCAGGCGTCTTTGTCGTGATGCTTTCTTTGCCGCTTTCCGAAATTCTCTGGCGGAACATATCCGGGGATATGTTCCGCCATCGGTCGCTGGATAAGCTTAAAACCGCACTCGACGTGAGGTTTCCGTTTTGCCATCTTGGCCGGTAGGTTCCTGACCGTCACTTCTAGGCTGTCCGCTAGGCGGCTGCTTTCCTTAGAGAAGAGTTCGCCGCGGTCGGCGGTGAATTCTTTAGGAAGCACTCCATGAGCCGGCCAGTCGTCTGGCCTGTAAGGCACTCCATACCTAGCGCAAAGTTGTTCCTTATCTTCGGCGATAGAAACGATTGCGTGGAGCGCGGCGTGCCAAGAAGCATGTTCTAGTCCGACGTAAAAACCGACTATAAGCCAGGTTTTCGAGTCAACAATCAGGTACAACGTCGGCTTGCCGACGATGAGGCTCCGGTCGTGGCGGAAGACGAGTAGTACATCGGCGATGGTGGCGTCTATCTCGTAGTTGTCTCCGACCGTGTAAGTGGACAGTTCAGCATCGCCAAGTTTTGCAGCATGATTGAGTTCGAATTCTGCATCGCCTTTGCGCTTGCGAATGACCGTCTGCATCGAAAAATGGCGCTTGAAAAAACGTCGGAATTGTTCGATGGACGGAAATTCCCCGGGGGCCTTGGGTTGGATAACTCCTTCGCTATCAATGACTGAATAGCTTTCCCGCACCATGTCATCATAGGTCCCGGACAGAGTAGCCGTCTTGCACTTCAAATACTTTGTGTCAATTGCTTCTTTGAAAATGACATTATCTTTATCACAAACCTGAAAGATAGGTCGTTTCTCGTACTTTGGAGGGCGACCGCGATTGCTAGTACGTCCTTCCGTAAGACCTCGCTTGTGATACTTCGGAAGGAGAGCGTTTCGCGTTTGCCCACCGGCCCAATAAGCGCGGAGGGCGCGCAATATTGTTCGGGGGGAGCAAACGAGCTCGGCCGCCCGTGCATTAATTAGGGCGTTTCTGTCAGATGGATAAAAAATTGAGGGGCTTTCTACTAAAGGCTTGATGCGCTCGAATGCTGCATCGCGGTCTCTGACGGCGGAAAGAGATGCCTTAATGTGCATTGCTGGGTCAACTCCCGCGACGACCTGGTGTTCCTGTCGTTCGAGGTCGGATACCGATGCGAACAGCGGCAATGCATTTGAGCCGAAAAGAGGATACAGCCACGCGATGTTGTCTCTGAAGTTAATGTGAACCAGGCGATAACGACGCATCGGGGAATCACCGATTTGGATGACATCATTAAGACAGAGCATCTCAGGCCCCTACTACCATGAGGCGGCCTGTCGCCGACGGTCTTTTGAACATGGAAACAGGCATGGAGGGGAGGTCCGGCTGATTGAGGTCTGCAAGTAGCAGTCGTTGTCCGAGGAGGATGCGTGCGACGCGCAGAGCGGTACCAGGTGTGGCGCCTGTTTGGGCATCGTACTGTTTGCAGTATTCCGCCAAGGTCCAGTCTTGACGGCCAAAGGGAAGTTCCCGAAGAAGTCGGCTACAGTGGTCGTCGTAGTAATCTTTGTATGGCTCCAACTCCGTGTCAGACAACGAGGCGTCTCGTATCCATTTGATGTTTTTTATTTTCTTCGCGGGCAGCGCAGAGTCGAAAACTATATGGTGGGCGATGCCGTCTGATAAAAAAAGCCGGCGCTGTATCTCCAATTTCGCGATGCTGCGCGCATCGTTCGCCTCGCTGGCCGCCTTGCAGTTGTAAGCTTCAAACCGGCGCTTGCCTTCCCGCTCTCTTGTGATGACGAAGTCGGCTGTCATCACGGTTGGCACTTTGCTACCGGGGTACATGGGGTGAGGGATACCGAGTTGTGCTGCTATCGACAGTGTGTCATCTCGGGGAAGCGGGAATTGCTCACGAATGTCTACGATGTCCGGCGTGAATTCAGCAAGCACAAAGAAATCGAATTCGATAGTGGAGAGGAGGTGGTGCATCCGATTGGTCAAGCGGCTGTATACGCGCCTGCTGTCGCCGCGAGAGGAGAGGTCTGTTACTTCAATCCACGGGAGATAAGTTGCACCCGTCCCGAGACCTCGGCCTTCCTTTTCGAACTGAGCGATTTTCTTCTCGCTCCACTTCCCATATCTGCTCATATAACCTCCCATAGAACGCGTTCAGATGTATAGTGACTACTCAACCCGTTGTTTTTATTGACGTAAGGATTCGATACGGACGCTCTATATATGATGCGTACGCATCATATATGATTCGCAAAGATTTTGCGCGTGCTGTGTCGTCCATTTTTCTTGGGCCGACATGAAGGGTTATTGGGCGAAAGAGGCCGCAGGCATCTTGAAATCGATGCTTGAGCGAGAGGGTGTTGGCTATAAGGACCTATCTCGTCGGCTGGAGAAGATGGGCTTTTACGAAGAGGAAGCCGCACTTCGCAACAAAATCAACCGCGGGCGGTTTCAGTTCCAGTTTTTTGTCCGCTGTGTTGTCGCGCTTGGAAATCAAAATGTGTCTTTTGAGGTTCGCCCCGAACCCGCAATGCAAAACTCGCGAAGCCCGGCGCCTTTGCAAGAACAACTGAAATAGCGTCGCGCCGCGAAAGGTCACGGCTAGTGGTCAAATCTTCGTCTCGTCGGTAGGGCATGCGCTAGTGAGGCCCAAGACTTTTGTCACGCGCCAATCAGGCCTTTTCGCTCGTGGAGTTATGAGGCTGCATGTCAATGTCTTGTTATTAGCGGCTGTCCTCCTGGGCCCATGCACTGGCGCGTTTGCCGCGACGCTGTTCGGGCAAGTCGTGAGCGTCGCGGATGGAGACACTCTGACGGTATTAGACAGCAGTACCAGGCAGCACAAAGTGCGCTTGGCCGGCATCGATGCGCCGGAAAAGCGGCAGCCCTTCGGTGAGCGGTCGCGGCAAAACCTTTCAAAGATGGTCGCTGGCCATAACGCGGTTATTGAGTGGACGAAGTTCGACCGCTATGGCCGCGTCCTAGGTAAGGTGCTTGTCGATGGCCAAGACGCGAACTTGGCTCAGGTGGCGGAAGGTTTCGCTTGGCATTACAAACGCTACGCGCGTGAACAGCCTATGGTCGACCGAAAAATTTACTCGGACGCAGAGAATACAGCGCGAACAAGTGGCCTCGGTTTGTGGGCAGAACCGGCTCCAATTCCTCCTTGGGATTTTCGGCACAAGTCCCGGTAAGGCAGCATGCATGGGGACACCTAGTACGCCTGACCACCTGCTCGCCTATATCAATTTGAACAAGTCGGTTGAGGGGGTAGTAGACCTGGAGAGCGCTGCCGGGGAATCCCAACTTATTTCATCAAAAATAAGATATTTCACATCGGATGAAATAGCGTGAAATAACTGCCGGTACGGGGTGCTTACCTTTTGGCTCCTTCGCCCGTGCCGCTTCGGGGCGGTCGTGCGCGTATGGTAAATATCAACCATATTTACCATACGTTTTCCGTAAGTCTTGAGATGCTCAAGCGCAACCGCTCGGTCAGCTCTCCGCGTTCTCCCTGGCCTTCTTGATTTCATCCCATACGCGCGCGGTAATGTCGGTCTCCGAGGTTACGGCGTTGACCACCTTCCAGGCGCTCCAGACATAGATGGCGTCGGGATGGACGCTGGGCCCACCGCGCAAAGCGTAACTTCGGCCTGACTTGGTTATGACCACGCGGTTCACGGCATCGAATGCAACTATCGCTGAGGTCGCGCGACCTTCCCATCGCTCAATGCAATATCCGACGAGATGGCGCTCGCCGGTGTTAGTCTCGAATACTTGCCAGCTCTCCAGTGACAAATCCGGCTCTTCGACAACGCCGGGGACGGGCCAAAGCATGATGTTCTCCTCTCAGGAAAAGGACAAAGGGACTCCTGCGCGGTCGGCAACGACTGCACATTTACGTACGACGGGGGAGTACTTAGTAGGCGAGAGAGGAGGGCGTCACGGCGGCTCCTCCTGCTTCTGCGGGAGGCACCTGGTGCGACTTCGAGCAGCGAGGCGCGCGGCGTTACTCACGGGTTTTTCCGGTGGGCTTGCGTTTCCGGCGCGCCGGCGTGGCCGGGCTTGCTGGCCGGGGACTGCCGCATAGCTCAGCGAGGCTTTCGCGAAGTTCGCGCTGCACGTCCAGAGCGCTCAGTCCAGTTTCCGGGTGACAAACGATGAAGCGCTCTTCGCCAGCTTGTCGGGCGAGGGCAACGCTGGCGTGGTCGTCTAGGGAGAGCCACCGCTCGATGCCCCGTCTGTTAGCCTCGTCGACGATTTCTATCGCGCGGGACTCTCCGTAGTCCTCGACTATTCCAATCATGCGTGGTCCCAGTGCTGGGCCGAGCAGCCGCGCTAAATTTTGGTCATCGAAATGGCACCTCCAATCTGATGCCACGACGATTTTCACTGACGGATGCGGCTCGAGCAGTTGTTCGAGCAAGGGGCGCCAGCAGAACAGCGTGGAGTTCGGGATGAGACGCCCGTAATCGTCTAGCGCCGCCTCGCCGACTGCATGCAGGACACCGTCGAAATCGAGGAAAATCACGACTGGAGCTTCGGGTAGGGAGGTGGCCATGTTGAACCTATTTTTCGCCCAATAACTGAGAATAACTCGACTGGCGCGTGCCGTTCATCATTACGAAGTTACCGTTCATGTTCTGCTTTCCAACTGTCAGGCGCGTCGAGCCAGCACAGCCAGGTCTGCCCAACATCTTGGGCCGTGGGATTCTCGATGCGCTCGATGCCTGACAGCCTGATTTGCTCTGAAGTCAGCAAATCGAGGTGTGCATTGAGCAACGGAGGCACGTCTAGCGGAGCCCCGGTTGTCGGGTCATACACCCGTGCAACGGGCACGTACTGGTCGAGCACATCGTCTCGCGACTCATGCACTCTGAGCACCGCAACGATGGGCTCGAGGAACGCGAAGCGGTGTTTGGGAATTGGGCGCCCTTGGTCAAGCAGGCGATGGAGTCGAATAATCATTTGAGTACTGTATATAATTACAGTATCTGCCGCAAGGGGTTTAGCGGCTCGACGCCGGAAGCGTGAAATTGGCGTTCGGTGTATCGTTGATGCGATTTCGTTGGAGACGAATATGGTCGAGAAACGGCGGGATGAAGAGTCGGTTACTGCGGCCGAAGGGCTGCAAGCACCAATGAAACCGGTAAGCGCAGACCCGGACGACTTGGACGAATCGTTGACTCGTACCGTGTTGGAGCGCCTTGCGCAGAAAGCGCAAGCAGTTGAGGTCGATATCGACCAGATTTAAAGAGGATTTGCGCTGCTGACTGACGAAGGGGCAGTCCGGGTCTGGTCAAGGGCGCGAGCCGGCTCTTCGCACGGTTGCAGGTTCCGATAGTTGCGCCATTAAGTCGGGTTCTCGGTCGGCTCATCAGAATTCATTGCCGGCCGCTTAATCACCCGAGCATAATGCCCAGTGTTTGCAGTCAATAGGCAGCCACATGCACCCGAAACTTATCCTCGTCGACTACGAGAACAAGCAGAAAGTCGACCTCTCGCTCCTGGATGACTCCTACAGCGCCATCATCTTTGTCGGCGCCCAGCAAAATCCGCCAAAGGCAGCTAGGAAACCGGCGACCGCCCATCGCTTTACGCGAGTTGATTTTCAGAAGATAGAGGGCTCAGGCAAGAACGCCTTGGACTTCCATATCGCGTTTCACCTGGGAAGAATTATTGAGACCGCGCCCAAGACGGAGTGCTTTGTTCTTTCAGGCGACAAGGGATTTGACGCTCTGGTGGCTCACCTGAATAAGAACGGCTTGAAGTGCAGTCGGGTCGATTGTATCGAAGAGCTTGTTCCAAAGCCGCAGGTTCAGCCGCAGGCCGAAGCTCCCGTTGACCTCGAAAGCATCTGCGGGCGATGCGGGAGGGCGACAACCATAGAGCACCACGGCGGCCGCTGGTGCCCGAACTGCGGGTGTTTCTCAACGCCCGCGGACCCCAGGCAACTGCCGTCGAATCAACCTGGTTATCGACCCCCGAAGCGCTCTACCGCTTACGACCGTCACAACAGCCAAATGCTTGGCGAATGCGGATGGTGCAACCAGAGGAAAGACATGTCTGGCGGCATCTACGACGATGGGGAGTGGATGTGCGCTGACTGCATTGCGCGCTACACGGGGTAGGCATCCTAAGCCGGGAATAGGTCACGCCTCGCCTCCAAGGGGGACGCTAATGCGGTCACGTGCGACGCAGACGCCATCCTTCACTATGTAGCACTCAACGTAATGGGGCCCGTTGAAATCTGCTGTTTCGTATTTTTGAAATTTCCCGTCGTCCAGGACAATCTGTCCGCGAATGCAATCCCGGTTTTCTGCGACAGTCCCGACATTGCGAATTTTCCAATACGCGGTGCATGGAGCCGGAACACTTCCCTCAGCGACGTAAAACCTGAGTTTCCTTCCGAGGGGCAGCCAATTGAAAAATTTTCGCATGCTTCTAAGGTGACCTTCCGCTGCGCCTTGCAGAGTGTTGACCTCACAGTCAATGCGAAGGTCGTAGACCACGTCCAAGAGTATTTTTTCCCCGCCGAGGAAAATATCCTCAATGAACTCTTCGGTCTGGCGGACCCCGCGCGCAGATTTGGCAACGGCAGTGACTGAAGCGGGAAACCGCCGACCAAACACTTCTCGCCACAGCATTTCTTTCTTGGCTGACGAGCCGGAGTCCAGCGCCTCTTGACATTTCTGGGCTGCCTTCTTGGCTTTCCTTTGAAAATTTCCCTGCTTATAAACTCTGGATGCACTACCCGGCGCCAACCAAAATTCTTGGTCCTTATCTTGGTTTGCGAAATGAGAAAACATGTCTCTCATCGCCTCGGGATAGCTACCGTAGGATTTCGCGTCGTAAGAAGTATTCGAATTGAAAAAATTGTAGGCAAGGGTGTCAATTAACATTCCACCCAGTGGTGCCCCGCAATGGTTCTTCCAGGCTCGAAGCATCTTGCATATCCGCTTCAGGTTCGAATTGGAACGAGCATGGACAACTTGCACGGCGCTAATCTCTTCTTTTGGCCGGCACCAGTTCCAAGACCCGCCATCGTTTGAATTGGCGTACTTGTAAGCACCGTCTTTCTCGACAAAGGCAGGCAGAACCTCGATGCGATGATTTGTAAATTGGACAACCACAACTTGGCCATCGCCCTTTAGAGACGTGGTCGGGTATAGTTTTTGGAGCTCACCTTTGACTTCCTGGAGGAGCTGGGACTGGACGTTCCCCTCTCTGTTCTTGAATCGGTCATGCACTTCCCATGGCAGTTCAAAGACCATATCGAGGTCACTTACGCCATTAATGGCAGTGTGTCGCCCGTAGGAGCCGACCTGAAGGCAGTGAGTGGTGTCCGATTCTGAATCCCAGTATTTCTGATTGAGCTGTTTGGTTATTTTCGAATAGCGCAGCGAGATTTCCCCGGCATTTTGGATGGCAAGATTGTTTCGAAATTCCTCAAAGAGTTTAGCGCTCATGAATGGCTACCCTTGACCGCAGCACGGCGCAAACCATCGAACAGCTTGAACTGCCCCGGCTATCAACGCGATGACTACGGCCACGGTAAAGGTGAGGGGTAGCTTATCCCGGAACAACGTAAAGGGCCGTACTTCAGAAATCCAATCCGTCTGTTGCTGCCAAAAGAATTTGTAATGGGCGTACCAGTCGCTGAATAGAATTTGCTTTGACGGGGTGAGCTTTATAACTTCTTGTTCAATTTTCGTGAGAGTTGCGGCGATGTCGGTGAAGTCGTCGGCTTCTGGGCGAGATTGAGCAGCTCGAAAGAGTGTTTTCAGGTCGCTGAAGCGCGCGGTAAGACTCTTGCCCATCTCGTCATACTTGTCCTTTTCTGTCGAGTAGTTGTTCAGGTAGAGTGTTATCACGCCGAGAACCACCAGCACTGCGCCCACATGCTCGCTAGTCAGTTCCTTGATAAACAGCGCATAGATGCCGACGACAAGTGATACGAATCCGAAAAGGCCAGGAGCCTTTTCAACGATATCGTAGGTGGCAAAATTGAGTTTCGCACCGTACCCCACGTTGTAAGCCGTCTCCGCTATCGATTTCAGTAGCAATTCCTTTTTCATTCTTTGTGGCCCCTGTCATTTCTTGTTTTAGGTAAAGGCACAGTAATGCCGACTATATGCCCAATAGATTGTTTTCAAACTCCTGGAGTGCTTCAAACCCTAAGCCCTCTTGAGGTACCCAGTCCCCTTTCGCCCAAATCTGGTTCAACTCACGTCCAAGGTCCGGGCCGAGCCAATCAGTCGCGAGGGTGCCGACGAACTGCTGTCCCTCGATGCGTTTGCGGCGCTTTCCGTTCCTCAACAGCCACAGGTAATACTCTGTCGCAGGCGAAACTCGAATGCCTGACGCAGTCGTGGCGAGATTGAAGTCAGTCGGTATGCGGACGCCCGCGACGTCCAAGTCACCGAGATATTCCGCTCCCTGTCCGCCCACTTCGAGCAGTACCTGACCCAGGGCTAAACCGCTGCTGCTGAACGCATTGCCGGCCCCATAAACCACTGCGGAATACCGCTTGGCCGCATGATTCCACTCGCCGAAGCTCCAGTAGCTGTTGTGATTCTCGAGAACAAGCACCGGCTTGCCTGGCGCATCTGCTTGTCGGTAAGGCAAGGGAAGGGGGACTTGGAAAGCGCCTATCGTTGAAAGCAACAAGCGACCGCCAAACAAAGTGTCCCCACTTCGCATCGCATCCAGGCGTTTTTCATCGCCAAAAATCTCCAGCGAGCGCTCCTTGATGGGCACCGTGAGAAATGTCCCTCGTCGTCGCAGCAAGAATGTATTTATCGCCTTAGCAGCATCCAAGGCAGAAGACTTCAATTCTGTCCAAAAGCCCAACTCAGGCGCCCACGCAGTCGCTGCCGGGTCATCATGTTCCACCTCTGGCGTTTCGCTGACGAGCTGAATCCAATTGGGCAGTGGCGGGTTGCCGAGCTTTTCCCAACTACTGCCGGGGGCAGGCAGTTGAATCAGGTTGGCTCGCTGCAGCGTTCTTAGCGCCTCGAGCAGTTGGGCACTGCGCGACGGGCTACTGGCGACTTCGGGTCGTGCCGTGAGGAACATCCGTCGAACTTCGTCCAATGGAATACGCTTGCGCGTACTTTGGCTTAGCAAACTGTGAAAAATAGCCGTCATGTTGCTGCAACCTCTTGTTCGCGAAGTTTCAAGTCAGCCACCTCGAGATGCCAGCGACCCGTCTTGGTGTTTTTGCCGGCCTTGCGCAGCCTGACGAAGCGACTAAATTCGCCGACGGTGTTGTAGTCAGGAAGCGCTGTGGCAAATATGAGCTGAACATCCATGGCTTGCGCCAATGCGCGCTGCGCCTTCCATAACGTGGGCGTCGTCGCCTTGGCAAATGGGTTGTCCAGAATGAGCGGCCCACCACCGTTCTTCTTGAGCTTGGCCTGGGTTTCAGAACGCATTTGGTTGATGAGGAGGTACAGGAACATCGCCATCACTACGCCTTCGCCACCGGAATTCTGAATCTTGTCCACCGCAACATACTGCAACCCCTCGTCGGGTACCATCTTCAAGATTTGGATGCCGAGTTGCTTGCCGTGAATGTACATCAACGCATTTGCAACCAGCTCAGGCCCCCGCGCTGGAACAATGTTGGTGTCGATTAGCGCGTCCAAGTAGTTATGGAGTGTTTGCTTCCGGGCATCGTGAGAAATTTCATTGAACCGGGCGCGCATTTTGATAATCGACTTGCCGCCCACGTACGGTGCTCCGACCGGAACCTTCTTGTTATTCACCGCTGAGTTCAACAGCGTGATAGCGGTATTTACCAAATTACTGAGCTCACCTACCGTATTCTCGAAGTCCGCTTTCATGGCATCCAGGCTGGACTGGGTTGTGCCAATACGGTCGATGATTCCCTCCAGCAAACGTTGGCTGTCCGCGCAGGCTGCGTCGAATTCATTCTGCTGAAGCTGGACAGCAATATCCGGCTCGACCTCTTGCAGGCCCTTGCCCATGGCGGAAGTTCTCAGGTCATCAAAAGCTTTGTGCGCTTTCTTGCGAGCGGAATCTACGGTCTTTGCCCTGAGCTGGAATTCAGCGATAACCGCGTTTGTCTGTGCGTTGATGTCACCCGATAGCAGAATAGGCTCTGCATCCAGCAACTCGAGCAAGTCGAGTGCCGTGCGAAGCGTTGTGGCGACGTCACGGGCCTCCTTGGCAGAGGCCTCTGCTTGCCTTGTCAGTTCCTTGGCGCGTGCTGCCGCGCCTCTAGCGGCTTCGATTTCTGCGGTGGCCCTTTGCTTGGCGAAACCTGCCAACTCGATGCGTGTATCAAGCGCATCGGCATCCAGCGCTTCCATCTCCGGCGTTGGCGCATATGCGAGTTTGTTAGCCTTGTGAAATTCCTTTGACATGCTGGTCGCCACTGCAAACACTTTGTCTGCTTCACGCGATGCCAGGTCGCACAGCCCTATTTCCATCTGTGTTGCAGGGATAATCGAATCGAAGTCCGCCTTCAAGTAGGGCAGGATGTCCGGCCCCTGGACATTCGAGAATTCTTTAGTAAACGCCTTCTTCCTGTCCCGGACCCGGTCGCGAGCGGTTTCCAACTGCTGATGCAGAAGCCCCAGCCGGTCCTTCTCTTCTATTTCGAATGTCTTGACTGCGCTGTCGTAGCTGTCACGCAACTCTGTTAGGGGCTGAGGGTTCCCCGCCAAATATTCGGCCGCCTGAAATGCCTTGTCGTAATACTTGAGATTCCCCCGCTCCTTTTCCAGCCCGTCGGCTTGGCTAACCACCGTGAGCCTGGCTTGAAGGGCCGTGTTACCTGCCTGTTCGTGCTTTTCTTGCTCCAACCGAATGCGGTCCAGTTGGTCAACAAGGATTTGAAGTTCTGAGGCGATAACGCCCATCCGCTCAACCCTGGAGGCGCGCTTTACTTCATGCAAGTCGGCGAATCGTTGCAGTTCGCGGACGTGCCGTTCGGCGTCCCCTGCGGCTTCCTTGCACTTTTGGCTTTCAGCCCGGCGGAGCGTTTCCGCATTGCGGCAGTCAGTAGCCTGTGCTTCTGCGGCAAGCTCGCGTGCTTTGGCGGCATCAATCTCTGCAGTCTGTCGAATCGCGTCGGCTTCGGCCTTCTGCATCTTTCCTGAGCCATAACGCTGCAGGTAATCGAGCACCCGTTGCTTCCCGGTAACGGCATCTCGTTGTCGGTCGGCAAAGATTTTTCGACGCTCGCTTTCCACGGTGACCCGGGTTTCAAGCGTCGCTAGTAGTGCCTTGGCCGCATCGAGATTGAAGCGGGCGTCATCTGACGCCGAGACCACCAGCCTGTCGCCCACCATATCTTCGGCATCGAGCGCTGCAATCGACACCATGACAGGGCCGCTAATCTTTGGCGGATTAACCTCAAGGGCTCGCGCCTTGTGGAACTCACCCGCAGCGACTTGCACGCCCATAAACCGGGCAGGATTGCTGGCAACCAACTTTCGCGCTTGAGCGGCATCCGGCAGGGCCTTGGCGATGTAGGTGTTATAGGGTGTTGCAGACTTGACACCGTGTTCACGCAGGCACGCCACGACGTCATTGACATCGCGCGAGCTCCCCGCCACGCCGGTCTCTTCAATTGCCGACTTGCTGGCGTGCAGTTCAGCTAATTGCACATCCGACAATGACACTTCGCGTTCACTGCCCTGTATCAAGTGGTCGAGTGCGATGAGAAGCGCAGGGGAATCCGGGTCGGCTGTTTCTGCTTCCGCTGCCTGGCGCGTGATAGGTAGCTGGGAGAGGGTTTCCCGTTCGGATTGACCTTCGGCAATAAAGGCCTGAAGTTGCTCTACAGACTTCGCTTGACGCGCGGCCTCTTCACCTTCCCTCTTTGCCGTGACCCGCCACTCCTGCCCCTGGTTGCGTAGAGTCTCTGCCTCCTGTAGGCGCTGGGTCTCGAGACCTCGTTGCACTGTGGCAGTTGCCGTCCAGCGGCCCACCGCCGAGGCGGTGCTTTCATCCAACTCCAAAAGTTCGTCGCTGACCAATTGGGTGCGCGCCAATTCGAAGGCGGTCTCGGCTGCGGACAGCGTTGCGTGTTCCTCGATGTAGGCCTGCCGCTTCCCATCCAGTTGGGTAAGTTCCTTACCCAGAGAGGCGCGCGCAGCCTTAGCGGCGTGCTCCTTTTCACGTTCAGCTTCGCCTTCCTTGCGAAGTGTCGCCTCTTCGGTGAATAGCGTGCGCCGTAGAATTGCCCCCTGTCTGTCAACGATTTCGCGCCAAGGCTGTAGCTGGGCATCTGCCTGCGCTGCTTGTCCTTCAAGCTCGTTCTTCGTTGCTTCTGCCGCATTGATTTCGCAACGCGCTTTTGCGGCGGAAATGTGACGCAGCTTATTCGTGGCGACTGTGTGTTTTTCGGTCGCTGCCGTCTTGCAGGTTTCCGCGGCGCCAACTTGTCGCGTATGGCGAAGTGAAGTCAGAACAAGCTGCTCGTTTCCCGCAGCAGTTTCAGCCAGCCCATTGTCAGACACTCGTTTTTCTTGAGCAATCCTTCGCTGATTCTCTGCCTCTGCCGTCGTGAATTGCTCCCGGGCACGCCGCTCAAGGCTGAGCACCAGGCCACTGCCTTGCGTCCGAGTGTCATGCTGGGAAGCTTTTGATTGGGCATAAGCCTGAGCAAGTGCATCGAACTGCGTCAGGCTGCCCTGAAGTGTTGAGAGCTCTGCGAGCCGTCTTTGGAAGGCGGGCTTCAGCCGCAACTTGTCACATGTCTCGACCACCGTTTTGCGAACGGAGGCCGATAAGTCAGGGTCGAGCGTCAGGTCAAAGAACTTACGAACGAACTCGGGTTCGGAGTGAAACGTCAGAAATCCCGCATCAATTCCGCCTTCTTGTGCTGAAAAGTTGACCTGCAGCTTCAGCATTTCGACGTCAATCATCTGCACGCGCAGATGCTCCTGCCAGTCTTGCTGGGTCCGCGTGTGAAAGAAATCCGGGCTGGCCTTCTGAGCTTCGTGCATCCACCGGGAAAACTCGGACATGCTTGTAGCCGGCGCCATCGTCAATTTCGGCACTGGCACAGACTCGAAAGTGAGCCCCTTATTCGCCTCAAAGCTAAAAAAGACCCGGTCCACCTCATTCAGCTCGGTATTAGTCTTCACTGCAACGACCTGACCGATGACGAATGGGTAGGGCGCCCCGCCGGCGATGCGCGGCGGCATTTCCCATTCGATGAGCACCACGCCAGGGAGACCGTCCGGAGCGAAGTACTGGGAAAAACGGTGATTCTTGTTTTGCATGTGCTTGAGAAATCGCTCTTGCGAGGTCTCAAAACAAGAAAAGATAAAGCTCAGCAATGTAGTCTTGCCGCCGCCATTTTCGAGATTGATGATGGTGTCGGTAGGCTCTCCCGTGTCAGGGTCGGTCATGTCAAAGACAATGCCGTCATACCACGCCATGTCGATACCGTAGTTGCCAACGTAGATGCGCGTAATTTTTTGCATGTCAGGCTCCCATTCCAGCCTTGGCGGCACCGGTTTGTGCCAACTCGAAGAGGCGCCTAAGCGTTAGTTCGCGCAATTGCACACGTAGGCGGTGGGTTGCCGTATAGGTGGCCAGCGCCTCATCGGAAGAGTCGTCTCGGTCAAGCCGGGCCAGTCCGTTAGCTCCCATGTGATTCAGGGTCATGCCAATCAAGCCCGTAATTGAGGATGGCGAGGCACGTAGGCTCGAGGGGACTGCGACGGGCAGGGAACAAATGAGCTCCCATCCTGGCGAAAGTTCAGGAGGCACGTCCTGCTGGTCTGGACCGGCCTCTTTCAAGTGGCGTGAGAGCGAGTAAAGTGCGTCCCGAAATTGAGCAACACTTGCGGGCGGCGGAACGTAGTTGTCGTCATCGAGGCCGTCGGTGGTTGGAAAGAACGTGGCTGCGACGGCCACGTGGGCTAGCACCAGGGCGGCTTTCTGCTCCGGTTTCATGTTGGTCCGAATGTCTCCGATTCGGATGGCAAACCGACTTTCGCGGGACGTTGGAACAATAATGAGGCCGCGTTCGCTGAAATCGAGAATAGTCAGCTCCAGCCCCTCGGCAACTTCCTGTACGTTGGACGCGAATTTCGGGTCAGCTCGATACAGGTCGAGAAGCTCTCTGTACTGCGCGTCATTGACAGGTGATAGTGCCGTATGGAGAGCCTTGTACACAAGACGGGCGGCATTCTTTACCGTAGGTGAGGAGGTTGTCATTTGTGTTCTTCGTGAGGCGAAAAGACTAAGTTGGTGCCTTGCGCGATATCAAGGCTGAATCGGCCGGATGCGTCGCAACGCATATTTGGGAACAGACTCTCGGATTGCGCAAACGAACGGAAGAGCATTAGCACCATGCATCGGCGCATCGTGCTGCTCAGACCCTCATCCTCAGCCAGACCAAGCAATTCATCAACGCGATAGCTGTCACCGGTACTGAAACGCTTCTTGAGCCATTGCTCGACAGATTCAATAAGGACGACTGAAAACTGGTCTAACGGCTCGGCATGCGGAGTGATTTCGCCGTCGTCCTCTTCCGGTTCAAGTTCTTCAGCTCGTCGCTCCAACAACATTGAAAATACGGAGTTCAGGTCGTAAACCTTGGGCCAGGTGGAGGGGTAGAACCCGCTGATGCAGCTGTCCGCGTTATCGCTCAGTACATTCGCGGGCAAGTCCAGCAGTTGCGGAAATAGTCTTGTCTCGAGGTCGGGTAGGCCGGACGGGCGTCGGGCACGAAAGACGGCGCGCTGCGCTTCGAGGAACTTGTCGGGGGCGACTGTGATGTCGTTAACCAGGTTGGAACGCAGCAGCCCCGCGCCTTGGAGCGTATTGAACAGTTGGGCTAAGTCCTGACGGGTCTTGGGCTCTTCGGCTGAAAGAAGCGCTTCTCGCACAGCTTCCTCCATTCGCTGGTCTTCGCTTTGGCGTCCGCGGACGTGCGTGCGCGCTGCATCGAGCTTGCCGGCCATTTCCTTGGTCCAATTGACCGAACCTGGTGCGCGGTACGCCTGCATGAGGCGGTCGCGAATGAGCTGCCGATATTCGATGGACAGCTTGCGGGCACGTTTGGCGATTTCAAGCGCTGCTTCAAAACGGCCTCGCTGAACCAGCAAGTCCAGCATCTTCTCCATCAGCTCCTGGGAATCCTCGGGCGAGAGGTCCAGCATGCCGAGGTAGACCAAATATCCCTCTGAAGTTGGGCGATAGCGGTAGACGTCCTCGAGGTCGGGTTCATAGGTAACCAAGCGAAACCGGATGGACTTGGTCGCATTCGACCGGGCGTCAAAGAACTCAAAACTGAATTCCTTGTAAGCGCCGCCCTTGTTATCCAGTGCGTCGATGACGGCTTCCGCCACGCGGTTGGAGTGTATAGCGGTAAGTTCTGGTTTGATTTTCGCCGCAATTGTCGTCAGGTGGCCAATGACTTCGTCTTTGGTGCAGCCCATGTTCATGGTTGTGCCCTCCATCATGAAATCGAGGACGGAAAGCACGAGATAGTGGGTATCGATGCCGGCAAACAAGCCCTGGTCGCCGGTGGATTCGCCGCCGACGCGCATCTTGTTCAACTCAAGCTGGAATAAGGGTCGCAGCAACAGGAGGTTGCGCTGCTGCTTAGATAGGTCGAGTAGGCTCGGATTGACTTCTTCGACGAGTCGCTCGTCTTGCGGAACGGGGGCTAGGGGCGCTGATTCTTCCTGAGCGCTGCCGGCTTCAGCCAAAGCAGGAGTTGCCTCGTGGCCAGGAGACAAGTTGGCAATTGCATCGGGCAGGGAAAATCCAAGACCTTCACTCATTGCATTAGTATACGTATAATATTTATATTAGTAAAGCAATTAGACGTATAGTACAATGCACCCTATGAACAGTTCGCGTATCACTCGACCGACCTCTAAATTAGATAGTGGCCCCAGGTGGAGCCGAGAGCGCCGCTTGGAATTTATCGACTTTCGCTTGCGCTGGGATGGTCGGTTGAATCGTGCGGCGCTTATCGATTTCTTCGGCATCTCGACACCGCAAGCTTCCCTCGATATTGCTCGGTACACCGAGTTGGCGCCGAAGAACCTCGAGTATGACCGCAGCGCTCGGGTTTATCTCGCGGGGCCTAAGTTCAAGCCGGTGTTCTTGACGGGTCATCCCTCGCGATACCTGAACGACTTACTGGCAACGGCTTCAGGGTTTATTAAATCTGACGCCAGTTTTATTGGCTGGCAGCCTTCAGTCGCGGCCGTTCCGGTTCCAGGCAGGACGATGTCTGCCGATACGCTCGCCGCGCTGCTGAAGGCAATGCGAAACGGCTCCGCGCTGAAGGTCTCGTATCAGTCGATGACGCGACCTGAGCCGACGGAGCGCCTGTTGTCACCGCAAGCGTTGGCCCATGACGGTTTCCGGTGGCACATTCGGGCGTACTGCCATGCGCGCAAGGACTTCCGCGATTTCGTTATCGCGCGAATATTGAGCGTAGCCGCTAGTGAGTCGGCGGTCGTGCCGCCGCTTGAAGACACCGAGTGGCAGACGGTTGTGAGACTCGTGCTGGCTCCGCACCCTGGGCTAAGCGAAGCACATCGTCGCGTGATTGAACTAGATTACGGCATGGACGAAGGGGAGGCGGTCCTGGAATGTCGACAAGCGCTGCTCTTCTATTTGCTGAAGCATCTTGGCTTTGAGAAGGGGCGCAACGTTAAGCCAGAAGCTCAGCAAATTATTTTGAAAAATGCTGATGAGATTGCGCAGTACTTGAAGTAAGGGCCTTGTATTGTCAGGATAGGCTTCAGCGAAGGGCTTTGCAATTCGACTAATCGCTATACTTGCTATCTGTCATAAAATTGCTTATGAACATATGACCATACCTACAGGAGAATAATAACTATGGCCGCGATACAGAAGCAGTTCAATATCTTTCACGACGCAATCAAGCTTGACGAAAATGACGAGCGGGCTAAACTTCGCGAGAAGCGAGATATTTTGCTCACTGACTTGCGTGCTCGATTGCCGGCGGATGTCCCTGGCTTTTCGGACTTCCACCAGGGCAGTTACGCGATGAATACCGGTACATTGCCGCTCGACGGTAACTATGATATTGACGTTGGACTTATCTTTAGCTGCAAACAAGATAGATACAAAGACCCGGTCGAGCTGAAAAAGAAGGTGCGCGATGCGCTAGTGCGCCCGAATCGCACAATCGATATTCGGCGGCCGTGCGTGACCGTAACTTACCTGTGCGACGCGGTGCCGCAATACCACGTCGACTTTGCCATATACGTTCAGCGGGATGACTCTTATCTAGATTTGGCGTCGGGGAAGGAAAGTTCTAACGCGGAGACGCGTATTTGGCAAGTGTCTGACCCAAAAGGTCTCACAGCCCTCATAAGAGCCCGGCTCGCGGCTGAAGAGGCAGAGCAATTTAGGCGGTGCGTTCGGTACTTGAAGCGTTGGCGCTGTCACAAGTTTTCTAATGGCGGGGCGCCGCTTAGCATCGCCTTGACGGTTGCCGCTTATCACTGGTTCGTACCGAAACAAGATTTGTCGGGAAATTTCGTTGACCTGAGTGCACTCAGATACCTCACTGATGCGATGCTGAGCAACTTCGCGCCTGCATGGAGCGAGAGCGCACTTGTAAGCAGGTTGATGGTTAGGCTTCCCGTCATCCCAAACAATGATTTGATGGCAAAACTCTCGAACGCGCAAATGGATGTTTTTAGGGAGCGCCTCACAGTATTGCGCGACGAGCTCGTGGCCGCGGAAAGGGACGCGTTGCCTGAGGACGCGGCAAACCGGATGAAGAAGCAATTTGGCAACGAATTCCCCATTCCTGAAAAGAATGACACTGCGAAAGTAGTGAGCGCCCCGTACGTCAGCACCGGAACATCTGCGTGATAGCTGCAGTGCTGCCATCTGGCTGCACCTGTCAGGACATAGCAACCCAGCTCGATGGGTTGCTTCAAGCATATGGATTTCCAGCAGGCGCGGTTTCGAATCCGTTGTTGGGCGACAAAGGGCTGAGCATAGACGTCCGAGGGAGCGGAACGACCTGGACGATTCAGGTTGACACAAGATTTCGCGTGCCGGGCCGGTTACCGGTAGTACGCCTCGTAGCCCCATTGCAGTTGCTTGCCCATGTCGCGCACTATCAGGAAATCTGTATTGACGATGGCCAAGGCCTGTCAATCGACGTCGAACGCCCCGCAAATGTTCTTGCGCAGGTGCTTTGCGATGCGGTTCGGGTTCTTGAAGACGCGGCGATTGATGCTCAAGCTGGTTACCCGCGCTTGCTAGACGAATTTGAAGGCTATTTTGCGGAGATTCCGCACGGTACGGTCGCAGCCAGTTCTGTCGAGGTAGATGCGAAATCGAGATTGATTTATGCGCACGTTGAGAATTCCGCTAAAGCTAACCAGGTGTGCAAGTACTACTCTGAGCGCGAGGGCAGCCCTCCGGCGGAGTTCCGTACTTCAAACTTGCCGACCGTTACCGCGCTGTATTTCGCCCTTGACTGTAACGTTCTTCCGCCGAGCCCATCGACGGAGCTTGATACTACCTTCATCGATAGATTGGTGTCTGCTTTCGGACCTGAAGAGCGGCAACTTTGGGACAGTCTAAGCCTTAAGCGTCGGTCCCGCGGGCAGTGCCCCGGACACATCCTTGTGTCCCAACCGCGACCAGCCGGCGGCAGGTCGCTCATTGGCTTAACCTTTACTTTCAGGGAAGGACAACTCGACCCAACTCGACGGGTGAGTCATTTGACCGTGCGAAGGCACACCACGGAATACATGCGCGAACGCGGTGGGGCGTCCAACAGCCTTTCGGCCAAGCACGTTGCAATACTAGGGTGTGGCTCAGTTGGCTCGGAACTCGCTGACGCACTAGCAACTTCCGGTGTAGGAAAAATGACATTGGTCGATTTCGATAATTTCGAAGTTGAGAATGTCTTTCGGCATGCGCTTGGGAAAGATGCTACAGGGTCTAAGAAAGTTGACGCTCTCAAGCTGGAGCTTGCACGCAAGTATCCGGGAATAGACGTAGTGGCAATTGCAGGCAACGCCTCGGAATGGCTAGGCACAGCCGCCGCGAGGCAAGTTGATACGATTGTGCTTGCCATTGGAAACCCAGCCTGCGAGCGAGAGCTTTGTCGACAAATTCGGACTCTTGGCCTCCGTTGTTGCGTCGTGCTTACTTGGCTTGAGGCGCTCGGCCTCGGCGGTCATGTTGTCGCTGTCGAAAATACTGGTGAGGGCTGTCTTGAATGCCTATATCGGGACGACGAGGGGAGAGAATCTCTTTACCCTGTAGTGTCGTTTCTAGCGCCGGGCCAGGTGGTTAGCCGGACCTTAAGTGGTTGCGTCGGTGCATTCATCCCTTATTCGGCAATTAACTCCCGCAAGACGGCGCTTCTCGCAGCCGAAACGGTATTGAAGTCGTTTTCCGGTTCAATAGCTCCGCGTTATGAATATTGGGCTGGCGACGATACCCAGGCTAGCGCGCTAGGGTTTGGAACATCTGCTTGGTTTAAGCGAGCCCGAACCGTTGATGCAGCAACAGCCACCCGTGTCATCTTCGAAGTACCTTGTCGATATTGCAGGCAAGAGGTACGGCCGTGACCAAGCGCTATGCATTTGCCCCAGGCCGATTTCTGATAATTGCCGACAGTGCTCTAACAACATTGGCGCAGCATGTTCAAGATGACACCTTTCGCTCCGAGGCAGGCGGCATTCTGTTGGGACGGCATCTTCTCGAGTCTCCCGACATCGTGATTGATGAGGCTACTGTTCCTCAGTCGTCAGACCGACGCAAGAGATTCTTGTTTTTCCGCTCATCAACACATAACTCAATTGCGGAGAGCCGCTGGAAACAATCAGGCGGTAAGGTCGCGTACGTGGGGCTATGGCATTCACATCCAGAACCCGAACCTAGCCCAAGCGGAATTGACCTTGACGACTGGGGCAGGGCTCTTTCTCGAGACCGATTCGATGGCCCACATTTATTCTTCCTCATCGTAGGGACAGGTGAATTGGGATGCTGGGTGGGGAACAAGCGAGGCAATATTAATAAACTGAAAGAAATAGATGACTGCCAATCATAAGAGAACACCTATTCCGGTTGATGTACGCAATCGGCTTTGGATTGCCGCCGCAGGACGGTGTGAGTTTAAGGGCTGTGGCAAACCTGTCGGCGTGGACTTTCTGACAGGACGTAATGCCAACGTAGGAGAACTGGCGCACATCGTGTCTGATAGTCCGACGGCTGCCCGAGGTGACGCAGCGCGTTCCAAAGAACTGGCCAGAGATGAGGCCAACTTGATGCTGACCTGTTTCGACTGTCATAAGCGAATCGACGTGCTTGAGGATGTCGAAGATTATCCAGAGACATTGCTGCTGCGTTGGAAGCAAGAGCATGAGGCACGCGTCCACGCGATATACAACGCGGAGGCGGGCATAGTAAGCCAGCCCATAATCATGGCGTTGCCTATAGGAGCCCACCTACCGAGCATCAATCAGAGGCAAGTTCAAGCTGCGATTCTCAAGAACTCCGATTACACCGTGCACCCGCGGCATGACGCTATAGTTCTTAGCCAGTTAGATTTGGAAATGCGCGATGACGACCCAGAATACTGGCTCACGGCAGAGCGTGCATTGAACCGTTGGTATGAGCGCGTGCTGGAACCCAGATTTTCCGGCGCATCCCCCATCGAACATGTCTCCGTCGCCGCGTTTGCTCCGATTCCGATGGCGATGAAGCTAGGGGCATTGCTTGGAGACAAGCGCCCCGCTCTGGTGATGGACTTGCCGTCTGCGAATTGGCTATGGCGTAAAGATGAAACATCGAAACAACCCGCAGATGATTGGTTCGTATTTGACGTTCCAGCAACTCTGCCGAAAAAGGTCTTTGTTGCCGTCGATATTAGTAATGTTGCCCGGGATTTCGAAGCGGAAGTGGCAGGCGCAACAGTGGTTCGTTTTTCAGCGGTAAGCCCTAAACGCGAACTCATCGGAAGCCAGGCGAACCTCGAGGGCTTCAAGCGACGTTTCAACGAATTCTTGCTCTTATTGAACCGAGCTGGCGCATCTGAGCTTGACTTGCTTCCCGTCACGTCCCTTTCGACAAGTGTCGAGATAGGCCGAATTCTCCTGCCGAAGATTTTCACCCGCGTAACCGTATGGGAATACAGAGACGCATCCTGGAAGAGAGCGCTTAATCTGGCGGCGTAACCCCATCCCGCAGGGGGTTTTTGCTATGCTGACAAGCTAAAGGGAGGGGCTAATAATGACAATGGATGACCTGCAGCAACAGCTAGCGGATGACGCACAAACCGAGAAATACGGCAGAGAACTCATCACCAACTCATGGCAATCGCTCGGCAAGCAGACTACGGATTGGCTCACTGAGACGGGCCGCTATGACCTCAGGGGCCAACCTTTAAACCTAGAAAACGACCACCCTCGAGACGATATACGTCGACTCGAATACTGGCTCGGCAGCCTAGAAGAGGCCGCCATAAGCAAGCTGCCAGGCTGGGGCGAGCAAGCGGACCTGCCTCAATGCGCCCTCGACGCCAGAGACTACGTGGGCTTGGTTCTGGGTCACCAGTACGGGCGGGAGTTGCCATTCTTGCGCATGGCCGCGCACGCTCTCCGACAGCGAGAGCTAGCGCATCTGCTGATAAACGCGCCCGCGGCGACCAAGCCTCTGCTGCCAGCATGGCTGAAGGCCACGGGGCTGCTAACGTTTGGGGGGTTTTGCATCTTGCTTATGCTGGTTGCGCCCATCGTGATTGCGGCTGCACTCGTAAGCGCTGCGCAGGGAAGCCAAGGGGACACCGCCGCGGCTCTTTACGGTGTGGGGTTCATCGCCTGGATGCTCTGGATTGCGAACGGCGTTGGGAAGAAGAAGACCCCCGCCGACTTAGAATTGCAGACCTACCTGGCATGGCAGGGACTCAACTTCCAAGCGCACGGCGATTGGCTCACTACCGGCGCCGGGCTCCAGGCTTTCTTTGAGAACATGCAGAAGAACGGGCTGCCTGTTCCGCTTATCGCTTTTGACCTTTGCTATGCCATGAAGACCGCCTATCGCGGTTGACGGTAGCGGGTTGATTTCGAGTCTTTGAATTGCGAACAGACAATGAAGGCTCTATTCAAGAGGCGACTCGAGTCAAGGCTGTCATTCGAACCTGGGCCGAGTTTACAAAAGCAATTTCCTGAATTCAGGAGAAATAGATGAGTTCCAGCATCGAAAGCCAAATTGATAACGCCTTTGCTGGACTAGGGTCGAAAAGCAGGCTTGCCAATGGGTTCCGCTTGCAAGCGAAGGGCAAGCAGACGGTGGCCGTCTATCTTTCTGGCAACGAGCCAGGCAACACCGTGGAAATTGGCTTAAATCCTGTGGCCTTGGCACCCTTGCTCGGCGCTGATGAGTCTGCCCTGCGGCGCTGGATTTCGGAACAGTCCGCGGCAACTGGCCGAATTCGCGCCCAGAGCGGCCAACGGGGTAGTTATCCCGGGGTGGCTCTTGGCAATTTGCAGGAGTTGGAGGTGTTTCTCAAAGCACTGACTGAGCTGAGAGGAGCCAATACTGCGAATTCTGTTGCAAAGCCGGCCGAAAACGAGCGGCTATAGGCCAGGCAGTAGTACCAGCTCGACAGTATCTGTGTCCTTAACCCCCGCCCCGTCAGCCATAATCATTGTCAATTCATTGCGAAGAGTCTTTTCAATTAGCTCTTTCGCCGATTCGTATGGCATACGCAAGACGTATTGTTGCCCTGGGTTCATCAGCAATTTCTTTGCTACCATGAATTTCGCTACCGCGATACATGGAGTGCTGCCAAGGTAACAAGGCAAGCCGTCGCAATCTGAAACGCTCCATTCGTCGCTGTCCTCGCTATAGAATAGGCTGAGGTTGTTAGCAACGATAAATTTTCCAGCGACAAGCCAGTCCGAGGTGCAGCCTTCTTTAAGTTGGTAAATCCTCTCCAACGCGATGTCGACGCCCTCGTCTGTCAGGCTATCCACCTCAACTTTGAATGTGCGGATAGTAGTCGCTAGTTCTTGTTTGAGTTCTTCCAGCGCGCTTCGCTCTGACCGCATATGGGGCTCCTCTCGTTATCTTGTACGGCAGGACAAATGGGTTATGAAGCCAGCGAAGGAATGACCCAGTGTTCGTCCCCCGTGTCAGCGCTGCTCGATGAGGTCGCCAGGATTACGTTTTCGCCGGTCTCCGGGTGTTTGTAACCCCAGAGAACTATCAGGACGGATTCCTCGCGCAACTTGATTTTCGGGAGGTTGCTCTGCACCGCGTCCACTTGGTTTGAAATCTTCGGCCAGACCTCGCCGTAGAACACGTGTTTATCTATTTTGACGAAGCCGGGAATCATGCGCCCACCAATTCGAGGAAGTCTGACTCAGTTAGGATGCGGATGTGCTGGCCCTTAGCCAGTAATTCCTCCGCCTTTCGGTGCTTGCTGCTCTTTTCATGGCCTGCCAACGTCGCCAGGTCTTGAGTACCTACCACTAGCAGCGTCGTTTTCTTGGTTACGCTCGGCGTGACGGTGCAGCCTGCGCGTGCCGCATGGTCCGCGGCCTGCTCACGGGTCAGCGAGAGTTCTCCAGTAAAGACCACAAATTCCCCGTGGAGCGGGCCATCTGTGTTGCCTTCGCGGGCGACATGGCGCGGAAAGGCGCGCCATGCGAAAGCCTCGGGAGGGGGCGTCCGGGGCCGCTCACCATTGAGGGTTTCGTGCGCCGCGCGCAACAAGGCTAGCGTGGCCTTCACGTCATCCAGTGCGCGGTGTGTTGGCGCGTAGTCCAGGTCGAGTTGCTCGACCAATACCGACAATTTGTAGGAGCGCAGGCCCGGCCAAGCCTCGCGCGCAATTTGGATACTGTCGTGCATCGGGTTGTCGAAGGCAACGCCACACTGGTCGGCCGCTTGCTCGAGGAAGCCGTAGTCGAACTGTGCGTTATGCGCAAACACGGGTCTTTGCGCCACATGGCCCACGAACAATGCCATTGCTTCTGCTAGTGAGATACCATGCGAATCGACGTCCGCCTGAGTGATGCCGGTCATCTCCACGATATTGTGCGGTATCCAGGCATCGGTTTTGACCAAAGTCCTGAATTCCGACACCAGTTGGAAGCCCGGGCCTACATGGATAGCGGCGATTTCAATGATGTCATCGCACTCCGCGTTCAGGCCGGTTGTTTCGACGTCCACGATGGCGAATTCACCGAGCAGAACGTCCCTTGAGGACTCCGCTAAAGCACGGCGCGGCTTGACGGGCTCACGCCGCGGCGGCGAGTCGTAGCCCTCGATGCTGATGGTAATCTCGAAGGAACTGGCCGACTCCGCCTCAGACGTCTTAGGTTCGACGCTGAACAGCGCTCTGAGGCCAGGTAGAAATGCCATAAGATGCTCCCCGCTGCGCTCTTGTAGGCCGCTAGAATCCGATGGTTGATTCTATACCTCTTGCATTGTTTGGGCAGGCATATCACGTGTGGCGGGGTCCGCTTGCAGGAAGCCGCCGCAAATCAGATATCTCAGAGCCGAACTTGGCTCCAAACCTGAACGGCCGTAACCTCAGCCCGCATTCTACGGCTTTGGCATTGCTAACGAAAAGCTAACTGGCATGTAACACCGTGGCTATACCTTACAAATCCAACAAAAGTGCGTTTCAGAATGAATAGCCATTGGGGCAATCGAGCAAAACAGCCATCCTTTCAGCTCGCAACGTTTACATTGCCTATGCCAGGCGGTAAAGTCATTCCGTTTTGCATATGGGGTGGCATGGCATCGGGGTCGTCAAGCTCTGCCCTCGCGCGGCCCGTGGGCTCAGGGAAAACATAAAAATGTTGTCGCAAGCGGAAGATGCGGTAAGAACAACAATCAAGAGCAGTGACACGCCCTTTCTTGGGCTGTTAGGGGAAGCTTTCACTCCCGATATCCGTCAACAAATGGAGATGGTGAGACGGGCCAATCCCACCGTTCAGGGATACGCCAGCTTCCTGTCAAGATTCCCAGCGATATTTGCGGTGCATTTAACCGCACACATCATGGAGGGCATGGGTCAGCGGGGACATTTCGAACTGTATCCTCATGCAATGAGAGCTATTGGCACCAAGGTTCCTCTGACGCAAACCGACCGGGACAAGCTTTGGAGGGCGTTCCGGAGAGCCATCCTAACCTTGGGCTTCATACCGGCTACACGCATTTCTGGCACCCACTTCATGGCAGCCGAGTATCTTCGGCAAGTGGGCGTGCCGTTGGCCTTCGCGGATGACCTCGCCCAGAAAATGTTGGCTTTCGCGAAACGAATCGGGCTGCCCGACGAAGACGACCCGGAAGCTATTCGCAACTGGCAGAGAGCGCTTGATGCCAGGTTGCTCCCCCCGTTTAGTGTAACCGCCAGGAATGCAGTCCTTCTGGACACTGAGGCCTACTACACGCGGGTCTTCTTGCAAGTGCACAAGGGGTTGCAGAGCAACCCTGGCTATGGGAATACCGAGCTCGAAAAAGCCATGGCTCGGGCGTTTAATGCGGAACCTGAGCACATCTCGTTTCGTCGGGCCATCCTTCCGTTTGTTGTTCTCAACGATGGCATCCTCGGCGTTTTTATCCCCGGCGGTGACGAGCAAGAGTTCGAATTTCAAATTGACGGGGCTGTGCAGTGCTATCGGTCAGCCACGGAAAGCCGATTTGTCCCGCTGAGCAATTTGTTAACCCGTGAGGTTGTCATCAGGGACAGCTCCGGGCGCCAAGCGTCAAGCTGCCGTCTTTGGGAGGACCAAAAAACAAACCGTGTCCTGATTTTCACTGAGACGGGGCGGCTAAGAGCGGCCGGGCAGCTCAATCAGGAAGAACCACTTCTTCTTCCACCGGGTAATTACTTTTGCCTAAGTAGATTCGAGCCTTCCAATTTGGAGTCAGACCCCATTTCGGATTTCCCGGAACTCTACGGCGCTCGCATCGCTATCCACCCTGGCAAAGACACGTGCTTGTCCAACGGGCCCGCAAGACTCGTAATCCAGGGAGACCTACAACCGTTCGCGGGCTGGTCAGGAAAAAGCCGAACCAGTAGAGACGGCATCGAGTTTCAATTTGATGTGTTGAGGCTTTCTGTTGAGTTTCCTCCCGAATGGGCCGCTTGTTCGGGAAGGGCCTACGTGTTTCGGCTTTCTGCTACCGCCCTTGGCAACGCTTTGCAGATACCCTTTACGATTGATGAGGCGGGCCGAGCGGAAATACGGGTCTCTGACGCACTTAAACAAGAAGGCTGGAGTCCAGGCTTTGCGCGGATAACTGCCGACATTTCCAGACTAGGGGAAACAAGGTCCTTGCTTCATTGTTCGACACTCTATTGGTTTGGGCTTGCCGACATAAAGCAGGGCATGCGCTTCGTCTGCGAGGCTATGCCGACTAATATCCAGCGTCAATTAAGCGAAAACATCGAAATCGACGGCAACATCATCAAGCCGAAAGACAAGCTACTCCGGTCCACTCGCTTGGTATTCAAGCTTGATGAGCGTCGTCACCAAACTCTGGCGTGGAACGTTCCTGGCATCTTCATTGAAGTCGAGAGTACGCCAGCGACAGGTGGGACTATTCGGGTCAACAAATCCCTTGGCAGCGTCGAGGTCGTGTCCGTCACTTCGAACAAGCAGATTCTTATCAGTTCAAGCGACTCGGGGGTTTTGTCCCTGGGGGATTGGTCGCAACACGTCGATTTTTCAACAAGGCCTACCAAGCGGCTTCCTGCCTCGTTCTTGAGCAGCCGGCTGGCTTCAGGGAAGAACGTCCTTACATTTAGGCATGATGCAAGCGTTGTCGATTTAGAGCTCCTGCGATTAGTTCAGCCCCATTTCGTCAAGGCAATGCACGCGCATGTATCGCAACGTCAGTACGTCGTGAGATTTAACGGCCCACGCGAGTTGGAGGCATTGCGGATTAGCGGCCTCGATATTCTTTCCGGAAAGAGTTTTTCGATAGAGACTGAAGCCAATCGGGGGGTTCGAGCGTCATGCCCACTCTGTCGTGTGCAGTTTATGTGCCTAGCCTCCGACGAAGGAGGCTACGCGGCGTACGCCTACCTGGACCTCGAAAATTCTCAGGCGCGAGCTTGGGTATTTGAATTCAACGCTCGTATTGGTGGAGTGTGGGGCCATCTTGAAAACGAGCGCCAGGACAGCATTACTGCTGGATTAATTTGCGACAGTGACGGGAAAGAAGTTCGTATTGGGAAGTTACTGAGTTCTCTGGACGCCCTGTCAGACGAAGACTCACTGGCTGTACTCACGCGAGCACAAGACGCCATGCTCCCTTGCTACGCCGACGAGTCATGGATTGCTGTGCGGTGGTTATTGGATATCTGGCAGCATCTGCTGAGCCGATGGAAAGGACGTGCAAGCGAAGCAGTAACCACTTTTGTTGCGCTTGTCGGCGCTCGGCCGGCCGAGGACGCAAGCCCCAGCTGGTTGCTACAGCAAACAATTGGCGCAGAAATGCCCGAGATTTTTGCGCTACCGGCGCCCCAGTACCGGCAAGTCAATGTGCAGCCTTACCCATTGGCAACAGCTTTGCGAACAATCGCTGACCTGAAATCAGGATATCCAAACGTATTCCCCGACTTAATTCACTTTGCAGCCGCCTCAGGCTTTTCAAATCTTGCCGCAATCGCCCAAGGAGCTGTACCGCATGCATTTTGTCTCGACAAATATATCGAAACTCTTCAGCAATGCAGTGACCCCGTAGAGGAATCGTTCAAGCTGAGTGAGGATAGTTTTCAGCCTGGGCCGGGGGATTGGTTGGGACCGATACACCTCAAGTTCGCGGTGCGCTCCTTAGAGACCGCATATGACCGCAGCCTCGGCGGCAACGAAATCCGCAGGGGCCAGGCAATCGGGTTGTGCCGTCAGATAAAGCAGCGGATGCCCTTCCTAAATATTGGAAGTCATGTGCGACTGCAGGGAAAATCTCCCGAAATAAATCCATGGCCATACCCTTCGGACGACGCTGTTTCAGATGAAGTAGCTCAGAGACGGGAGAATTTTAGCCAAATGGCCCACTGCATCTCTCTACTCGCGTACCACTGCCGACTAGGAGCCCGTAGCCCAGACAAGTTGTCACTCTTTCTTCAAAAACTGAAAGCAACTGACTTGCCTACTGAGGGATGCCTGGCTTACCTGCTACAAATTGGGGAAGCGCTATTTGCCTACTATCTTCTCCTGTGGGATTTTATTTTACGAGCAGAAAGGATTAAATGAACGATGCCAGTCCGATTGCTCTTGTTGAAGACCTAAGGAACGTTCTTCAGCGATATATCTCGACCACACTGCCCATCAGTCGGCGCTACCCGAGACTGGCGGCAGAGTTTGTTAGCCTACTCAAACAGCAAGCGCTTGTTGAGGGCCCGTACGTTGAGGCACTTCCCGATTTTGAAAAAGGTGAGTCGCTGGAAGCGTTGCTGCGGAAGAATGGCGGGTTCCTTCACGATTCTTTAGGCTGCTTGCCTACAGCTGCACGCAAGCTCCACCTTCACCAACAACAGGCGCTTGAGCACGCGTGCCAGAAGCACGAAGGGATTTTGGTGGCGACCGGTACGGGTAGCGGTAAGACAGAAAGCTTCTTGTATCCCATCGCGGACCAACTTCTATCAGACCCGGAGCCAAATAAGCCAGGTGTTCGTGCGCTACTGATTTATCCCATGAACGCGCTGGCCAACGACCAGCTCTATTACCGCATTGCGCCGCTGTTCGGGTGCTACTTGCGAGAACACGGAATAACGTTTGGTCGGTACACAGGCCAAGTAAAGGCAAACGTCAGGCGTTCGGAGGAAGAAGATAAGCTTCTAAACAATCCGAAGCTCATGGATGCGCTGGGGAATCCTGATGTCATTCCATCCAACTGGATGCTGACCCGAGAGGAAATGCTTAAGGACCCACCTCAGGTATTAATCACGAACTATGCAATGTTGGAGCACCTGCTACTTCTGCCACGCAATGAGCGCCTGTTTTCGGCGAACGCCCTGCGCTTCATTGTCTTAGATGAAATACATACATATCACGGTGCCCAAGCGACCGAAGTTGCTTTTCTTCTGCGAAAACTTAAGAACAGACTCCGCATAAATCAGCCGGTGCAGGTGTTCGGTACCAGCGCCAGCTTATCCGAGGGCGCGGATGCCGACGAAAAACTTAAGGCGTTTGGTGGGGACCTTTTTGGCGAAGTCATCCACGAAGTTATTCGCGGAAAGCGCATCGTACATGAACGCTTGGCAGCACCAACAAAAGTCGAATTTGCCCTGACCAGCTTTGAGTGGGGCGCCATTGGCACCATTCTCGAAGAAATCGTAAAGCTACCCGAAGAGGACAAAACTACTGAAGTCTGGAATTCCTACGTTGAAGATAAAGGACTGACTAATTCCGAGTTGCGAGGTATCCAAGGGATGCCCATCTCGAAATTCCTTGAAGAGCGCTTTGCTCGAAACCGCGAGGTTCGGCGACTTGCCGCTTGCCTCGACAACAAAGGAGTTCAAAGTTTCAAAGGCTTGGCGAATCTTGTTTTTGATTCTCCCGTGGAAAAGACGACCCCTGAATCTCGGTACGCCGCCCTTAGCGCCGTAATTCGCCTGGGTATGCTGGGCCGGGCGGATGACTCTGGTTTTCCGCTGTTGCCTGGCCGATACCACATGGCTGTAAACAGCATTGAAGGCCTGGCGGTTCAGCCGTCGGGCGAGGAAGAAGGCTGGTCGAAGCTAAGGGCCGCCCGAACCTATTCGGATGAAAGCGGGGCGTATTTCCCCTTGCTCACCTGTCGTAAGTGCGGTCAGCCTTACCTGGAGGGTTATGAAGCGGGGGGCTACCTATTTAATCGTCAGCAGACCGATGGCGAAACTCGTGGAGAGAGACGGGTCTTCTGGCTGGGGAATCCTGTCGGGCATGTCGAAGACGAGGAGGATGAGGCCGAGGCTGAGACCAGTTCCGGGAAGGTATACGCAAAGTCCTGGCTTGACGTGAAAACAGGTCAGCTAGGCCCAACTGAGGGCGCGGTGGCGCTCTATGCAATTCAGACCGAACAGGATGAGCAAGAGAAGGTCTGGTACGTAATGAAATGTCCTGCTTGTGGAGGTCGCGCCGCCGGTTCTGAAACTGAGGTCGTCACGCGGATGCACCCGGGCAATGAAGCGCTAGGCAGCGTCGTGACTCAACGCGTTCTCGAAGCTCTTCCTCCAACCCAAATTGACCACTATAACTATCGCCCCGCTCAGGGAAGAAACCTTCTCGCGTTTTCCGACAACCGACAAGATGCTGCCTTCTTTGCGCCGTATTTTCAGCGCACGGCCACTGCTATCGCGACTCGCAGTGCGATACGGAATGCCCTGAAGGACAGAAGCGCTTCAGTGACAGTAAGACAGCTAGCCGAGTATGTTTATCAGTACTGGCAACGCGACGGTCAAAAAGCGCTGCTGCTCAACGCGGAAGGGGATATCTGCGAGGACAGACAGGAGGTCATCGCTATCCTTCTCGGCGCTCTCGGCGTAGAGCTCTGCACTCCAGGTGGTCGGCGCACTTCTGTCGAGGCGTTAGGCGTTGTCGCTGTAACCTACGACGAGCCGCGACTCCGAATGCTGGTCAAGAAGGTTTCGGCTTTTTGGCCCAAAGAATTACCGCCTGGCGAAGGTGCCCAACTCTCATTGATGCATATCTTTTTGGAGTCGATTCGTAGGGAAAAGGCCTTGTCAAAGTTCGCGGGAGTGGACCTAACCGACCCGACCATTTGGGGAAAAGTTTACAGCGGGCATCGGAGCTTTGACCCAGAAAACGGAGACTCAAAAGTCAGATTACGATGGGTTTCAGCGCCTAAACGGCATAATCGCCGCACCTGGTATTTGGTCGAGCAACTGGGGCTTACAAGAGAAACGGCCGACCTGTTCTTGCGACAAGTTTGGGAAGCATTGGTTAAACCACCGATTTCTTTTCTCGAGAGCCGCTCTCCTGGCTTCGCATTAAACGGAGACCTGATACGCCTTGCCAATGGTGACTCCCAACCGCTCTACGTCTGCACAAGTTGCGGACTCATGCAACAGCATGTTGTCGGGAATAAATGCACTGCTTTCAATTGTCGTGGGTCGGTAGTGGAGCTGTCAGGTGAAGAACGAGACAGACTGCGAAGCGCCAACCATTACTTGGCTTCATATGAAGAGACAAACCATGCTCCGGTCAGGGCTCAGGAGCACACCGCCGCGTTATCTACGAGTTTGCGCGAGGGCATCGAGCGAGAATTTGCAGACCGAAAGATAAACCTCCTCAGCTGCACGACCACCATGGAAATGGGGGTCGACCTCGGCGACCTGGAAGCGGTAGTCAACCTGAACGTCCCTCCTGGAATCGCAAACTACCAACAGCGCACGGGTCGTGCCGGCCGTCGGGCGCAGGCAGCGCCATTTTGTGTCACGGTCGCAAGAAACACTAATTTTGACCAAGCGACGGTGCGCAACTTCCCTGCTTACCTTGCATCGAGTCCCGGAACACCGTTTATCCACCTGGACAATCAAGAGCTGTTCAAGAGACATCAGTTTTCGGCTGTGTTGTCGCATTACTTGAGGAAGCGGGTTACGGACCTGAGCATCAATGCTCCGTCGCTTAAGCACCTATTCGTCCCTGAGTTCGCAAGAGCCGAACTCGCCGTTTTCACGGAAGATTTGTTGCAGTGGTTTGAATCGCCGCAAGGAGAAGAGGCAATTTCTGAAGCCGAAAGGCTCATTGAACTGCTCCCGGAGGCCGTGAGAAGTATTGGGGCCCGCGGCATATATCTCCGAAACAGCTTTTCTGGGGCGATTCGCGAATTCGCTGAAGAAGTATGCGAGCGTTTTGAAAAATATACCGAGAAAATGAACGAGGCTGCCTCCGTCCCCGACTACGGGAAAGCCAAGTATTGGCAGGGTATGCGTGAGGATTTCATGGACCAGTTGCTGGTGGACCAACTTTCCAAGCGAGGACTGATTCCCACGTACAGTTTCCCGGTTCATTCGCTAAGTCTTGAGGTGATGACCGAGTTTCGACGCAACAGTTTCGGTAACCAATCCGACGTTGTTATGTCACGAGATGCTTCGCTGGGTATTAGTGAATATGCACCCGGCTCCGAAGTCATTGCCAATGGACGGATATGGGAAAGCAAGGGTCTAGCCCACTATCCAAAGGCGTTTATGCCGGAGCGATGGTATGTCGCATGCGCGGAGTGCTTCCATGTGGATATTGGCGATGGCCCCGAGGACGTTCCCCCAGCCTGTAGCAATTGCGGTTCGACCGACGCTCGCAGGAGGCGAAAGTTTATAGAGCCCCACGGTTTCGTCACGAGCCTTGCTGAAAAGAAAGGCCGAGACCCTGGCTCGAATCGGCGGCGGGTAAAGCCTGCGGATGAAGCGAAGCTGATAGCAGCTCCTCGCGATGACATCTTTACAGAATCTGGACTTCCCTTTTTGATTACTGCGCTCTTGAGCGCCAAGCCCGCGCAGGCGGGAGAAATCAAAGGGTCGTTGTTTATCGCTAACCGTGGCGCTTACGGTGAGGGCTATCACCGTTGTAGCTTCTGCAACTATTGCGAACCAATCAAGGCAAAGAAGCCGCCGGCAAAAGCGTCCGGGAAACCCGGGAAGACCGTGCTCACCGAGGAGAAGGTCGACCACGTCGACCCCCAATCTGGCTCCAAGTGCACGCACTCAAAGATGTCTTCGATGGGGCTCGATTTTGCGCACCGATTTGACACTGATGTTCGGCTGTTCAGGTTCATAAACGAGTTGCCGGACCCAGAATCACCAGAGATTAGCCCGCGTGGCTTCCATGACCGCGTCGCCCGTACTCTAGCCGAAGCCTTCCGCCTGGCGGTCACCAAGTTGCTCGAGCTTTATCCAGGAGAAGTGCGGGCCATCTATCGACTCTACGGTTCCCAAGGCAAACGCCTTGAAGTCATCCTATATGACGCAGTTCCCGGCGGTGCAGGGTACTGCGCGCGCATTGGTGAACCCGGCTATTCGTTTGACAGGCTGGTTGCCGAAGCGCGTCGGCGCCTCGACTGCGAGGCACAATGCGAGTCGGGCTGCCGTACCTGCTTGTGCGACTACAGCAATCAAAGTCACTGGGATGGTTTCGATAGGAAAACTGCGCTCGCCTGGCTGGACAAGCTGGGGAATGCGGATGCGGATGAGGAAGGGCCGGGCAGCTACGTGCGGTGGAAGTCGCCAAGCTTGGGCGGACTTGCGGAACGCTTGGAAAACTTTCAAACCATCAATTTTGTGGCGCGCAGCTTGGTGGATGTGAATGGTTTTTCTGAGGAAGCCGTGGGTCAAGTTATTGCGTGGCTGCAAAGCGGAAAATCGCTCAATGTCTATCTTTCCAATAAGCTCGATGAAAAGCCAAGAGCACACGCGCCGCTCACCGTTTATCGGAGGCTTCACCCCTATGTAACGGAAGGTCGCCTGAAGATTTCCGCGCTACCTGCGCCGTTGGCAAAGGAGTGGGAATCTCTGCCCCGAGTCTTTGTGGGAACTTCAATTGGCTCCCCAATCGTACGACAGCACTTTGCGGTTCAGTCGTTGCTGGAACGCATCATCTCGGCACCCGCAGATATCGGCGTCGTCGACCCAGTTGTAGGTGAACTCTTGAGCAAGGTTGTCTCGGGGGCGATTTCTTACGACAACCAATGCTTACAAGAGGGCGAACGCATGCAGATGTGGGAAATTTCCCGGGGTTCTGACCGTCACCTTGGGAAGATATTTGCCGCAATTCAGCTAGCACACGTCAAGAAAATCGAAATCCGCGACCCCTACTGCGGGACCGTGACCAGTGCCGGAAAGTTGAAGTCCTTTCTTGCGTACATGCACTCGGCCGCTAATACAGTCGATGAACTTTATGTCCGTTGTCGTGAGAACAAAGACAAAGATGGCTACGTCGAGTTCTACCTCGATGTAGAGCGTCGAGTGAATGACCTTCTGGAGCCCCTCGGCTTCTTGAAAAGAAACGTAGAGGTCGTTCCACTAAAAGGGGGCGGCAAACCGTTCCACGACCGCGAAGTAGATATCACGACGATTTCAGCCGAAGGCTGCGAAGAGTTGCATCGCTACTTCCTTACGGGAGGCGTCGATTTTCTGATGGACGACCGGAATGAAACGCGCGTTTTCTATATTCGCATTGAGAAGTAACAATTAAGCGGCAGCGACTACTATGACATCGCACGAAATCGAGGTAGAGGGTCCCCCGACGCTAGCGGACAGCATCCTCGCCGAGCTTGGGCGTAAGCCTGGAGCAAAGGCGGTCGATTTGGCGACAACACTCGGTGTTGAACGTCGCGTAATAAACCGCTGCTTGACTAGTGAACTGACAGGAAAGGTCACCCAGGATTCAGAGTATCGATGGAGGATACACACACAAGGGATTCCAGTTCAAAAAACTGAAAGCAGCCCAGCGAAAGCCCTAACCGAAATCGGCAGGTTAGGTCGCTATTACCTAGAGTGCATCGGGCAAGACAGCGACGAGGGTGTTAACGCCTTTGCTTCGTCCTTGTATGGCGAACCCGATTACGCCGAACTTCCTGCATTACCGTTGGCTGGAACTGACTGGGATTGGTGGAACACCCCCGGTGTCCAGCGTATCGTGGGAAAAGTCAAAGCGGACAAAGCCAACCTGATTGCATGGCTTGGGTACCCGGTACGGCTGAGAAGACACCGTACCGCTAAATGGGAAGGCTACTTCGTTGAGCCGGTAATGCTTTGGCAAATCGAACTGCCGGAGTATGGAGAAGATGCGCTCCGGCTAATAGATGGACTGCCCACACCCAACTTTGCATTTCTCCGCAGTTTGGGAATGGGAGACCCCTCGGCTGTAGTCGAGGAAGCAGCTCGACTTGACAATAGCCTAGGATTAAATCTTCCTGTTGAAGACCAGCCGGAAGTCGATGAATTGCTCCAGCGATTGGCGGCAGTTCGCCCTGACTGGGACTGGCTCGAAGAGATTGACCCGGAAAGGTGCTCCGCCGGCGAGCCCTTGGCCAAATTCACTCAGGCCGGTATTTACAACCGTGCAATTGTACTTTCTGGCAAACGGTCCCCGTATACGCAAGGATTGGAAGCGGAACTCAAGCAAGTTTCCGAAATGTCGGATTCGGAGCTTGGCGACACTGCCTTGGGCCGGTGGCTGTCAGGCGATTTTACGGCACCTGCGGGGGCGACAGACGACCCGCTTATTGAAGTTCTACCGATGAACTCGGAGCAGCGCGCAGCCGTCCGCTCAGCGTTGTCGGAGTCGATTACCGTAGTTACGGGGCCACCGGGGACGGGAAAATCTCAGGTGGTGACCAACTTATTGGCTAATGCTGCCTGGCGAGGCATGAAGGTTCTGTTTGCCAGTAAGAACAATAAGGCAGTAGACGTCGTAGAGGCTCGCGTTAACGGGCTGGGTAACCGGCCTGTATTGCTTCGGTTGGGCTCCAAAGAATATCAAGGCAAACTGTCCAGCTACTTGACCGCGATGCTTTCAGGCGCCATTAGCGGAGACGATGAAACCAATTACCAGGAGGGCCTGGAGCGACATCGCCAGCTGGCCGCGCGGCTCAAAAATCTCGACGCAGTGCAGCAAAGAACGTTAAGTGCGCGCAATCAGGCTGACCAGTTAAGCGCGCAAGTTGACGAGTACCGGGTGCTCTTCGGCCAGGAACGTTTCAATACCCTGGACGGTAAGGTTCTTGAGACAGCAATCATTTCTATTCAAGCGTTTCTGCCGGCGGTGGATAAGCTGGATGTTTCAGGCAAGGGACTCTTTGGCAAAGCCGTAGGAGGCCTCCTCAAGAATTCTCGTTTGGCGAACTTGACCAGGGAATGCGCAAAGGTGATGCCCATTGCCCGTCATCTTGGTGCAACCCTGCCAGATGTCGGCCTGAATCCCGATTTAGATTTGATGCGTGAAGCAGCAAGAACAATCTCCATTCGGTTAAGCGCGGCAACGAAAATTATCGCTTACCAGCGCGCGCTAGAAGTACTGCGTGCGAGCCCTTCGTTTGAAGATATTGCGGAACAGCATCAAGACCTAACCGAACAAATAGCTCGAAACTCCATCGGGTTGTGGCGGAATTGGGTGCAGATGACTCCATCCAGGCTGACGCCAGCGCAACGTAAGGATGTCGCAGATTATGCCGCTGTACTGCAGCTCTTGTCCGGTCCTGACAGCCATCTTGTGAATGGGAGCATACGTGCCAAAGCAAAGGCACTCCAGCAAAGAGTCACCGCGCTGTTTTCCTGCTGGGCGGTGACTTCGCTTTCCGCGCGCGGAAAGATTCCATTTGTTCCCGGATACTTTGACCTCGTTGTTATCGATGAAGCCAGCCAGTGTGATATTGCCTCGGCCTTGCCACTGCTCTTTAGGGCAAAACGTGCCGTGATTATTGGTGACCCCATGCAGCTTCGGCATATCAGCAGCGTAACGAAGAAGAAGGAAATCGAACTACAAAAGAAGTATGGTCTGCTCGACTCACGGGCGTCTTGGATGTACTCGGTGAATTCACTATATGACGTGGCGGCAAGTGTGGCTAGCGCATCGGACATCGTTAATCTGCTCGACCACCACAGGTCACACGGCGACATCATTGAGTTCTCAAATCATCATTTCTACAACGGGAACTTGCGCGTGGCCACGCGATACGCACAGTTAAAACGGCCGAGCAACAAGGGCCCCGGCGTTATTTGGCAGGATGTGAAGGGAAGAACGATTCGGGCTGTAGGTGGAGGAATCTCCAACCCCAAGGAAGTTGAGGCCGTTATCGAAGCTCTTCATGACTTACTGGTGGTTCGCAAGTACGAGGGAACGGTCGGAGTAGTAACTCCGTTCAGGGCACAGGCCCAGCTCATTCAGAAAAGCGTAGCCGACAGCAGCGAATTGTCTGGGGTGGCGCTGAAAGCTCAATTGCTTGTAGATACTGTTCACAAATTCCAAGGAGACGAACGTGATGTGATGATGTTCTCACCCGTCATCTCTGACGAAACCCCAGCGGGTGCCCTGAGCTTCCTCCGTTCAAATGGAAACCTTTTCAATGTCGCGATTACTCGAGCTCGTGGACTGTTGCATGTGGTTGGTAGCCTGACAGCGGCGAGGAATTGTGATGTGACTTACCTCGCTGATTTTGCCGCCTACGCGTCTAAGTTGACCGCACAGTCTCCCGTAGCCAAGGACCGAGCAGAAACGCCATTAACCGCCGAGTACCCTGCGGTCGCGAAGCCTGAACAAGTATCGAGCTGGGAGATTGTCTTATACAAGACGCTCTATCAGGCTGGCATTCGAGCAATCCCCCAGTTCTCTGTTGAACAGTACGACTTGGACTTTGCGCTGATTGTCGGCGACCGACGATTGAATATTGAGGTTGATGGGGAGAAATACCATCGAAGCTGGACTGGTGAGTTGTGTCTTCGCGACCAGTTGCGAAATCAGCGGCTAATTGAGCTCGGGTGGGAAGTTAAACGATTTTGGGTCTACGAGATTCGAGACCGACTTCCCGAGTGCGTACAAGCGGTCAAAGATTGGCAAGCAGCAGCCGAAGCAGATTCGCCAATCCGAACGCAGGTCACTAAGCCAGGATGCAGCGAAGTGGCTATCGCCCCCGCTGAATAGCCTGACACGCTGAGCATTTGGCAGTTAAGCGATAGCTGACAACATGCTCAAGCGCATCAAGCGGCATTCTTCCTATAATGGTCGGACATTACTGAATAGGAAGGAAGCTTATGACAAAGTCTTATGACCCGTCTTGGAAGCAAGTGATGAGTTTTGTTGCTAGGGCAGAGCGCGAATACGCTCTAACCCGCAAGCAACTTTATATGTGCCTCGAAATTTCCTCGTCCTGCCTGTCCAATTGGACCTCTGATAATGACCAAGCAAAGATTTCTCTTGAGAAGCTTCGTCCCTTTGCTCAACTGACTCGCATGAGTCAGGCAGAGTTGCTCGTTCTACTGTTCACCAGGCTGGAAGAGAAGAATGGTGAAAAGCTGAAGCTTGATATGGAACTCCTGACTGACGCAATTAGTAGCCTCGCCCTTCAACCAGAGGAGCAGCAAATACTCGATGTGTATCACCAGTATTTTGGCCTGCTGCCGTTTAGGGTATTTAACCAGAGTGAATATCGCGAACGCCTTGCCGAAACGATGAAGGGTATCGCACGTGATGCTCTCAATGAGCATCTGGCAGAAGGTACTGCCGAATGAGTCGTTATCCTTTCTTTGAGAAGTACAAGGAGAAACTGACGGCCGAACCGTTCACTTCTGCTGGCGCTCTTCCTGGAACCTATAAACTCCACGCCGATAAAAGCACAGCCTACAGTACGTACTACGCTCCGTTTGAGCATCAGAATTCGGAGCCTCGGATTGCGCTAGTAGGTATTACGCCGGGGAGACAACAGGCTGCACTTGCTCATCATGCGGCTAGGCTTGCGATTTCTCGAGGTCTTTCGGATGAGAACTGCCTGAAAGCCGCCAAAATTGCTGCCAGTTTTGGTGGCGATATGCGTAACCCTTTGGTTGAAATGCTCAACTTGCTAGGGGTGCATAAGCACATTGAAGAGTCTACCTGCGGAAATTTGTGGACGCCTGGTGGCTATCCAAAGGCTCACTTTTGCAGCCTCCTCGGCTTTCCTACTTTCAAGGGCGGCAAGGATTACAACGGGACGCCTTATTTGAAGGAGTGCGATAGCTTTGCCGTGATGCTCACGGCTACCGCCAAAGTGCTCGATAATCTGCCACGTGACACGATGGTGCTCCCTTTGGGGACTCAAGTATTGGATGCTCTCGTTCAACTGCGCAAAGCCAACGTGCTGAATCGTGAGTTGTTGAGTCTTGATGGCCAGCCAATTTGCGTTCCGCATCCCTCCGGACAAAATGCGGAATCGGTTAATTTGGTACTTGATTGGCGCTATGACACTGCAGACGAGTACGCAGAGGTCAGGCATCAACAGTATTTGATTGAGAAACCGTGGCTGAAGAATGGGGGGAAGGGGCCTCAGACACCAAGTGCGTACAGGTCTGCGCGTAAGAAACGGTGGGGCGCGGTCCAGCGCTTGAGGCAATATTTTCTGTAGCCAGCGCTGCTGTCGGTTCACTGTCGTGTTGCTGTCGTGGGCTATCCTTGGCGTGTTCGAGATACTGGCTCCGTCAACAACCCGAGGGAGAAATGAACCATGACCAACACTGCAAACCAAGCCGAAGCACGCCACCTGACCAACGAGGAACTCGCCGGCGTCTTGAAGATGTTCCGCGAAATGCGACAGTGGTCGCAGGAACAGCTAGCTGAAATAGCCCGCGTTAGCGCTCGTACTGTTCAACGCGTTGAAGAGGGGACGCCGTCCTCGCTGGATACCCGTCGTGCCTTGGCTGGCGCCCTCGGCTTCGAAGACATCGATGCGTTTAACAAGCCATATGTCATCCCAACTAGTGAGCAGATGGCTGCCGAGAAGGCTCGTTTTGAGAAAGAGCGTGTCACGCTTAAGGCCGAGAAACTCAGTACAGGCAAGCAACTCGGGAAGTTGGTGGAGCTTGGGTCTGGCCTACAGATTGTCGATGCGGTGGAGATGTCGTCGAAGGCTGAAGAGGTCTTCGCACACCTTACCGATTACTGCACCGAATACGCTGATTGTGACGAACTCTACTCAGCTACAGACAAACTGGGTGTTTACGTTGAATTGGACGAATTGTTGGCTACTTTGGACGCAGAAGGTGTTTCCCTTGTCGGGGCAAATCGTGAGGTCATGGTCAAACTGCAAGGCAGCGATTCGCCTTGGAAAGACACGATTGTCTATGTTGTGGCTTTCGCAAAGGGACAGGAAGCTGAGACCCTGGCGGTCCCGCGAGATGTGAGTTTCAAGTTTTGATAAGAATGCCCCGACAAGGGGGCGTTCCAGCGCAACTTAATTTTCCAATTGCAAATGGTCAGCGCAACTTAATTTTTAAAAACGAGCTGTTTTAGGTCATTTTGCCTAAAATTTGCGCAATTAGAAATGACTTCAGCATGCAGGTGCTGGTGAGGTATCACTCTGCTGTGATGCGAAGAGCATTGGAAATATTGGCTGCGCTGACCAAATGGCTCAGTAGGCAAGGAGATTCGCCGTCGTGCTGCCGGAAGGCCTCGAAATCCCCAAGTGCTCAGCGCAGCTAAATTTATCAGCGCAACTTAATTTACGTCAGCGCTACTTTCTATTTCCAGTCACCACCGAACCCGCAGTGGCTCACTTTCAGCCGTACCGGCGTGACCCACCTCGTGAGCATATCCGGCCTGCACGTGACGATGGTCGCAGCCCTGCTCGCCGCGCTTGTCAGCGCGCTCTGGCGGCGCAGCGAAACGCTGCTGCGCCACCTGCCGGCGCAGAAGGCCGCGATTGCGGCGGGCGCGGCCGCCGCTTTTGCCTACGCGCTGCTCGCCGGCTTCGAAGTGCCCGCGCAGCGCACGCTCTACATGCTCGCCGTGGTCGCACTCGCGCTCTGGTCGGGGCGCAACTACGGCGTCAGCCGCACGCTGGCCTGCGCGCTTTTCGTCGTTCTCGTCCTCGACCCATGGGCCGTCCTGGCGACGGGATTCTGGCTCTCCTTTGGCGCCGTTGCCCTGCTTTTCTACGTCGGCAGCGCGCGCGCAGGCGCCGCGCGCGGCTGGCGCGAGAGCCTCGCGCAGTGGGGCGCGGCGCAATGGGCGGTGAGCGTCGGCAGCGTGCCGCTGCTGCTTTATTTCTTTCAGCAGTTCTCGCTCGTCTCGCCGCTCGCCAACGCGCTCGCCATCCCCGTCGTCAGCTTTCTCGTCACGCCGCTCGCGCTCGCGTTCGCGCTGCTGCCCTGGCCGCCCCTGCTGCATCTCGATCACTGGCTGCTCGCGCAACTGATGGAGGGGCTCGAGACGCTGGCGAGCTGGCCGGTCTGGCAGCAGGCCGCGCCGTCGCCCGCGGCCACGCTCATCGCCCTCGTCGGCGTCGCCTGGCTGCTGCTGCCGCGCGGTTTTCCGGCGCGCTGGCTGGGCCTTGCCTTCCTGCTGCCGGCGCTCCTCCTGCCGCCGCCGCGACCGCAAGCGGGCGAGGCCTGGGTCGACGTCCTCGACGTCGGGCAGGGGCTTGCCGTTGTCGTGCGCACGGCGACGCACGCGCTCGCCTACGATGCCGGCCCGCTCTACAGCGCGAGCGCCGACGCCGGTGCGCGCGTCGTCGTGCCCTTCCTGCGCGCGAGCGGCATCGACGCGCTCGACCTGCTCGTCGTTTCGCATCGCGACAAGGACTACTCGGGCGGTGTCGCCGCCTTGCGCGAAGCGCTGCCGGTCGCGCGCATCGTCTCGCCCATCGCCGAACTGCCGGGCGAAGCCTGCGCCGCCGGGCAAGGCTGGGAATGGGACGGCGTGCGTTTCACGGTGCTGCACCCGACGCTTGCCGATTACACGATGGCCGCGAAGAAATCGAACAGCATGAGTTGCGTCCTGCGCCTGGCCACCGCTTCGGCAAGCATGCTGCTCACGGCCGATATCGAAGCGGCCGACGAAAAGGCGCTCGTTGAACGCGCCGCGTCCGAACTTGCGAGCGCGGTCCTGCTCGTCCCGCATCACGGCGGCAAGGCGTCGTCGACTGCGCCCTTCGTCGCCGCGGTCGCGGCCGGCGATGCGGTTTTCTCGGTGGGCTACCGCAATGCCTTTCGTCATCCGCGCCCGGAAGTGCTCGATCGTTATGGCGCGATCCGCCAGTGGCGAACCGACCGCGACGGCGCGATCCACATCGCGCTCGGCTCAGGCACTGCCGTCTCGGCGTGGCGCCAGGAGCGCCGCCGTTACTGGCAGGGGCGGTGAAGCAAGGGCAAGGACTGTTAGAATGAATTTCATGAAGCCGACCGTCAGACAGGAGAGCGTCCTGTGCGCTTCGCCCTCGGGACTGCATCGCGTCGCCTATCGCGAGTGGGGCGAGCGCGCCAACCCCCGCGTGCTCGTCTGCGTCCATGGCCTTTCGCGCAACGGCAGGGATTTCGACACGCTCGCGCAAGCGCTGGCCGGCGCTTATCGCGTCGTCTGTCCCGACCTTGCCGGCCGCGGCGAGAGCGACTGGCTGCGCGATCCCGAGGACTACCGCGTCGACCAGTACGTCGCCGACATGGTCGTTCTCATTGCTCGCCTCAACGTCCAGAGCCTGCACTGGCTCGGCACCTCGCTCGGCGGGCTGATCGGCATGGTGCTCGCCAGCTTTGAGCGGACGCCGATTACCAGGCTCGTCCTCAACGACGTCGGACCCGTGATCGCGCCGCAGGCGATGAGCCGCATCGGCGAGAACCTCGGCCGGGCACCGGTTTTCGCGAACGTCGCCGACGCCGAAGCCTATTTGCGCCGCGTCTGCGCGCCTTTTGGCGAGCTCTCCGACGCGGCCTGGCGGGCGCTCACCGAGTCGAGCCTGCGCGAGCGTCACGATGGCGGTTTCGAGATGCGCTACGATCCTGCGATCGCAGCGTCGTTTCACCGCACGCACGCCGCCGGGCCGATCGAGCTATGGCCGATCTACGATCGCGTCGGCTGTCCGACGCTCGTCGTGCGCGGCGCCGATTCGGACCTGCTCAGCGCCGAAACGGCGACCGAGATGACGCAGCGCGGACCGCGCGCCGAACTCGTCGAGGTCGCCGGCGTCGGCCATGCGCCGATGTTCATGAACGACGCAGAGATTGCCCTCGTCCGGCGCTTCCTGTGCGCGACCGGCGACGCCTGAAGAGCGGGCCGGCCCTTCCGGCGCAGCGGCCTGCGTCGCCTTTGACTTGACGCGATCGCGCCGCCATACTTTGCCGCTCCCTCTTCCAGCCCCGGCCGCCCCCATGATGATGCTTGCCTTCACCCGCTGCCTTGCCGGCAGCGCTCAGGCGATACGATGAGCGCAGCGGCGATCGAGCCTGCCGCCACGCTCGCCTGGAGCGAGGGCGGGCAGGCGCGGGCGGCGCTCTGGCGCTCGCAAGCCGGTGTCGCGCCGCCGCGGCGCGTCGAAGTCGTCGACGACACGCTGACCGCCGACGCAGCCCATCTTCTCGCCAGCCAGGGGACGGCGCTGCTCTGGCGCGGCGATTTCCAGAACGCCCGCCAGCTGCTGCAGGCGCTCGCGCGCCGCCTCGATCGTCCGCCGCGCAAGGCGAAAGCGAAGGCGAAGGCGCAGGGGGTTGCGGCTGCGAGCGCCGAGGCTTTTCATCTTCATCGCATGGCGCGCGCCCAGCGCGCGCGCACGCTCGGCATGCTGCTGATTGCGGTCGAGGCCGGGCACGTCATCGCGCTGCGACGCGCGCCCGACGTCCGCCGCGTCTGCGAAGAGGTCTATGGCGCCGCTGAACTGCCGTACGTGATCTCGCTGCGCGAACTCCTCGGCCTGATCAGCGCCGGCGAGTGGCGCAAGAAGGGCGTCGAAGTGACCGCGCTCGCCGCGCTCGGCGGGCGCATCCATCCGCACTACGGCGTCTTCGCGCCGGTGCGTGGCGAATACTGCGATCTCGTCGCCAGGGCACCCTTGCCCGCGTCGCTCGCGGGCGAAGGCAATGTCGCATTCGACATCGGTACCGGCACCGGCGTCCTCGCCGCGATTCTGGCGCAGCGCGGGCTCGCTCGCGTCGTCGCCACCGATGTCGACGAGCGCGCGCTTGCCTGCGCGCGCGAGAACATCGCCCGCCTGGGCCTTGCCGCCAAGGTCGAAGTGCTCGCCGCCGACCTCTTCCCGCCGGGCCGCGCCGCGCTCGTCGTCTGCAATCCGCCGTGGCTGCCGGGGCGACCGGGCAGTCCGCTCGAGCGCGCCGTCTATGATCCCGAGAGCCGCATGCTGAGCGGCTTTCTCGCCGGGCTCGCCGAACACCTGACGCCTCAAGGCGAGGGCTGGCTGATTCTCTCTGACCTTGCCGAGCACCTCGGGCTGCGGCCGCGCGACGAGCTGGCAAGACGCTTTGCGAGCGCGGGCCTGAAGGTCCTCGACCGGCTGAGCGCGCGCCCGACGCATCGCGGCGCGAGCGATCTCGACGACCCCTTTCATCTTGCTCGCGCCGCCGAAGTCACTCACCTGTGGCGCCTTGCCGTCGACACGGCGTCGCCTGCGCAGAACTGAAGCGATATATGCCAATTGCATTGATTTTGCCATATTTGCGCCTACACTGGGGCCTTCTGCCCACCTGAGCGGAGGCTCGCAGCATGGAATCGTCGAGACAGCACTGGCGAGCGGCGCAGTGGGCTGCCTATTTCGAGAGGCAGGCGCTGCCGGTGCTGCGCCGCTCGAAACTCGCCGTCGCTCATATCGATGCAGCCGAGGGCGAACGGCTCTCTCCCAGGGACCTTTGCGACGTCGTCCTCGAGGATCCGCTGCTCTGCCTTGGTCTCTTGCGCGAAGCCGAGCGCCGCAAGTCGCACCGCCTCGATCACGAAACGACGACCGCGCTCGCGGCGATCCTGCAGCTTGGCGTCGACGAATTTCGCAAGCTGCTCTTCGCGAGCCCCGAAATCGAGAGCGGCAACAGCGGTTTGCTGAAAGTCGAAACGCGCGCGCGGCTCGCTTCACAGATTGCGCGCGAATGGGCCGCCGACCGCCGCGACGTCAATCCCGAGGAAGTCGCCGTGGCGGCGCTGCTCGGCGGCACCGGTGACCTCCTGCTATGGGTCTATGCCGCCGAAATTCCGCAAAAAGCCGAAGAGGCGCTGCAAAGCGGTCGCGCCAAACGCAGCGCCGAGGCGCAGATGCTGGCCTGCGGATTTACTTTCAAGGACCTCACGCTGCAATGCGCCGAGCGCTGGAAGCTGCCGGCGCTCGTGCTGCAGCTCCTGCGCGGCGTGCAAAGCGAACGCGCCCGGCTCGCGCGCACCTGCGCCAATACGGCGCGTCACCTGCTCGACGCTTCGCCGACTTCGACGCTCGCGCTCGCGAGCGATCTCGTAGACGCGGCCGAACTGATTCCGAACGCCACGCTCGAATGGCTCGCCGATCGCCTGCCCGACCTTCCCGACGAACGCCGCCCGGCGCTCCTCGCCGCGGCGCAGGAGCTTGCCCGCCGCCGAACGCCCTAGCAGCATGTCGGGTTTGAAATGGAAATGCTATTGGGTTGAAAGCCGAGCAAAACCGAGCTCGCCGCCCACATAAGCGTTGGCAAGCTCTGTAGGAGCGCAGCTCGGCTGCGCGATGCGGCGGTGCAGCCACAAGCGCCGCATCGCCCGATGAATCGGGCTCCTACAAAGCCTCTTCTGCGACTCCCCATCCACCATTTTTTCGCTGCGGCCCAGCAAACCCGACAGGCAGCCAGCGCGCTCAATGCACGGTCGGCGGCCTCGGCGGCTGGTTGCTGAAGAGCGCGTCGATCGCAGCCTTGTCGAATCGGTATTCGTGGTTGGCAAGGTCGTCGCGAATGACGATGACGCCGTGCTGCCGGAGGTTGTTATAGACTTCGTTGCGGCCAAGCGAGCGCAGCATATTGGCGATTTTCTCGCGGTCTTCGGGAAACTCGCTCTGCACCGGCCGCGCTGCGAAGACGCGCACGGTTTCCTCGTGGAAAAGGCGAGTGAGCAAGGTCTCGGGCGGCAGGCCGAGGAGTTCGTCAGGCCGCACGGTCGCCGCCAGCGCCTCGATGCGCGACCAGCCGTCGGCGTCGCGTGCAGCGGCCGAAGGCAGCTTCTGGAGGAAGAGTCCGGCGGCTCCGTCTTGCGAAGCGGCAAGGAAGAAGCGCGAGGCGATCTGCTCGGATTGCGCGAGGTAGTTTTCGAAGACTTCGGCGATGCTCTTGCCCTCGAGCGGGACGATGCTCTGGTACGGCTGCCGACGCGCCCGCATGGCGAGGGTCATGACGAACTGTCCGGCGCCGAGCAGTTCGAGCGCCGGCTTCGGCTCAAGCGCCTCAGCGTGCTGCGCGAGGCAGCGCAGGTTGAGGTCTTCGGCGCAGTCGATGACGAGCAGCGAAACCGGGCCGTCGCCACGCAGCTGTACGGTCAGCCGGCCGGGGTTTTTCAGGTTGTCGGCCATGAGCAGCGTCGTCGCGCACACCTGCCCGAGGAGTTCGACGACGGGCGCCGGGTAGTTGCGCCTGGCCAAGAGCTTCTGCCAGACCGAGTCGAGGCGGACGAGCGCGCCGCGGATGTCGAGTTCGTCGAAGAGAAAGCGCTGGACAAGGTTGGAAATCATCAGAGGCAAGAGGGGGACTCGCAGGTTCAATGGGGGGTTTGAAGGCTTCTTGATCTTCGGCAAGCGCGCCGCGGATTAATTCTCGGCTGGCCTCGCGCGCCGGCCGGCAGAACGCAGAAAAGCGCAGGATACAGGCTCAGGCTCGCGGCGCCGGCGCCTCGCCGACCGCCGGCGGCGGCGCTTTAGTCCAGCCGGTCGATGGGCGCCAGGAAAGGCAGCATTATTTTATCATCGGACAGGCAGAGCTCGCGCAGATGCTCGGCGATGCGGCCGCTGCCCGAACGGCGCCAGGCGCAGGCGAGCGGCGAGGGCGCGCGCCCGGTGACGACGGCGCGTTCGACGAGCAGGCCCTTGCCCTGCAGATCGTGCGCGATCGGCGCCGGCAGGAAACCGACGCCGAGGCCCGCTTCGTGGCAGGCGATCTTCGTCTGCAGGTCGGGAACGACGAGTTCGCGCTGCCGCGGCAGGCGCCAGGCGGTGCGTTTGGAGATGCGCAGCGAAGTGTCCTCGACGTTGATCGCAGGGTAGGGGCGCAGCGCGTCGTTCTCGAGCCGCCCCGGGGTGGCGGCGAGCGGGTGGCCGGGGGCGAGGACGAAAACCCAGTTGATCGAGCCCAAGGGCTGCGTGATGAAGTCGTCGTGCAGCGTGTCGAAACCGGGCGCGCCGATCGCGAGCTGTCCGCCGTTATGCAGCATTTCGTCCCACACGCCCATGTACACGGCGCGCCTCACCTTGAAAGCGGTATAGGGAAAACGTCCGGCGAGGTAGGCGAGCAGCTTGGCCATCGCGTCGGGCCGGTAGAGCAGGTTGTTGATGACGAGATTGAAGTGCGGCTCGATGCCTTCCTTCATCTGCTGCAGTTCATTGGGCAGCGTCTGCAGCCACTCGAAGATCTGGCTGGCCTTCTCGTAGAGGTACTCGCCCGCCGGCGTCAGCGTGACGACGCGCGTCGTGCGCAGGAAGAGCGGCGTGCCGAGATTGTCCTCGAGCGTCTTGATGCGGTAGCTGATCGCCGACGTCGATTTGAAGAGGACGTCGGAGGCGCCCGAAAAGCTGCGCAATCTTGCCACCGCAAGAAAGGTGCGCAGCATGTCCTGGTCGAGCTTGACCTTGAGCGATTCGGGCAGGTGATCGTCAGGAAGCAGGGCGGCCATTGCGCAGTCTTCTCCGGCCCGTGCCGGGCGCGTTTGAAGGAAACGACGATTCTAAGGGAAAAAGCGGCCGTCCACCGCAACGGCGCGAAGAAGAAAAAAGGCCACGCAAAGGTTTTCCTTTGCGCGACCTTTGCCGCTTTGCGCCTTGGCGGTGGACGCTTGAGTGCGAACGCTAAAACGCCACTTCGGTCTCCTTGCGCGTCTGCGCGACGATGCGTCCGCGCTTGACGACGAAGGAGCGCACCGGCTGGTCGAGGATGACGTCGGCGACGCGCTGCGTGTCGAGCAGGACGAGGTCGGCGTCCTTGCCGACGCCGATGCCGTAGTTGGCCAGACCCAGCGCGCGCGCCGGGTTCGTCGTCAGCATCGGCAGCACCGTCGGCTGGTCATCGGCGCCGCCCAGGTGGCAAGCCGGCAAGGCGAGCGCGGCGATGTTGAGGAGATCGCCGGTGCCGTAGGGCGTGAAGGCGTTGCGGATGTTGTTGGTCGCAAGGCAGACATTGACGCCGCCGTCGCGCAGCGCGCGCACCGGTGCGAGCGTGCGCCTGACGTTGATCGTATCCTTGCGGCCGCCCAAGTGCATGTCGGTTGCCGGCAGCACCATCACCGAGATGCCGGCGTCGCGCAAGAGCGCGATGATCTCGTCGCGCCGCTTGAGGTCGGCGGCGCCGAGCGCGGTGAGGTGGCCGACGCTGACGCGGCCCTCGTACCTGTTGGCGATCGTCTGCCGCGCCAGGTACTCGATCGACATCGCGTCGGCGTCGTCCTTGAAGTCCTGGTGAAAGTCGAGGTCCTTGTCGAAGTCCTTGGCCAGGCGGAAGACCCAGTCGATGTGCTCATTGGCGCTCGTATCGTTGTACGGGATGCCGCCGACGACGTCGGCGCCCTTCTTCATCGCCTCACGCATCATCGCGTCGGTTCCCGGCGTCTTGATGATGCCTTCCTGCGGGAAAGCGACGACCTGGATGTCGATGACATCGGCGTACTCGCGCTTGAGGTCGAGGACCGTGTCGAAGCCCGTGAAACCCTGCGCCGGGTCGAACTCGGCGTGCGCGCGCACGTGCGTGCTGCCGCAGGTGACGAGCTGTTTGATGACGCGGCGCGCGCGCGCTTCGATGTCCTCGCGCGTGAAAGTCGGCTTCAGGGCGGCGGTCACCGCGATCGCCTCCATGAGCGTTCCCGAGCGGTTCGGCTTGCGGTCCATGACGTAGGCCTTCTCGAGATGCAGATGGCTTTCGATGAGACCCGGGATGAGCACGCGACCGGCGGCGTCGATTTCCTTCTCGCCTTTGCAGGCAAGATCGGGACCGATGTCGGCGATCTTGCCGCCGGCGATGGCGACGTCGGTGAGCGGTGCATCGTCGCCAAGGCGGACTTTGCGAAAGATCAGATTCATTTTCGCTTTCCTTTGCGGCTTCAGACGAGAACGAAGGACATCACGACGAGGAGCGCGAGGCAGCTCAAGACGTAAGGCGCGTTGCCCTTCGAGACCTCGATCACCGGGATGCGGAAACCGGCCGAGAGCGCCTGCATCGTGATATTGACGAGCGAGACCTGGCTGCCGAAACCGACGCCGATCGTGACGAAACCGACGGCGAGCGGGGAAAAGCCCAGCGCGACGGCGATTGGCAGGATGAGGACGAGGATCGAGCCGACGTAGGCGCCGGCCGGGAAGCCGATGGCAAAGCCTGCGAGCACCGCCGCCGGAACGACGAGCGCCGTCGGCGCCATCTTGACGAGGCCGGCAATCGTCGCGAAAGCGCCGGTCTTTTCGATGATGCCGATGAAGATCAGGAAAAGGCCGACCTGGAACAGGCGCGTCAGGATGTAGGACGAACCGTCGATCATCGCGTCGACCGACTCGTTGAGCGTGAACTTGCTGCAGAAATAGACGAGGGCGATGGTGATCACGGTGTAGGCGACCGGGCCGAGCACCGGGTTGCCGACGGCCTTGTTGATGAAGGGGCCGACGATGACCGCGAAGAGCAGGAAGATCGCCGGGATCGTGCGCTTCCACAGTTCGGCGTTCGAAAGCGCCTTGAGCTCCTCGGACTCTTCCCCGTGGAACAGCGTCTTGGCGCGTTTCGTTCCGATGAAGGCGATGGCGATCGCGATGGCGCAGAAGATCAGCCAGTACGGCTGCATCAGCGCGACGTATTCGCCGACCGGCACTTTCGTGAACTGCGAGACGACCGAGGACTCAAGCGAAGCGGGCGAAGTCGTAAACGACACCGCCGCTGCGATCGACATGCCGGCGATGACCGCCGGGATGCCGCCGACCGCGGCGTACGCGAGCGGCGCGATGACCATCGCGCTGCCGCCGCCGATCCCCGACATGTAGGTGGCCGCTGCCTGCAGGATGACGATGAAGGCGCCGACGTACTCGACGCGGGTGCCGATGCTGCGGCGCACGAGCGTCAGCGCCGAGGCGTAGCCGCCGGCCTTGAACACGGCCATCGCGATCGCCGAATTGACGATCGGGACGGTGATCGAGAGCATCTTCGGAACCGCTTCGGTGAGGCCCTTGTTGGCATCGACGAGACCAATGCCGCCGATGACCATCGCCATGACGCCGCCGGCGAGCGCGGCGATCAGCATGTTCACCTGCATGAAGAGCAGCGCCAGGATGAGCAGGATCGGCAGAACGCCGATCGCCTGCGCAACGCCGCTACCCGGCATCGAGCGTGCGACGAAGGCAAGACCCAGGCAGGCGGCGAGCGCCACGAAGATCGTCGTATTGCGGCTCATTCCCCCGGCCGCGGCGGTGCTTGCTGAACTGCTGGTGGTATTCATGCTTGCTTCTCTCCCTGTTGGTTTTCAACGAGTGCTACTAATGCCTTTTCAAAACAGCCGAGCGGCGCGCGTACTGTACCCGCTCCGACCTGCCCAATGCCAGCCTTGCGATGCGCGATGCCGGTGTTGATGAGCGGCGTGATGCCGGTTTCGACGACGCGGCGCACGTCGAGTCCGAGGCAGGCGGCCTGGAAGTCCCAGGTCGGAATCTGGAAGAGCGGGTTCGTATCGACGTAAATCTCGCGCATTTCCTCGGAGATTTCGAGCGCGTCGGCAAAACCGCCGGCGCCGACAAAACGCGTGACGCCGGGCGCGGCGATCATCGCGGCACCGCCGATGCCGAGCGTTTCGGTGATCGCGCTGTCGCCGAAGTCGGGATTGGCGTCGTCCTGCGAGTAACCGGTGAAGAAGAGGCCGACCGGCGTATTGACGGGCGCCATGAACCAGCGCTCGCCAAGCGCGCTGACGCGAATGGCGAAGTCGCGGCCATTGCGCGTCATCGCGGTGACGATCGTCCCGGCGCGAATTACGGCGCCGGCGTCCATCGCGCACTTGCAATAAGCCATCGCGACGTTGAGGAAGAACTGGTCGGTACGCGCGAGGAAGCCCATCACCTCTTCCTGCGCCTTCTGCGCGGCGCCGCTCGCGACGATGTGCGGCGCGAGGGTCTTCATCAGGAGCGAAGACGCGGCGATATTGCGCTGGTGGAATTCGTCGCCCATGGTGATCGCCTGCGCCATCAGCGCCGTCAGATTGACGCCGCCGTCGATGCGCGCGAGCGCTGCCGAGAGCACCGGCGCGAGGACATCGCGCATCCAGGCCAGCCGCGTCTGCACTTCGCCTTCGAAAGCGCCAAAGCGCATGACCTTGCCGATGCCTTCGTTGAGGTTGCAGTAGGCAAGGTTGCCCTGCTCGGCGTTCTTCACAACGAGGACCGGCATGTGCGCCGAGGTGATGCCGCCCATCGGGCCGACTGCGGAATTATCGTGGCAGGGCAGGAAACGAATCTTGCCCGAAGCCGCGAGGTCTTCGGCGGCCGCCGCACTCGTCGCCCAGCCTTCGAACAGGCAGCAGCCGAGGACGGCGCCCTGCATCGGCCCGGTCATGTCGCCATATTCGATCGGCGGCCCCGCGTGCAGCAGGGTGCGGCCTTCGCGCAGGGCCGGGATGCAGTCGGCGGCCGGCCTGACGTCGATGAGCTGGGGTCGCGCGCGCTTGATTTCGGCAATCACCGCCGCGTTGGCTTCGTTAAGGCTTGCATACATCCTGGGCTTCTCCATTTTTTCGCAAAGAATCGGAATCTTGATCGGCGTTATTTGAGCTGGGCGAGCAGCGCCTGCAGGCGCTCGTCGCCGCCGGCGGCTGGTTCCCATTGCAGGTGCGCGACCTTGACGCCGTTGGCGTGCAATTCGTCGGCAAAGCCGCGCAGGCCGATATTGATGATCGCGGGCGCCGTTGCGAGCAGCGCCGGTATTTGCCCGCCAGGCGCCGGTGCTTTCTCGATCAGCCGGCTCGCCAGAAGCACCGCCGAGCGCACGCTGTGCGCGATGACGATGCCGGCTTCCTCGAGCTTGCTCGCCTGTCCAGCGCGGTCCTGCGGGTCGCCGGCGGTGCCGGTCAGGTTGGCGACGACGACGAGCGGCGAGCCTTCGCCAGCTTCGTTACGTTTGGCGCGCAGCTCCGTGATGGCGCGCGCGACTTCACCGGCGGGGTCCATGTGGCCGCCAAACCCCAGGACGATGTCGATAAGGAGGACGCCGATCGCCGGGTCGACGGCGAGGCGCGCGATCGTCTCGTTGCGGATCGAAGGATCGATCATCGGGTGCGGCCGGCCGCGCGTGTAGCTGTCGTCGCCAAGGTCGATGATGCGGTGTGCGCCATTGGCGAGCATGACGCCGTTTTCGTGCGCCTTTTCGGCCTCGCTGAACTCGACGCCGAGGTTTTCGCCGAGCAGGATCGCCGCCTCGGCGGCGAGCGTGCCGCCGCAGTAGAGGCCGCAGATCGCCTTGCCGGCGACCACGGGCAGCGCAACGGCCAGCGCATCGAGGCAGGAGAGTTCAAAAGCGAGCGCCGCGGCTTCGTCGAGCGTTTGCACGAAATGCACGTTGCCTTCGCTGCGCCGCAGCGAACGCTCGCCGACAAAAAGCGCGACGACGGGTTTGCCGAGCGCTTTCATTTGCGCGAGGATCTTGTCCCGGATCGAAGCGGCCGGCGGCTTGGAAAGAAAACAGATGACGCGGCTTGCCGGGTCGCGCGCGACGAAGTCGAGCGCGCTCGTCGCGCTGATGCCGCCGACGCGCTCGGAGAGGTCGCGACCGCCGAGGCCGATGGCGTGCGTGATGCCGCCGCCGAGCAGGGCGATTTGCGAAGTGACTTCCTGGACGCCGGTCCCCGACGCGCCGACGACCGCGATCGAGCCGGCCGGAATGCGGTTGGCGAAAGCGAGCGGCGCGCCGGCGATGATCGCCGTGCCGCAGTCCGGGCCCATGACGATCAGCCCTTTGCTGCGCGCCAGCGTTTTGAGTTCGATCTCGCGTTCGAGCGCAACGTTGTCGGAGAAAATCATCACGTTGCAACCGTCTTCGATCGCCTGCCGCGCCGGCGTGTGCGCGTAGTGCCCGGCGATCGAGATCAGCGCAAGCCCGGCGTCGGGCATCAGTTCGCGCGCCCGGCGCCAGCTTCGCGCTACCGGATACGAGGCCTTGCGGTGGCTGCGGCCGATCTCTTCGAGGCGGGTTTTGGCCTGCGTCGCGATCGTCTCGACGATCGCCGGGTCTTCGCCCGAACTGTCGACGACGATGCACAGGTCGTTGGGCGTTGCGCTCGCGAGCGCCTCGTGCCAGAGCCCGGTCTCGCGATAGACGTCCTTGTTGGCCGGCGTTCCCATCATCACCGAAACGCGCCTGACCGAATCGAGCGCCGAGAGGTCGCGCGACAGCACCATCAGCGTCACTGAATCCTGGAAGTGGCCCTTGAGCAGGGTGGCTTGCAACATTGCTGCTTCTCCTGTGGTTGTGCGGCTTGTTCTTTCCCGGCGCGCCGTCAAGCTCGCCCAGGCGATCGGCTGACGGCAGTATGTCACGCCTCGCCGCGAGAGTTCCAGCGCCGTCCCGGCACGGCAGGGTGGCCGTCGAAAAGTCCGAAACCCGGCAAACATGCCCGCTCTCTGGCACATCGGCGGCGCCAACGAGCCGCGCCCGGGAAGCTCGGCGGCGATTGTGCGAAAGATTCAATCAATAGCGGCGAAATCGGCGCGGAAGGCGGCCGCCGCTTGCGGCAGAATGCTGCCTGCAGGCGATTTTCAAGGTGGTCCTTGCTGGCGTTTCCCTGCGGGAAGATCGCGGCTATGATGCGCGGGCTTTGGGTGGCGGGCGCCGCGGAGCGAAGTGGGGCAATGGCGGTTCGCTTTTGGAATCTTTCGAACGACAAGAGGGCGGCGAGAAAGCAGGCGAAGATGGGAGCAATGAACGAGGCCGGCGTGGCGCCGGAGGCAGGTCGCGCCGAGCCGGGACGTGAGCGCAGTCAGCGCTCGAGCGCGCTGATCGAGGCCATTTCGGCCGACGACGCGGTGCTCGGCGCCGATCGCGGGCGCTGGCGGGGCGCTCGCATCCACAGCGTCTTTTCTCACGTCATCAACGTCGAGATCGGCAACGCTGGCCATGGACGGCTATTGACGGTCAGCGCGCGCGCCGGTGACAACGCGCCCGACACGATCGTCGCCGACGTCGAGGACTGGGCGCTTTGCAATCTTCGCGTCGGCCACGCCGTGCATTTCATGGGCGAAAAGGTTTTCCTCGGCGACGGCCATTGCCTGAGCGTTGCCGACGCGCAGCCCTGGTCCTGCCGCTTGCCGCGCTATCCTGTCGACGCGAGCCGCCTCGTGGAGAATCTTGCGCTCGCGCGCCGACGTCTTGCCAGCAAGGGTCGCGGAATCGGCGTTGCAGGCACGGGCTTCGCGCCCGCGCGCGAAGCGAACGCAGGGGATCTCGAAAAAACGCTGATCGGCGAGTTTCGCGAAGGCCGTGCCGGCCTTTGCCTGGCGATCGAAGCGGGCGACGAGGCTGCCGCGCAGCGGCAGGTCGATCGCCTGGTCGGCCTCGGCCCGGGCCTCACCCCGGCGGGCGACGATTTTCTCGTCGGCCTGCTCGCCGTCCTCAATCTTCCCGGGAGTCCGGGCGCGGCCTGGCGCCGCATCGGCGCCCAGGTCGTCGCATCGGCGATACGGCGAACCAACTCGATCAGCATCGCGGCCTTGCGCCATGCCGCCTGCGGGCAGGTGCGCGAAAGCCTCGTCGGCTTCTGCCGCGCGCTCATCGACGAGCGCGCCGAGCCGATGCTGGAGGCGCTCGATCGCGTGCTCGCGATCGGCGAAAGCTCGGGCAGCGAGATCGCGCTCGGCATCCTCTCGGGTTTCGAACTGCACGCGCGCAAGGCTTGAATCGGCGCGCCAGAGCAAGTATGTTGCGCGAGGTTGCCTTCCTCTGAAAGCTTGAAAATGGCTCAATCCAGTCAGCTGGCTCAGCTTTTCGCCGGCAAGATTCGCGAGTTCGCACCCGACGGCGTCCCGACCGGGTTTTACAAGACGCCGCTGGAGGCGCCGGTGTGGGTCGGGCGCGAGGGTCTGGCCGGCGACGTCCAGGCCGACCGCCGGGTGCACGGCGGCCCCGAAAAAGCGCTGCACCAGTACGCGGTGCCGAGCTACGCGCGCCTTGCCGAGGCTTTTCCGCAAGCGGCGAGCCTGCTCGTTCCCGGCGCGCAGGCCGAAAACATTTCAGCAGAGGGCTGGAGCGAAGACGATATTGCGATCGGCGACCGCTTTCGCCTCGGCGAAGCGGTGATCGAAGTCTCTCAGCCGCGCACGCCGTGCTGGAAGATCGACCGGCGCTTCGGCGTCGAAGGCATGATGCAGTTCATCGCGCAGACCGGCCTCACCGGCTGGTATTTCCGCGTCCTCAGCGAAGGCCAGGCCGCTGCGCAATGCGAGCTGACGATTCTCGAAAAAGACCCGCAGCAGCTGACGATTGCGAAGTTTCTCGCGCTCTGGCGCGAGCCTCGCCCCGACCCGCACGCGCTCAAGGCGATCGCCGCGCATCCGGCGCTTTCACCCAACTGGGTCGCCAAGATCGGCGAGCGACTCGCTTCCTGGCGCTGACGGCGCAATGTGCCCCGAAGGAAATCCCCTTGGGGGACCCTTCGGTTATTGCGCCCTATACGGTGCTCAGCGCCAGGCATAGCCCGCATTCGGAGAAAGAATATAGGGTGCAATAGCGCAGCGTATTGCACCGTTGGCCGTATTGCAGCGATCCGTATTGCACCGTCCGGCGCTTAGCGCAGGCGCGCGGCGGCGGGGTTGCCCGTGCCGCCGCCCGACGATGCGCTACCGCCGCTGCTCGTTGCACCCGTCGAACCGGTTGAACCCGTCGCGGCTTGCCCGCCGCTGCCCGAGACCGTCGCGCCCGCGGCCGGTTGCAGGGTCGTATTTGCCGGCGGCTGCAGCGCGGTATTCGCCGGTGGCTGTAAAGACGGCGCAGCGGGCGTACTGAGCGGCGAGGCCGGCGTGCTGATCGGAGAAGGCGGAGTCGTCGCGAGCGGCGAAGGCGGCGTCTGCGTCTGGCTTCCGCCAGCTTGCGGCGCAACGTTCGGGGTCGTCCCCAGGGTGCCCGTCGCGGCGGCCGCCGGCGCAGGGCCACGTTGCCCGTGGCACAGCTGCTGCACGCTCTGCGCTTCGGCTGAATTCGCGTAGCCGGCTTCGTCCATGACCGAGCGCGAGCGCAACTCCTCGTAATTGCGCATGGCGGCCTCGCACGCCGGGGTCGCCGCCAGCGCCGGTGCCGCGCCGAGCGCGAGCGTGGCGAGCAGGGCAAAATGTCGCGGACCTGGTGATCTCTTTCGCGGTTTCATTGGCTTCCTCCTGCGTTGAATGCGCTTCACCCCTTCGTTGGGCAAACGGCAAGCCCGCGACCTTGCCGGCGCCGTGGCGCCAAGCTGGCAGCGCTGGCGCGCCACGCAGGCCGTCTCGCCGCGGAGCATCCGCTATAATCGCCCGCAGGTTTTTATTCACGAGGCGCGTCGCGGCGCCGCCTGCGAAAGCATTGAAGATGACTGCAAGCTCCCGAATCGGCACGCCGGCCGCGCTCCTTGACCTTTCGCGCATGGCGCAGAACATAGCGACGATGCAGCGGCGCATGGATGCGCTCGGCGTCGCCTTCAGGCCGCACGTCAAGACCTCGAAAAGCCTTCCGGTCGTGCGCGCGCAGCTCGCGGCCGGCGCGCGCGGCATCACCGTCTCGACGCTCAGGGAAGCCGCCGAGTTTCATGCCGCGGGTATCGTCGACATCCTCTACGCGGTCTGCATTTCGCCCGACAAGCTGCCGCAGGCGCTGGCTCTGCGCCAGGCGGGCTGCGAGCTCAAGATCATCACCGACAGCGTTCTTGCCGCTGAGGCGATCGTCGCCTGCGGACGCGCGCACGGCGAAGTCTTCGAAGTGTGGATCGAGGTCGACGTCGACGGACACCGCTCGGGGATCGCTCCCGACGACGCGCGCCTCATCGCCGTGGCGCGCACGCTGGTGACAGGCGGGATGCGCCTCGGCGGCGTCATGGCGCACGCCGGTTCGAGCTACGAGCTCGATACGCCAGAGGCGCTCGCCGCGCTTGCCGAAGCCGAGCGCGCGCTTTGCCTGCGCGCGGCGCAAAAGCTGCGCGAGGCGGGCCTGCCATGTCCGGTGGTCAGCGTCGGCTCGACGCCGACGGCGCTCAGCGCGACGCAGCTCGAAGGCGTCAGCGAAGTTCGCGCCGGCGTCTATGTCTTCTTCGATCTCGTGATGCACAACGTCGGCGTCGGCCGCATCGCCGACATCGCCTTGAGCGTGCTCACGACGGTGATCGGTCACCAGGAAGAAAAAGGCTGGGCCATCGTCGATGCCGGCTGGATGGCGATGAGCCGCGATCGCGGCAGCGCCGGGCAGAAGCGTGATTTCGCTTACGGCCTCGTCTGCGACGAGAATGGCGAGCCGATGCCAGGCTACCTGATGAGCGCGGCGAACCAGGAGCACGGCATCGTTTCGCGCCAAGGCGATTCCGATCGCGGGATCGCCGCGCACTTGCCGGTCGGCACTCGCCTGCGCATCCTGCCCAACCACGCTTGCGCCACCGCCGCGCAGTACCCCGAGTATCACGCGCTGCGGGAAGACGGCAGCGTCGAAGTCTGGCCTAGGTTTTACGGCTGGTAGGCGTGCTCGGCCGCGAAGGTTTAAAAGACATTCATCACCAAGGCACCAAGAACACCAAGTTTCACCAAGAAAGACGGGTTTCTTGGTGGTCCTTCGTGAACTTGGTGCCTTGGTGGTTCGCTTTTTAGAGCCGCGCCGCGCTCAGCGGTGCCGCTAGCGCTTCAGCCGCGCGAAGGCGCTCGCCATCGCGCCGGCGGGGGCGCTCTGGCGCGACTGCGCTTGCCGCGCCTTTTGCGACATCGGCGCGCCGCCGATTTTGGCCGGCGCCGGGCTTTGGTCGCCAAGACGCATGCTGAGCGCGATGCGGCCGCGCTCGAGATCGACTTCGACGACCTTGACGCGGACGACGTCGCCGGCCTTGACGACTTCGCGCGGGTCCTTGACGAACTTTTCGGCGAGCACCGAGATGTGCACGAGCCCGTCCTGGTGCACGCCGATATCGACGAATGCGCCGAAATTGGCGACGTTGGTCACCACCCCTTCGAGGACCATGCCGGGCTCGAGGTCCTTGATCGCCTCGACGCCGTCCCTGAAGACCGCGGTCTTGAATTCGGGGCGCGGGTCGCGGCCGGGTTTTTCGAGTTCCTTGAGGATGTCTTCGACGGTCGGCAGGCCGAATTTATCGTCAGTGTATTTCACCGCGTTGAGCGAACGCACGAGGCGCGCATCGCCGATCACCTCGCGGATTCCCTTCTTGATGTCGGCGAGGATGCGCTCGACGACAGGATAGGCCTCGGGGTGCACGGCCGAGGCGTCGAGCGGGTTGTCGCTGCCGCTCACGCGCAGGAAGCCGGCGGCAAGTTCGAA
>CAZALA010000002.1:0-84618 GCA_964485725.1 uncultured Propionivibrio sp. | reverse complement strand
CTGGACGACGCCGTGCTTGATGCCGGCCTTCTTCGCCGCCCGGTAGAGGTCGAGCGCTTCGGCAAGATTCGTCGCGACCGGTTTTTCGCAATAGACGTGCTTGCCCGCTTCGATCGCGCGCTTGAGCAGCGCCGGCCGCCCCTGCGTCGTCGCCGCGTCGAAGAAGATCGTGTCGTCCTTGTTCGCGAGCGCCGCAGCAAGATCGGTCGTGTAGCGCGTCAGCCCGTGTTTGGCCGCGAGTTCGGCGACCTTCTCGGCGTTGCGGCCGACGAGGATGGGGTCCGGCAGCAGGCGGTCGCCGTTGGCGAGCAGCACGCCGCCCTGCTTGCGGATTTCGACGATCGACCGGATCAGGTGCTGGTTCATTCCCATGCGTCCGGTGACGCCGTGCATGATGATGCCGATTCGCTGCTGTGCCATAGTCTTCCCCTGGAAAGTGCGGCTTGCCGGTCGCGTAGCTGCGCGGCGCGTGTTACCAAACAGTTAATTAGAGCGCAAATTTAACGGATCAAATTTTGCCTGTCAATGGCCGTCGCCGGCGTGAAAAAAATTTCTTTGGCGCCGTTGCATGTTACCGGGCAGTTAATTAGAATGAGCTGCAAATTGCGGCGGCAGCAGGGCAAAATAAACCGAAGCCGCCGGCAATTCTTGATCTGCAGCACAGAGTTGAAGGGGTTTACCGGCTTTACGGCAGCAGGAGTACTCTCTTTCGGCTGATACCCGGCCCGCAGGGCTGGCACGGCTGGAAGCAGGATTGTCAAACAAATGGAGGAAATGATGCGTTTACGTTCATTGCTAGTCCGCTCGTCCCTGGCTTTACTGTTCGCGTCGGGCTTCGCGCTCGCCGATGAAATCATTCTGGGCAACCTGCAGGATCTGTCGGGTCCGACTTCGGTCCTCGGCAACGCCGTCACGCGCGGCGCCGAACTCGCGGTCGAGAAGGTCAACGCCGGCGGCGGCTTCAAGGGCAACAAGGTCAAGCTCGTCACCGTCGACACCAAGGGCAACGTGCAGGAAGCGATCAAGGCTTTCAACCGCGTGATCGACAACGACAAGGCCGTCGCCGTGCTCGGGCCCCCCGTGTCCAACATCGGTCTTGCGATCGCGCCGATGGCCAACGAGAAGAAGGTCCCGGTGCTCGGCAGCTTCATCGACCCGCGCGTCACCGTCCAGGAAAACGGCGAGGCGCAACCGTCGATGTTCCTGATCCAGCCGACGAGCACGCAGTACGCCGAAATCATCGCAAGCTACGCCAACGAGAAGCTCGGCTTCAAGAAGTTCGGCGTCCTTTACGATCAGTCGAACGCCTTTGCCGTCTCGATGTTAAAGCCCTTCAAGGCCTACATTGAAAAGCGCGGCGGGCAGATCGTCGCCGAAGAAACCTATACGAAGAGCGACAAGGATTACCGCGCGCAGCTCAACAAGATCAAGGCGGCGAACCCCGACGTCCTCTACATTCCGAACTACACGCAGGACCTCGTGATCACGGTGAAGCAGGCGAAGCAGATCGGCCTCAACGTGCCGATGGTCAGTGGCCTCGACGCGGCGCCGCCTTTCGCGACGCTCGTCGGCGACCCGGAAGCGGCGAACAACATCTACTTCGCCAACAACTTCTCGGACAAGGAGCCGCAGCTCACCGAGGTGCGCAACGCCTACCGCGCCAAGTTCAACGAGGACCCGATCAACAAGGCCTACCTCGGTTACGACAAGATCACCGTCCTCCTCAAGGCGATCGAGCTTGGCGGCGGCGCGACCGGCCCGCAGATCATCAATGGGCTCTCGAAGATCAAGGACGTGCAGGGAACGACCGGCGTCATCACGCTCTCGCCGAAGACGCACCAGCCGCTCGGCCTGTCGATGGTGATGTACAAGATCGACGCCGGCAAGTATCAGGAAATCGGCCGCTACGTGCCCGAGTCGCACAAGTAGAAAATAGCAAGGCCCACGCGGGCGCCGTCGCCACAGGCACGGCGCCCGTTTGCTGACAGGGGTAAGCATGCTGCAAAACATTTTCTTCGGATTGTCGCTGGGGGCGGTTTATTCGCTGATCGCGGTCGGCTTCGCGCTCGTCTTCAACATCCTCAAGTTCTCGAACTTCTCGCACGGCGGCGTCATGTCGTTTACCGCCTACGCGGGCTACCTCGCCTACCTCAAGATTTTCGACGGCAGGATCACGGGCACGGCGATGTTCTTCGCCGTCGTCCTCACCGCCGCGATCGTCGGCGCGATCACCGCGATCGGCATCGAGCGCGTCGGCTTCCGCCGCCTGCGCCGCAACAACGCGCCGGTGATCTACTACTTCATCTCGTCGATCACGCTCGGCATCCTGCTCGAAAACATCATCACGATCTTCGCCTCGAGCAACTTCTACTCCTACCCGGTCTTCTTCGCGACGAGCAACATCAACTTCCTCGGCACGAGCTTCTCGGTCACCGATTTCGTCACGCTGCTCTTCTCGGGCGCAGCGCTCGCCGCCCTGCTCGTCGTCCTCTACCGCAGCAAGCTCGGCCTCGGCGTGCGCACCGTCTCGTTCGACGTCAATACCGCGAGTCTGATGGGCATCGACCCCGACCGCGTCGTCATGGCGACCTTCGCGATGTCGGGCGCGCTCGGCGGCATCAGCGGCGTTTTTCTCGGCATGAATTACTCGCTCTACCCGCAGCTCGGCCAGCTCGTCGTCAAGGGCTTCATCGCCTCGGTCATCGGCGGCCTCGGCAGCATCACCGGGGCGGTGATCGGCGCGCTCATCCTCGGCGTCATCGAAGTCGCGCTGATCGGCCTCGTCGGCTCGGGCTGGACGCCGGCCTGCGTCTTCGTCGTCATGCTCGTTTTCCTCCTCGTGCGGCCGCGCGGCATCGCCGGCGTCATCGTCCAGGAAAAGGCCTGAGATCATGGACTATATCTACTCGATCCTGACGCTGACCGGCATCACGATGATGGGCGTCATGGGCACCTACATGGTGACCGGGCTCACCGGCCAGTTTTCCTTCGGCCAGGCGGCTTTCATGGCGGTCGGCGGCTACATGTCGGCAATGCTCACCCTGCGCTTCAACCTGCCCTTCCCGCTCGCCGCGCTGATCGGCTCGCTGGCGGCAATGCTCACCGGCCTCATCGTCGGCCTGCCGACGGTGCGCCTGCGCCGCGACTACATCTCGCTCGTCACTTTCGGTTTTGGCGAAGCGATCATTTCGGTGCTCAACAACTCGGCGCAGCTCACCGGCGGCGCTGAAGGCCTCGTCGGCATTCCGAAGCGCGTTGACCTCACGCTCGTCATCGTCAGCGTCTGCGTCTGCCTGTTCATGGTCGCCTGCTACAAGAACTCGAAGTACGGCCGCCAGTGCCTTGCGCTGCGCACCGACGAGCTCGCCGCACGCTCGATGGGGATCGATGTCAACCGCATGAAGCTCGTGACTTTCCTCTTCGCGAGCGCGATCACGGGCTACGCCGGCGTCCTCTACGCTTTCTACGCGCAATATCTCGAACCCGGCTACTACAACTGGACGATCTCGGCCGAGTGGTTGATCATCGTTTTCGTCGGCGGCATCAACAGCCTCACCGGCGCGATGGTCTCGGCGCTCCTGCTGACGAGCCTGCCTGAAGTCCTGCGCTTCGCTTCGGCCTGGCGCATCCTGATCTACTGCATCATCGTCCTTCTCATCATCAATTTCCGGCCGAACGGCATTTTCGGCGACTGGGAAATCAGCCGCCTGTGGAAGAAGCGCGCCAAGGCCGGGAGCGAAGCATGAGCGCGGCAGCCAACACCACGTCGGGGCTGCTCGAAGTCAGCGGCCTCTCGAAAGCCTTCGGCGGCGTCCAGGCGGTCGATGATTTCTCCTTCGACGCCAAGCCCGGCGAAATCGTCGGCATCATCGGCCCGAACGGCGCCGGCAAGACGACGATCTTCAATCTCGTCACCGGCGTCTATGTCCCCGATCGCGGCAAGGTGCTGCTCGACGGACTCGAGCTTGCCGGCCTGCGCCAGGACGAGATCGCCCGCCAGGGCGTCGGCCGCACTTTCCAGAACATCCGCCTGTTCAAGGGGCTGACGGTGCTCGAGAACGTGATGACCGCCTCCGACCCCTACGCGCCCTACAACTTTTTCTCGGCGATTCTCTCGCTGCCGGGCAAGCTCAAGTCCGACCGCGAGGAAGCGGAAAAAGCGCGCGAATACCTGAAGCTCGTCGGCCTCGCCGGCATGGAGGACGCGCGCCCCGAGTCGCTGCCCTACGGCCTGCAGCGCAAGCTCGAAATCGCGCGCGCGCTGGCGATCCGCCCCAAGGTGATCCTGCTCGACGAACCGGCGGCCGGCCTCAACCCGAGCGAAGTGCGCGAGTTCATCGACCTCATCCGGCGCCTGCACGAGCGCTTCAACTTCACCGTTCTTTTCATCGAGCACCGCATGGAAGTCGTGATGAACTTAAGTCACAAGCTCTTCGTCTTGAACTTCGGCAAGCTGCTCGCGAGCGGCGAGCCGCAGGAAGTGCGGCGCAACCACGAAGTGATCGAAGCCTATATCGGAGACGAGGAATAGCCGTGGCCTATCTGTCCGTTGAAGACCTGCATGTTGCCTACGGCCCGGTGCAAGCGCTGCGCGGCGTCAATCTCGAAGTCGAGGAAGGCGCGATCGTCGCGATCATCGGCGCCAACGGCGCCGGCAAGACGACGCTGCTCAACACGCTCTCGGGCATCGTCAAGCCCAAATCGGGGAAAATCCGCTTTCGCGGCGAACCGCTGCCCGACAAGGCGTGCAAGATCCTGCCACAGGGAATGGCGCACATTCCGGAAGGCCGCAAGATTTTCGCCGGTTTCTCGATCGAGGAAAACCTGCGCGCCGGCGCCTACATCGTTGACGACAAGAGCGTTTTCGCGAGTCGCCGCGACGCCATGTACAAGCGCTTTCCGATCCTCGCGCAACGCGCCGGACAGCAGGCCGGCACGCTCTCGGGCGGCGAACAGCAGATGCTCGCGATCGCGCGCGGCCTGATGTCCGACCCCGGCCTCTTGCTGCTCGACGAGCCTTCGCTCGGCCTCGCGCCGCTCGTCGTCAAGGCGGTCTTCGAACTCATCCGCGAGATCCGCGAAGAGAGCGGCAAGACCATCCTCCTCGTCGAGCAGAACGCGAAGAAGGCGCTGGGCCTGTGCGACCACGCCTACGTGCTCGAAAACGGCGTCATCGTGATGCAGGGTAAAGGCCGCGAACTTCTCGACAACCCGGCGATCCGCAAGGCCTATCTCGGCGCCGACGACAGCTAGCGCCGGCAGGCGCTGGCAGGCGCCAGCGAACTTTGTCGGCGCGACGCGGCCCAAGTCTTGCGCGCCTTACAGCGCGACGCTGCTTTCGCAGATTTCTATTTGTCGTTTTTATTCGCTATCATTGAAAGCGTTTACGGCGGGCCGATGGGCCTTGTCGTCGATGGCAGCGGGTAAAGGCAACGGGCCCGCAAGCGCTTGCGGGCAAACAGACAGGAGTGAGAAGAGATGAGCATCACCGAAAAGGTCAAGGACAATCTGGCTTACAGCAAGCACCTCGTCGAGTCGGGAATCGAAGGCGCGAACGACGCGCGCAAGGCGACGATAGAGGCGAGCGAAACGGACATCGTCAAGAACGCGGCACAGGAATCGTGGCAACCGGCAAGCCTCGGCGTGTTTGCCGGCGCCATCATCGGCGCCCTCGCCGACGATCGCAAACCGGTGCGTGGCGTGATCGCCGGCGGTTTGCTGGGCGCCCTCCTCGGCTTTGCCGGCAGCTTCGCGTGGAAGACGCGGCCGATCACCTCGGCGATGTCGCGCGGCGCGGGCAAACGCATCGGCGCGGTCCGCGACGAGCGCTGGCTCTCGAAAAATCCGGTCGATTACGGCTGATCGCAAGCAATTTGTACCGCCCCGTACATTTTGCAGAGGCAGCCGATGGCTGCCTTTTTCTTTCGCAGCCGATGGCTGCTTTTTTCTTTCCGGGCATGTGTCGCGCGATGCGTCCGGAAGCCATTCCCAGGAGTCGCCATGTCGCTGCCGAGTCGCCGCACCCTGATTCTTGCCTGTAACGCCCTGCTCCTTGCCGCTTGCGCCTCGGTGCCGGGACCGGGCCGCGTCGCCAGGGCCGAGCTCGAGGCACGCTCGGGCAGCCGGGCGCTCGGCTCGGTGACGCTGACGCCGGCGGGCGACAAGCTTCGCGTCGAGGTTCGCGTCGTCGGGCTGACGCCCGGCAGCCATGGCTTCCATATTCACGAATCGGGCGACTGCAGCGCCGCCGACGCGATGAGTGCGAAAGGCCATTTCAACCCGACCGGCAAGCCGCACGGCCAGCACGCCGGCGATCTGCCCAACCTCGTCGCTGACGCCTCGGGCAAGGTCGCAACCAGCGTCGAACTCTCGCCGCAGTTCCAGCTGAACGAGGGACCCAATGGCATCATCGGCCGCAGCGTCGTGATCCACGCCGGCGCCGACGATTTCATCTCGCAGCCCGCCGGCAACTCCGGCGCCCGCGTCGCCTGCGGAACGATCCGCCTGCGCGGATAGGGCGATTGGCTTTTCGCGCGCTGACGGCGCAATGCCCTTCGGTTATTGCGGCCTATTGTCCGAGCCCGAAGAAAGGCTATAGGCTGCAATAGCGCAGCGTATTGCACCGTTTACCGTATTGCACCGGTCCGTGCATCGCGAAGCGTACTGCACCGTTTACCGATTGCACCGATCTGCCCTATGAACCCGCCGCCTGCGGCATCCGATAGTTGAACTCGAAGCGGTCGCTCGTCAGGTCGCGCTGCCAGATCGCTTCCGACGGCGGCTTCAAATAGAGATTCCAGTTCTGGATCAGGTGGCGATACGGCTCTCTGACCGCCTTGAAAACCGCCGGCGTCAGGATGTTGAGACACTTGCCCGACGGCGGCTGACGAACCGATTCGGAGATGATGAGCTCGATCCCCTGCGTGCGGGCGAGGCTGGCGAGCGCCTGCGTCGCCGCGTAATCGTCGGGCTGGGTCCACTCCTCACGGCGCGCGTTGAGCGGTGCCTTCGACAAGTCGATCATGCGCGCCGTCGCGCCATGAAACTCGAAAAGCGTCATCGGCATCGAGCCCGTTTTTTTCGCGAGCGCGTCGCTGTCGATCCAGAAGCGCAGTCGCCAGTATCCGGCCTCGGCGCAGGCGGTGCGCGGATCGGCCGCGCCGTAGAACACCGCCGCATCGTAGCGACCGCGAAATCGCGACCCCGACGGCGGCGGCGGCAGATAGCGAAACGGCGTCGCGAGCAGAAAGTGCAGCCCCTGCGCTTCCGGCGGCAGCACCGGCTTGACGCCGTCGATGATGCCTTCGAGGATCGACTGACGATTCGCGTCGCCGTCGACGAGTGCCATCGTCGCGTTCTTGTGCTGCGCTTCGACGGCGCGCCAGCCGGCGCCGCGCCAGCGCCGCGCCTCAGGAAGGCGAGCGATGGGCGTCGACATAATCGCAGACGTGGACGAGGCCGCTCGCGGTCTTGATCGCCGCAAACGGCGTTTGCCGGCCGAAAGCGTTGTTGGGCGAGCGCAACCATTCCCTGACGAGTTGCTCGTTGTTGCCGACGATCGAATAAAGCCCTCGGTAGAGGCGCACGAGGAGCGCCGCGAGCTCCCACTCCTTGGCGCGCTCGCGCAGCAGGTAGCCGCCCTTCATCAGCCGCGACGCCGACGACTGGCTGATGCCGAGAATTTCGTTGAGCTCGTTGGTGTTGAGGTCAAGATGCCGGGCGACGTTGGCGACCGCTTGCGAAAGAACGGCGGCCTTCTCCTCGGGCGCGGGGGCAGGGGCAGGGGCAGGGGCAGGGGCGAGCGCTTTGACCATCATTTTCTCCACAGCAGCGGTCAGATGGTCGTATTCTGTAGCATATAAACACGCTTGTCAATTCTTCAGACCAGGCAACTTTTTGCCGCCGCGGCGCTCCGCCTGGCCCTGAATCCTATATGATGGCCGCAAAAAATCGCTTCATCACCACCAGCTGACGGGGATTCCATGAAAATCATCGAGATCAAGACGCACGTCCTATCGACGCCGCTCGACGAGCCTTTCGCCTTCGCGATGGGCTGGGTGAAACAGCGCGGCACAATGATCGTCGAACTCATCACCGACGAGGGCATCACGGGCTGGGGCGAGGCGCTCTGCCACGGCCTGCAGCCGCCCGAGATCGCCGATACCATCGTGCAGGTGGCGCTCAAGCCGATCGTGCTGGGACAGGATCCCTTCGACGTCGACGTGCTCTGGGAGCGCATGTACAACCTGACGCGCCCCTTCGGCCAGAAGGGCGCTGTCCTCAACGCCATCGCCGCGGTCGATATCGCGATCTGGGACTGCCTCGGGCGCGCGCTCGGCAAGCCCGTGCACAAACTGCTCGGCGGCGCGTATCGAACCGACATCCAGCCGTACGCGACGGGCTTTTACCGCGTCGAGGGCAAGTCCTACCCCGCCGACGCGATCGCTGAAGCGAAACGCCACCTTGCCAACGGCTTTACGGCGATGAAGCTCAAGGTCGGTTTCGGCGTCGAGAAAGACATCGACTACATCCTCGGCGTGCGCGAGGGCATCGGCCGCGGGCCGAAGATCATGGTCGACGCCAACCACGCGTACAACGTCGGCGCCGCGCGCCGCATCCTGAAGGCGATCGAGCCGGCCGACATCCACTGGTTCGAGGAGCCGATTTCGCCGGAAGACATCGACGGCTATCGCGAGCTCAAGAACCTCACCAACATCTACCTTGCCGCCGGCGAGAACGAGTTCTCGAAAATCGGTTTCCGCGAGTGGATCTCGCGCCGTGCCGTCGACATCCTGCAGCCCGACCTCTGTTCGGCCGGCGGCTTTACCGAGTGCCGCAAGATCTCCGCGCTGGCGCAGGCCTGGCACATGACGCTGATTCCGCACGTCTGGGCTTCGGGAATCGGCCTTGCCGCTTCGCTGCAATTCCTGGCGACGATCCCGCCCGCGCCGCTCGCCTTGAACCCGATCGAGCCGATGCTCGAATACGATCAGTCCTCGCACCCTTTCCGCCAGGACCTCATATTCGGCGCGATCAAGATGCAGGACGGACGCGTCGCCGTGCCGACGGCGCCCGGCATTGGCGTCGACATCAACCGCGAGGTCATCGAGCGCTACCGCCAGCCTCGGCCCTGACCGCCCGTTGCCTTTGCAAGCCCGCCTGCCGGCGGTTGCCTGGGCGTGCCGCGCTCGTCCTGAAGAGGTTTGACGCGTCAGGGAATCGCCCGCGGCATCGGCTGTCTAATCGCCGACCCGGGCGCTTGCAGGCTTGCCCGTTTCTCTGCGCTGATTCGCGCTTCCCGAGAAGAAAAGCCGGTGGGTCTTGTCAGATGCGTATGACGGGGCTGGTTGCGAAGGCGGTTGTGGAATGGCAATGGATGACCCCGCGAACGGCAAAGCGTTTCTTTCGACTGGCATCGAGGGACTCGACGACGTCCTGCGCGGCGGGCTGACAGCGCGCCGCCTTTATCTCATCGAAGGCGTACCGGGAACGGGGAAGACGACGGTCGCGCTGCAGTTCCTGATGCAGGGCGCCAAGGCCGGCGAGACCGTGCTTTACGTGACGCTCTCGGAAACCGAAGAGGAGTTGCGCGCGGTCGCCGCCTCGCACGGCTGGCAACTTGACGGCGTCACCATCCATGAAGTGATCGCCTCGGAGGAACTGCTCGACCCGGCGCAGCAGCACACGCTCTTTCACCCCTCCGAGATCGAGCTCGGCGACACGACGCAGGACATCCTGAAAGTGATCGAGACGATCCACCCGAGCCGGGTCGTCATCGATTCGCTCTCCGAGCTGCGCCTGCTCGCCGCCAACCCGCTGCGCTACCGGCGCCAGATCCTCGCCTACAAGCAGTACTTTTCGCGCAAGGGCATCACCACGCTCGTCCTCGACGATCGGCCGGACAGCTACGAAATGCAGGTGCGCAGCATCGCCCACGGCGTCATCAACCTCGACTACGGCGATGCCGAGTACGGCAACGTGCGGCGCAAAATCAACGTCATCAAATACCGCGGCGTCGATTACCAGGGCGGCTTTCACGACTACAAGATCGCGCGCGGCGGCATCATCGTCTATCCGCGGCTCGTCGCGCACGAGACGCGAGCCGACAGCGAACGCCGCCTCGTCAGCAGCAATGTCGAGGCGCTCGACCGGCTGCTCGGCGGCGGCCTCGAGCAGGGAACGAGCACGCTGATCGGCGGCCCGCCCGGCACCGGCAAATCGACGCTCGCCGCGCAGTTCGTCGCCGCGGCGATCAGCCGTGGCGAAGGAGCGGCGATGTTCGTTTTTGAAGAATCGGTGAGCCTCTTCCTGCGTCGCACGACCTCGGTCGGCATCGATCTGCGCCAGGCGCTCAGCAATGGGCAGCTCTCGGTGCAGCAGGTCGACCCGGCCGAAATGTCGCCGGGCGAATTTGCCCACGCCGTGCGCGCCGCGGTCGAGGTGCGCAAGGTCAGCACCGTCGTCATCGACAGCCTCAACGGCTACCTCAACGCGATGCCCGACGAACGCTTCCTGACGCTGCACATGCACGAACTTCTGACCTACCTCGGGCAGCGCGGCGTTGTCGCGATCTTCGTCAGCGTGCAGAAAGGCGTGGTCGGCGACACGGCAAGCGCCGTCGAGGCGAGCTATCTGGCCGACAACATGCTCAACCTGCGCCATTTCGAATTCAAGGGCGAAGTGCGTCAGGCCGTGTCCGTTTTCAAGAAGCGGGGCAGCAGCCACGAGCGCACGATCCGCGAGTTTGCGATCACCGCCTCGGGCATCCGCATCGGCGAGGCGCTGCGCGAGTTCCACGGCCTGCTCACGGGAATTCCGACTTTCACCGGCAACGAGCTCAATGAACACTAGCCGTGCGTTTATGGCGGCCGCCGCGCAGGTCGGCGGGCCGTTGCAGCGCCGCATCCTGGTCCTGACCTCGACAACGAAGGACGGCGAGAACGCCTGCCGCGTCCTGCTCGCCGCCGGCATCGACTGCCTCGTCTGCACGCAGGCAACGCAGATGCTCGAGGAGCTCGCGCACGGCGCGGGCGGCTTGCTGCTCGCCGAAGAGGTGCTCGTCGGCGACACTTTGCCGCGCCTGTCGGAGGCGATTTCAGCGCAGCCGAAGTGGTCCGACCTGCCGATCCTGATCCTTACCTTGCACGGCGCCGACTCGCCCCTGATTCGGCGCCTGCTGCAGGACCTTGGCAACATCCAGCTGATCGAGCGGCCGGTGCGCGTCGCGGCGCTCGTGACGATCGCGCGCTCGGCGCTGCGTTCGCGCGAGCGGCAGTACGAGATGGGCGCCGCGCAGAAAGGCCTGCAGGAGAGCGAGGAGCGCTTCCGCATCGTCGCCGACATGGCGCCCTTTCCGCTGCTGATCCACGCCGAGGACGGCGAGGTGCTCAAAGTCAATCGCTCGTGGACCGATCTCTCGGGCTACGAGATGAGCGACATCCCGCGCATGAGCGACCTTCTGCACAAAGCTTTCGGCGAACACCGCGACGAGGTGCGCGCCGAGGTCGAGGCGCTCTACGCGATCGACGAAAGGCGGCAGGGTTGCGAATACACGATCGCGTGCAAGGACGGCGTGCAGGAGCGCGTCTGGCAATTCAGCTCGGCGCCGCTCGGACGGCTTTCGGACGGCCGGCGCGCCGTCATCAGCATGGCCGTCGATGTCACCGAGCGCAAGGAAGCCGAACAGGAGTTGAAGCTCGCGGCGATGGTCTATCAGGACAGCAGCGAAGCGATGCTGATGTCGGACGAAAAAAACCGCATCGTTTCGGTCAATGCCGCTTTCGAGCGCATCACGGGATACGAGGCGGCCGAAGCCGTCGGGCTGCTCCCCGCCTTCCTGGTTTCGAGCCGCGGCCAGGAAGTGCAGTACCGCGACATGCTCGACAGCCTCGAGCGCTACGGTCACTGGAAGGGCGAACTCTGGCTGAAGAAAAAGAGCGGGCAGGACTTTGCGGCGGCGGTCACGATCAATACGACGCTGGCGCCCGAGGGCTCGGTCAACCGCCATGTCGCGCTCTTCTCGGACATCACCAAGAAGCGTGAAGCCGACGAACTGATCTGGCGCCAGGCGAACTTCGACGCGCTCACCGGATTGCCCAACCGCAGCAGGTTCCAGGACCACCTCAAGCTCGAGATCAACAAGGCGAGCCGCAGCGGGCAGCCGCTTGCCGTCATCCTGCTCGACCTCGACGGCTTCAAGCACATCAACGACACGCTCGGCCACGACTGCGGCGACTTGCTGCTGTGCAGCGTCGCGCAGCGGCTGCGCGAGGGCGTGCGCGCGATGGACATCGTCGCCCGCCTCGGCGGCGACGAGTTCACCGTCGTGCTCTCCGAACTCGATACGATCAACAGCGCCGACGGCGTCGCTCAGCACTTGCTCGACGTGCTCTCAGAGCCCTACCAGGTCGGCGAGGAAGTCGTGCACGTTTCGGCGAGTCTCGGCATCACGCTGTATCCGCAGGACGCGCTGTCGATCGAGGACCTGATCAAGAACGCCGACCAGGCGATGTACGCGGCAAAACAGGAGGGGCGCAACCGGCACCGTTATTTCACGCCGTCGATGCAGGAAACCGCGCAATCGCGCATGCGCACGATCAACGAGTTGCGCAATGCGCTCGAAGGCAACCAGTTTCAGATCCTCTATCAGCCGATCGTCGAGCTTGCCACCGGCCGCATCGAGAAGGCCGAGGCGCTGATTCGCTGGCAGCACCCGACGCGCGGCCTCACCGAACCGGAGGAGTTCATCGCCACCGCCGAAGACTGCGGACTGATCGCCTCCTTCGGCGACTGGGTCTTCCGCGAAGCGGCAACGCAGGCGGCGCGCTGGCGCAAGCTGCACCGGCCGGAGCTTCAGGTCAGCGTGAATATTTCGCCGGTGCAGTTCAGGACGGGCGGCATCAAGCTCGACGCCTGGGTCGCGCACCTCGCCGAGCTCGGCCTGCAAGGCAAGGGCATCGTCGCCGAGATCACCGAAGGGCTTTTCCTCGACGCCAACGTCAGTTCGCGCGAGACGCTCGCGGCCTTTCGCGACGTCGGCATCGAAGTCGCGCTCGACGACTTCGGCACCGGCTTCTCGGCGCTCTCGTACCTGCGCAAGTTCCACATCGACTACGTCAAGATCGACCGCGCTTTCGTCGAAAACGTCTCGGTCGATTCGGACGATCTCGCCCTCTGCGAAGCGATCATCGTCATGGCGCACAAGCTGCACATCAAGGTCATCGCCGAAGGCATCGAAAACGAGGAGCAGCGCCGCCTGCTCGTCGGCGCCGGCTGCGACTACGGCCAGGGCTTCCGTTTCTCGCCGCCCGTGAGCCCCTCGCGTTTCGAGGAGATGCTCAAGGCCGAGACGCCGCACGGGGAAGTGGCGAGCGGCCGCGCGGCCGGCGCCCGCGCCTGAGGGACCAGGTCAGGCGCGGTCCTCGTTCAGCGAAAGCGCGATGGCCAAAGCGCTCTCTTCGTTGCACGAAATTTCCGCCGCCGAGAAAGGCATGGCGCGCTTTTCGAGGCTGGTGAAATTCAATGTCCCCCAGACTTTCCCGTCGACGTGAATCGGCGAGCCAATGTAGAACTCGCAGCGCACCAGATCGTAGAGCGGATGCAGGGACATTCCCTGAAACCCGTCGACTTCCGTGATCGCGACGGTGGCGCCGTTTTCGACGACTTCGCGGCAATACACCGAATTTAGCGGGTAGGTATCGCCGACGCATGGAATCGAGGTGGCCGAAGACACCGCGACCACTTCGTAATGCTCGCCATCAATGCGGCTGACGATCCCCATCATCGCGCCATAGCGGCGACGACCCGCTTCGAGGACGTCATGACAAAGGCGGAGGAAATCAGGGTTCATGATCGATGCTCCCGTCCTTGTGGAAATTCCAAACCGCAATTTCTGTCTGCCAGGCTGGCTCTAGCGTAACAGCTAACGCCAATTTTGGCGTGACTTGGCCAGTACCAGGCATGCATTAACGGCGACGCGGTAGCGAAACTTCAGTTCTTGCGCGCGTCTGCGTTCCAGACGACGTCGTCGTCGACGGCATAAAGCGCGCACACTCGCTTCGTAGCGCCTTCGCACAGCGCCAAAGACCGGGACAGCGGATCGATGCCGCCGTTGGCCCAGCCGACGTTGCCGGTCGGCGAAATCGAAAAAGCCCGCGGATGCGGCAGCGTCAGGAACTTCTGATAGAGCTCGCGGCGACGTTCATCAAGATGTGGCAGCCGGGAAACGTCGCTCAGTTCGGCATAGTCGGTCTTCGGCGGTCTTGGTGTGGTTTCGATCGCGAACGCTTCGTCGGTTGGCAAACCGAGCTCGCGCAAAAACTTCTCTGTTTCAGGCCACCAGATGGGAACGCCTCTGAGGCTGCCGAACATTGCGTGGGCGTCTCCGCCCTCGAAGTTGCCATAGGAAATCAGGCGGGCATTTCCACCGGCAGCGCGGTAGGCGCTGAACATTTCTTTCGGAAGCTCGGAGCCCCAGTAGCTGTCGTTATCCCCATAAAACCACAGCGAGGGCGTTGTCGCGTCTTTCCCGAAGGCGCCGAAGGCACGCACCAGGGTGCCCTCCCAGCCGAAACAGCCAGCGTACCTGACGCCTCCGGCGAAGTTGATAACGCCCTTGACGCCCGGATACGGCGTTCGCGCAAATGCCATCGTCGTCAGGCCGCCCGTCGACTGGCCAATCACGAGAATCCTCGAAGCGTCGATATCAGGCCGCTTCGTAATTTCACCGAGCGCACTGGCGACGGTTTCCGCCTGCAAGGCACCGTAACTTTCGCTATTGCACCCCGGGCTCATATCCCGGCCTTCGGACTTCGAAAACCCGGGCCGCATCGGGATGGCGACCACGTAGCCGCGCTTGATGAATTCCCGGCTCGCCGCCTCATAGCGGGCGCGCGGATCAAACCTCGGGTTGCCACTCGCCTTGCCATGATTGATCACCACCAACGGGAAAGGCCCTTTGCCTGGCGGCGAGAAGAAGGTCGTTTCGAGCGCCACTTGCTGCCAGCCGCTGCCGACGGGAAGCATGACGACGCTTTCATTGAGATTCCTGGGAATCGACTCGAGCGCGACGGCGTTGGCGCAAAGAGAAGCGGCGAACAGCACGGCGAACACATTTGTCGGTTTCATTTTTCTGTCCACGCGTCAAAAGCCAATGTTCGATGGAAAAGCAGGTTACACCTCGGGACCTAGGGCGGACGGTGCAATACGGTCCACGGTGCAACACGCATGCGCTATTGCACCCTCTGCTTGCCGGATCGCTTATGCGCCTCTGATCCTCTGGTGAACCTTCTGCAGCGCGGCCTTCAATGCGTCCAGGCCGCCGGCGTCGGCAAAATCCTGGTACAGCTGTTCGTTGAGGCCGCCGCGCGTTGAATACTCGTTGCGCAGCGCGCCCAGGGGCTTGTGCGAGGACTGGGTCGCGACCCCGGAGAGGCTCGCGAAGAGTCGTGCCACATACGAGCGGGTCGTTTCCTCCGGCATCCCCTTTTCGCTGAACCACTCCGCGATGCCCTCAAGGAGGCCGAAGTAGGTCCCCATCAGAGAGCTTGCCAAGGTGATGAGCTCGAACTCTTCCTTCGAGTGCACGGGGATCTCGGTGCCGAGCGCGGCGAAAAAGCCCATGACGTCGCCATGCGGCGGGAAGACGGCGGTCGGTCCTTGTCGATTCTCGACAAATGGCAATGGCAAAGCCTGGGTGATCGTCACGCCCTCCCCGAGCCAGCTGCGCAGCTGGTCGGCGGAGACGGTGGCGACCAGGCTGACGACGTGCTGCCCGGGACGAAAGCTCAGCTCGCGCAGGACTTCTTCGACCACCTGCGGCCGAACCGCCATGAACACCATGTCGCTGGCATCGACGACCGCCTGGTTCGTTGCGGCGACGCGCACCACCTCGTGCGTGGCCGCGAGCCGGCCGGCGATCTCCTTGTTGCGCGGCGAAATGACGATGCTCTCAACTGCGAGCGACGATTTCGTCACGCCCTCGATGATGGCTTCCGAAATGGTGCCTGTGCCCACAAATCCAATTCTCATACCGCTCCCGTTTCTCCGTGTCTTGATGCCGGCTCGCATCATACCTCCGTGCTCGATGCGACGCGATATCCGTGTCCAGGGTTGAAGAATGTCGTGGATTGGCGACGTCTTGAGTAATCGGCGGCTCTCGTCTTATGATGCGCCCAGCCAAGAAAAACGCTTGCCGGTAACCAGACCGTCGACACAGCTCGGGCGATGTTCCACCCAAACGACTCGCCTTTTTCTCGACACGGAAACGTTCTACAAAGATCCGCATGATGCAAACATTCACTAACGCTCTCCTGATTCAACAAATCCTCTACCCTTCCCTGGTGGCAAGCCTGCCCGACAGGCGGCTGCACAAGATCGCTCCAGTGCAGACGCTGGCACAGCAACGGTCCACGGAATTCCTCGTCCGCCAGAAGTATGAGCAGCGTGGCTACGAATTCCGGCCTCTCGCCCACCGGGCGATGAGTCGTCACAGGATCACCCTCGCCGCGTGGCGAGGCGATGAAGCGGTGGCGACCCTGACCCTGGCGCGTGACTCGTGGGCGGGCCTGCTCGCCGATGCGCTTTACCGCGAAGAGCTGGACAATCTGCGCGAGCAGGATCGCGTCATTTGCGAGGTTACGCGACTTGCCGCACGCACCGACTGCAGTTCCAGTGCCCTGCTGGCAGACCTCTTCGGGTCTGCCATGGATTACGCGAAGCAGCGCCTGGGCGCAAGTGACACGGTGATCGAGGTGAACCCGCGTCACGCCCGCTTCTATCAGACGCGATATGGTTTTCGAAAGATCGGCGCGGCAATGCAATGCCCGCGGGTCAACGCGCCTGCGGTGCTGATGCATCAGGAGGTCGACGCCCTCTCGGCGGTCCGATAAAAAGCGAGGCTGCGAGCACGGCCATCGAGGCAGGAGCAAGCCGGTGATGGGGCAGGCTCGCGGCCTGCCTCTGCCTTCAGCGGAGAAGTTCCTGCCCGGGTTCAATGAACCTCGGCCAGAGCGTCCATAGCGTGGCAGCAGTGACAAGGCCCGCCATGACATCGACCGCCCAATCGATCACGTCGGCGCCGCGGTAGGTGAAGAAGCTTTGCACATATTCGTCGCACGCTCCCATCGCCATGATCGTGAGGACCGACTTGAGCGCGCGTTGCGACCGGTTGCCACTGCTCCCGGCAAAAACGAGCAAGAGCAGCGTTGAATAGGCAACAAAATGCAGCACGCCGCCCGGCGCGTACTCGCCGATATTGGAGCGTGCGCCGGGGATGGAGCCGAAGATGAGAATCGACAGGTAAATGACGATGGCGCAGCGATAGCACAGTGCCTGGAGTCTTGGCTCCAGGAAGATTCTGACGAGGAAGGCGGGCATCATGCGGCAAGTCTACCTTCAAACAGCTTACCTATCTCGAACCACGCACACGCGGATCTTTCCCCCGGCCCCGGCCCTGGAACGCCCCCTTATCGCCGCGGGCCGAAGCTAACCCAACTGTGCCTTCCTTGTCGGCGGCCGCTTCCTCGCGCTGTGGCCGGGGGCCGATGGCCTTGTAAGCGCATCGGAATAACTCCACAATCGCACAAGACTTACAAATGAGCTGGCCAAGGCTCGTCACCACGAACGGCTACCTGAGCGGGACAACTCTGAATCGAGATTCACGAAGGCTGCGGCCGCTCGCGCAGCTGATTGAACGCGGGAAGGCATCCGGCAGCGCGCGTCTTCTCCGAGCGGGCTGCGTCCTGTCTGCGCGTGTTTCACCGCACCATGGTTATCAAAGGAAGCTGCCTGGCATTTAACAAGACAATCAAAATAAAAAGGGGACAAGCATGAGTTGCAGCGCGCTTTGCAGGAAAGCCGTCGCGGTGCTGGCTGTGTCGGCATCGGTGATTTCATTCTCCAGCCTTATGCCGTCGGGAAGCGCTTTCGCGCAAGACGGCTTGGCCAAACTGCAGTCCGATCTGGTCGGGTCCTGGGTCGCTACGGTATCCAGCAGTCCGGGCAGAGACCGGCTGATGGTTGTCACCAATGTAGCGAAGACGAGCAATGATGCCTTTGCGCTCGACGCCAGGTTCGGCTGGGCCAACGCCGAGCAGCAACAGGTTTCGGCCGCCGAAATAATCGAGACGAGCCAGGAACGCCAGTTGAAGATGACGGCGAAATCGGGCGCCAGAATCGAAGCGACGCAGGGACAGAACGGGGCATTCGACGGAACGTTTTTCGGCAATGACGGTAGCAGTTCGCCGGTGATGCTAAAGAAGGTTTCAGACGCAGAAAGTCAGACGCTGCAGCGGCTTGGCAGCTTGTCGGCGCCTCCCAGCACGATGCTTCTGGGCGACCTGCGGGCGCAGAATGGCGTTCAGCTGTCTGCAGCCGACCTCAAGCAACTCATGCCGGGCGCCAAGGTCGTCCATCGTACCGAAGCAGGCAGTACTCGAGACTGGACGAACGATCCGGAGGGGACATTCATTGCCTCGAGCGACAACGGCGCGAGCACGGTCCATCGCAGGCCCTCGCAAGCCAAGGGCACCTGGCATGTAGGCGACAATGGAACGTATTGCGTCACCCTGGAGTGGCGAACGGCTTCGGAAAACTGGTGCCGTTATATTTTCAGAGTAGGCGAGAAATTTTACGGCGTAAGCACCATCGCCAACCGCGCTGCCAAAGCCCAGGAATTCGAGTTCAACCGGTAGGCTTTGTGCGCTGCTGAGCCTTACCGCAGCAAAGGCCGCTACCGGGCGGCCATTAGTTGTGTGGAGGCCCATGGCAAAAAGCCCATTCCGGAGAATGGGCTCTTTGCTCGGTGTAACTGAAAGCGCCGCGAAGGGCGCGAGGCAAGCGGCTGCCGGCGAGCTTACGACTTGCGGCGACGCGACAGGCCCAACCCCGCCAGTCCCAACCCAAGCAAAGCAAGGCCGGCTGGCTCAGGGACCCCTGTTGGCTCAAGCGCTTCGGTCGTGCGAATGCCAAACGTAAAGCCGTGCCAGTATTCAGGCGTGGGCACCGTCCAGGAGAAAGTCGAAAAGGTACCGATGAACTGAATCGTGCCGTGACCTTCATTGCCGAGCAAAATGTCGCCCGGCAATTGCTCGAGCGCGGTGGTCGTATTACCGCCCCAGTATCCAACGCCTTCGCTGACGATGGTGAAGGGGGAATCGAAGTCGTAAGTCGTGTTGCTTCGCGGGGCACCAAGACTGACGATCGCCATGATCGGATCTTTAATCGCTGCCGATAAGGTAACGCTATGGATCTGACTCAGGCCACCGCTCAAAGCCAGGAGGTCGGTGCCAGGCGGTGCGTTGTCAACCTGCGAGCTGATGTACGGAGTTGCGGGGGTCCAATAGTTGGTTCCTGCACCCGTCTGGGCAAACGCCAGAGTCCCCGGACTGCCATTCGCGTAGAGCGCTGCGAAATTGACGGTGACCGTCGAGGCGTCCGGAAGCGTAATCAGCCCCGATGCCGTACCGGCGCCAACATTCGCCGTCGTCCAATCAACGTAATAATAAGGTGCCGCCATTGCGCCGGATGAACAGATGGCGCCCAGCGCAGCGATCACGGAAGCAATTTTCTTCATTATTGTGCCCCTCAGCGTTTAACAGGATCCCCCAGTCAATGGAGGCTGAGCAATGAAAAGCACATAACATACCTGGAATATTATTCGATACGGAACAAGGGGCTACGGCCGATACAGGTTTGCTGGACGGGGGGATGTAAGGAATCCCGACATCAGCGCTTGCTTCCGCTGACCGCTGGCGGCGATGCCGACCTGCTCCGCCTGCCGCTCCCAGCCGTGCTGGCTGTCCTGCCGCAAGCCTAGGCAGACGGCCGGTTCGCCATTTGACGAGCCTTTTGTTTGGCGGCGACATAGTCGGCATGAGGGACATGGAGCAAGTCGGCGATCTTGCGCATCAGATGCGCTTCATGGGCATTTAGATGCCCATCGGACATCGCCACGTGCCACAGATTCTCGATGATGCGAAGCTTCTGGTCGGCGTCGAAGCCCTTGTTGATCAAGGACGTGAATTGATAGTAGCCGGTGGCTTGCCTGGCTTCCTCTTCGGCCAGGTCGATCAGGGTGGCCAACTGCCCGGCATCCAGGGCGAACATCTGCAGCAATGTCGCGGCCACGGAAGCGCGCTCCGCAGCAGTGATTTCGTCGTCCATGCGCATCATTTCGAGCAGCAAGGCAGCGGTTGCGATCTGCAGCGCTCTGTCCTTGTCAATCTCGGATTGCGGTGCGCCAGTCGCAATGAACTGGTTAAAGAAATCGCTGATGCTTTTAATCATGGAGACCTCTATGCGGCAGGGGTGGTCGGCGTTGGATTCCCCAGACCGCAGAAACACTCAAGCTGCGAGCCAATGCAGCAAGGAATCGGACCGACGCCTGGGCATTTTCCGCTGAACGCGCGCGAAGAACAAACCGGGCGCTACGCCACGCCTCAATCGCGAAGGCTCCACGCCATTCGGCATGTTCCGTTTATTCGTCACTTATTTGCATTCGACGAATAAACGGAACATAATTTCGAACCATGCCCGAGACCACTCAGAAGCAGCGCATCCTCGATCTGCTCGCCCAGAACGGGATGCTGCGCCCCATCGACCTGGACGCGATCGCCATCCCCCGGGTAGTGCTGACACGCATGAGCACTGCCGGCTATCTGGAGAAAATTGGGCGCGGTCTTTATCGCCTGCCGAGCCCGGGCTCCGAAAATGAAAGCCTGGTCGCCATCGCCACGAAGGTACCCCAGGCAGTTTTTTGCCTGCTCTCAGCCCTGCAATTCCACGAACTGACCACCCAACTCCCCCGTCAGGTCTGGATCGCCATGCCTCGGGGCAGCCACACTCCGAAGATCGACTACCCGCCGGTCAAGATGGTGCAGTTTGCCGGAGAGGCCTATTCGGCGGGGATCGAGGAGGTCGAGCGCGACCAGGTCAAGCTGCGGGTTTACTGCGCTGCCAAGACCGTGGCGGACTGCTTCAAGCACCGCAACAAGATTGGCCTGGACGTAGCGCTGGAAGCCCTGAGAGATGCTCGAGCAAAAAAGAAGGCTTCTGCCGACGAACTCTGGCGCTACGCCAAGATCTGTCGAGTCGCCAACGTGATGCGCCCCTACCTCGAGGCCATCGAATGAAGAAGGACATCGCCGCCTCCGTCCGAGCACGCCTGCTCCATCTCGCCAAGGCACAGGGCGTGGATTTCAACCAGGTGCTCGTGCGCTTCGCCCTGGAGCGCCTTCTCTATCGCCTGAGCGAATCGGCGCATGCCGATCAGTTTCTGCTCAAGGGCGCGCTGTTGTTCACGCTCTGGTACGACATGCCCCATCGCCCGACCCGCGATGCCGACTTGCTGGGCTTCGGGCCCAGCGACCTGGACTCCATTGCCCGGACGTTCCGCGACATCGCCGGTGTCGACGTAGACGATGGCATGGTCTTCGACCCGGCATCGGTCACCGCCGAGGAGATCCGCAAGGAGGCCGGCTACGCCGGCGCTCGGGTGCTGATCGATGGGAAGATCGCCAAGGCACGCTGCAAGACGCAGATCGATATCGGCTTCGGTGATGCCGTCACCCCCGGGCCGGTCGACGCCACGTATCCGGTGCTGATCGAAGACCTGCCGGCGCCTCGGCTGCGCACCTATCCGGTCTACACCGTCGTCGCGGAAAAGCTGCATGCCATCGCTGTGTTGGGCATGACCAACAGCCGGCTGAAGGACTATTTCGATTTGTCGGTGCTAATGGAGCGCGAAACCCTGAGTATCGAAACCCTGGCCGGCGCAATCGCGGCCACCTTCAACCGACGCGGCATGGCGGTTCCCACTTCGCTGCCGGTCGGCCTGACCGATGATTTTTCTGGCGACACGACACGGCAAGCCCTGTGGCATGCGTTCCTCAAGAAGAACGAACTGGCCCAACAGTCGCTGCCAGACATCGTAGCCATGCTGCAAAAGGCACTGGAGCCGGCACTACGTCGTGCTTCAACGCTGAACGCGCTCCATAAATAGAGGACCCGCCCAGACGTCATTTGACGCAGAGGAGCGGGCCGTGTGGTATCTGACGCTGTTCAGAGCTAAAGGGCTCAGTGCTATCTGCAACTCGCAAAACTCCGGCTTGGCTGCGCTTCCGCGACGTCGCGGCGGCCTGATCGTACAGGCCGCCGCAAAGACCAGCACTCGGGAAACTACTTCCCTGAAAGCTTAAAGCGCGGCGTCACCTCGCGGTTGACGTGGTAGGTCGGCAGACGCCCCTGGATGACATCGACGACGTTCTGCGTCGCCTTGGTGCGAATCTCGAATTCGGACTGCTCCGAATAAAAGGCGCTATGCGGCGTCAGAACCACGTTCGGCATTTTGGTAAAGGGATGGCCGGCGGGGAGCGGCTCGGTCTCGACCACGTCGAGTCCGGCTGCGCAAATCCTCTTCTCTTCAAGCGCCTTGACGAGCGCGGCCTGATCGACCACCGGGCCACGCGCCGTGTTGATGACAATCGCCGTCGGCTTCATCAACGCAAATTGCGCCGCCCCCACCATCCCCTTGGTGCCAGGCGTCAAGGGGACGTGGATCGAAAGGAAATCGGATTGACGATAGAGCGTCTCAGCGTCGACGAGTTTGACGCCGAGCTTCGCAGCCACCTCGGGGCTGGCATACGGATCGTGCGCAATGATGTTGACGCCGAATGCACTCATCTTGCGCGCCAGCGCCTGCGGAATCTGCCCGAAGCTCAAGAGGCCCAGCGTGTGGCCTTTGACGCGATACAGCGGCTTCGCTTCGGCGTAGTTCCAGCGTCCGGCGCGAACCGCGGCGTCGAGGCGGGGGATCCCGCGCGCCAGCATGAGGATCATCGCCGTCGCGTGGTCGGACACTTCCTCGATGGAAGCGTCGGGTACGTTGCCCACGCAGATGCCTGCCTGGGTCGCCGCCGGCAGATCGATGGTGTTGACGCCGACCCCGTATCGCGAAATCACCTTGCAGTTCTTCAATGCCGCAATGACGCGGGGGGTGATCATCGCGTACTGGTTGAGGATGGCGTCGGCGTCCGCACAAGCGGCGATCAATTCGTCTTCAGTCTTGCATTGCACCCCGGTTACCGTCAGGCCCGCCTTGGCCGCGACGGCTTGCTCGAAAGAGAGATCGGAAAATTCGTAATCGCTGACGACTATCTTTGCGCTCATGTTAATCCTCCCAAATGTCTTGATTCGGTCAAATCAACCCAGGAAGCCGATGGAGATCCAGGGCACGGCGGCAATCACGATCAGGCCGATCAAGAGCGAGATCATGTAGCCGACGAGGGGTTTCATGCCTTCGTCGGGATTCACCTTGGCGATCGAAGTGGTGAAATAGTAGCCGAGGCCAACCGGCGGACAGAACAACCCGATGCCCATCGCCAGGATGACGACGATGGCGTAGTGCACCTCGTGGATGTGCATCGTGGCGGCGATCGGGAAGAGCAAGGGTCCGAAGAGCACGATCGCCGGGATGCCTTCGAGCACGCTGCCGAGCACGATGAAAAGCACGATCGACACGGCCATGAACATCGGCGCGCCGCCCGGCAGGTTCGTCATGATGATGCCGAGGTCGCGCGAGAATCCGCTCTGCGTCAGCGCCCAGGACATCGCCGTCGCGCAGCCGATGATGAACATGATCGCGCCCGAGAGCGAGGCGGTATCGATGAGGAGCTTCTTCATGCGCGGCAGTTCGAGGCCGCCATAGTAGAGCCCGGCGACGAGGCAATAGACGATGCCGATGGTCGACACCTCGGTCGCCGTGGCGACGCCACCGACCACCGCGTACCGGATCAGGAAAGGCAGCAGCAGCGCCGGTATCGCAACGACGAAGCTCATCCAGATTTCCTGGCGCGTCGCGCGTTTGACGCGCGACAGGTCTTCGTTGCGGTAACGCCAGCGCACGAGCAGGCAGAGCGCGAGGCCGAGCACGACGCTCGGCAGCAGGCCGCCGGTGAACAGGGCGTTGATCGAGACGCCGCAGACGGCGCCGATCGTCAGCAAGACGATGCTGGGCGGCACGGTCTCGGTCTGGGCACCGGTCGCCGCGAGCAGCGCGACGAGGTCGCCCGGTTTCGATCCGCGCCGGACCATCTCCGGAAAGAGGACCGGGCAGATGGCGGCCATGTCGGCGGCTTTCGACCCCGAGATACCGGAGACGAGATACATCGCGCCAACCAGCACGTAAGCGAGTCCGCCCCGCACATGGCCGAGCAGGTTGCCGAGGAAGCCGACCATGAGACGGGCGAGCCCCGTCGAGTCGAGCAGCAGACCGAGGAAGATGAACATCGGTACGGCGAGCAGGATCAGCGAGGACATGCCCTCGTTCAGACGGTTGGCGACAACCGAGAGATCGACGTCGACCGCGAGGACGAGGTAGCCGATCGTGGCAAACCCGAAGCAGGCGGCGATGGGCACGCCGAGGCAGACGAGCGTCCCGACCATGAAGAAGAAGAAAATCAGCAACTGGACATGCGTCGACAGGTCCTGCAGCGCTCCAGGCGCGGCCAGGGCAGCGCCCGCGATGCCGCCGATGATGGCGAGAATCAGCAGGGCCTTGCCAAACGAAGTCTTCTGAAACAGCTTCATGACGGCCAGGATCGCCATCAGGGCGGCTCCCACCGGCAGCGCGGCGACCCGGTAGACGCTCGAGAGGTCGATCGAGGGAATGATATTGACCGTCTCTTCGTGGGCGAAGGTCACCAGGGGCGGCACCATGATGCCGAGGAAAGTGGCCATGATGCCGAGCGCGATCGTCTCAACGAGGGGTCGCCATGCGTCGGGAAGCGCCTTCACGACGGCGGTCATTCGCATGTGCTCGCCGCGTTGCAGCGCGACGACCGAGCCTAGCATCGCCAGCCAGAGGAAGAGCATCGAGGCGACCTCGTCCGACCACATCAGCGGCGCGTTGAAACCGTAGCGGGCGATGACGCCGGCGAGCAGCACCAGGATGTCCCCGATGGTCAACGCGACGACGAGCCATTCCATGGTGCTCACGATCGACTGCTCGATCTTGCCGAAAACGGCCGCGGCGCCTGTCGGCGGGAGTTCACCCGCTAGCGCCGCCGAAGATCCCTCTACGCTCATCTTTTTCTCCCTGAATGCTGCCGGATCTTCCGACATCACAACCGCCACCTGGAAAACGCCGCGCGTCGGCCTTCGACGCGCGGCGCCATTTTCACTTGCGCACTTGCACAGATCGGCTGCTGCAGCCGACGCTACTTAACCCAGACTTGCGCCAACGGCTTTCTCGAGCGCGCCCCAGGCTTCCGGACCGTACTTGCCTTTCCACACGGTATAGAAGCCCGACTTGACGAGGGCCTCGCGGAACGATTCCGGATTAGTCGGCTTATTGAAGACGAGCCCCTTCGAACCCATCTCGGCGACCAGGTCGTTGTTGTTCTTGATGACGTCGGCGCGCTGCTTGATGGCGATCGCTTCGAAGTTGCGCGTGATGACCTCCTGCAGTTCCTTCGGGATCTGTTCCCACTTCCTGGCGTTCGCGACGGTCAGGCCGCCGTCCCAAACGTGGCCGGTCATCGAGCAGTACTTCTGCACTTCGTACAAGCGGAAAGCGTTGATCTGCACGAGCGGGTTTTCCTGCCCGTCGACGATCTTCGTCTGCAGCGCGGAGTAGAGTTCCGGCAGGTTCAGCGTCGCCGCCGATGCGCCCATCGACTTGAAGGCGTCAGCCCAGAGCGGCGTGACCGGGACGCGGATCTTCATGCCCTTGAGATCCTCGACCGAATTGATCGGCTTGATGCTCGAAGTGATGTTGCGGAAGCCGTTGTCGATCGTCGCCTTGTTGAAATTGTAGATGCCGTACTTGGCGACTGCCTCGCGGACGTATTCGCCGAGCTTGCCGTCCATCGATTCCCACACGTGGTCGTAGTTCTTGAAAACGAAGGGAACGGCGTTAATTCCCGAAGTCGGCACGACGGTCTGCAGGACGGCGCCGGATGTGGTCATGAATTCGAGCGCGCCGGAGCGCAGCTGCGAGTTCATGTCGCTTTCACCGCCCAGCTGGTTATTCGGGAAGGGGGAGATGTCCATGATGCCGTCGGTTTCCTTGCGGATCAGCTCGCAGACCTCGACCATGCGGGCGCCGGCCGGATGCGTCAGGGGATACGGGCTGCCAAACTTCATCTTGAAAACTTTTCTTTGTGCGAAAGCCGGGGCGGAGAAGCCGCCCGCCAAAGCACCAACGCCTGCCAGGACGCCGCCAGCCGCGGTAATGCCGAATTGCCTACGAGTCATTTTCATATGGTTTCTCCCTGTTGTCGGACAGAACCGTCCGCGCGGTTTACTTCCAGTTGCCAACGGCGGGCCCACGTTCGAGCTGATCTACGCTAGAGACCTTCGCTGACGCAATCCTCTTGGAGGCAGGCTCACTACATCGCGCTTACCGGCAAGGGGTTCCGGCGATTATCGGGTATGTACGGCGACGCAAACCATGTATCAATAATTGTATTTCGCTATCAACTGATCTTAAAAACGGTATTTGCATTTCATGCTCAAGCAGGCGTTAATGTCGGCGAGCTTGACGAGGCGGCGCGCTCGATCAGCAATAAGAAAGCGTTGTGAGGAGCATTTTCCTCACCTTGCGGGCGAGGGTTTCGGGCGTTGATCACGAGCCCTTGCCCTTGGCCTGTCCAAAAGAAATGGCGCTGTCCGTGAAGCGGAAATCGCACCCGCGGTTAAGCCGCGAAGTGCTCCAAAAATTTCGACGGGGAATTGTTATGGAATACGCTCTTGAAGGAAAAGTCGCGATCGTCACCGGAGGGGGCGGCGCCATCTGCGGCGAAATCGCGGCGAATCTCGCCGCGCAAGGGGTGAAGGTTGCCGTCTGTGATCTCTCGCTGGAAAACGCGCAACGCAAGGCCGCTGCCATTGCCGCTGCCGGCGGGGCCGCGCTGGCTGTCCAGTGCGATGTCACATCCAGGGACAGCGTTGCATCGGCAGTAGAGGCGGTCGTCGCCAAATTCGGCACGGTCGACATTCTCGTTAACGGCGCGGGCGGCAGCCGCAAGGAATGCACGACCTCTGACGAACTCGAGTTCTTCGATATCGCTGCGGAAGCCCTGACCAGCACCGTTGCGCTAAATTACATGGGCTCGGTCATTCCCTCGCAGATCGTCGGGCGCATCTTCGCTGAGAAGAAGTCCGGGGTTGTCCTCAACATCGCGTCGATCGCCGGCATCAGCCCGCTCACTCGCGCGATCGGCTATTCGAACGGCAAAGCCGCGGTCATCAGCTTCACCCAGTGGCTGGCGGTTCACATGGCGCAGAACTACGCCCCGACGATCCGGGTGAACGCCATCGCGCCCGGCTTCATGCTCACCGATCAGAACAGATTTCTCCTCATCGACCAGAAGACCGGTGAGCCGACCGAAAGGGCTCAGAAGATTCTCGCCAACGTCCCGATGGCTCGCTACGGCAACCCCGAGGAGATCGTCGGCGCGGCGCTCTGGCTGCTCTCCGATGCGGCAAGCTTCGTGACCGGCGCGGTCGTGCCCGTCGATGGCGGCTATACGGCCTTCTCCGGCGTGTGAACGGCAGGTGACGAACCTCGCCGATGATTCAAGCCGGGCGAAATCCGACTTCGAAAAACGGCGAGGAACGGCAATGCCCGCGGGCGAAAGCCCCGGTAGTGCTGATGCATGACGTCGTGGAGCCACTTCTTTCGTGTCGTATCACACAGAACTTGGAAGCAGAACGGTCCAGCATTCTTCCGAAAGCATTCTCGCCGCCACGTAGGTTGTGCAGAAACATGATGCTGTGCCCGTCTTGCAAGAGTTCTCGCTACCGAGATTCGCGGTGGATGTCACGCCAGGAAAAACTTTACCATCCCACTGACTCTCCATATCGCTGTCTCGACTGCTCGCACCGTTTTTTCGCGAAAAAAAATAGCGTCTTCCGCACCTCCGGGATCCGACGCAAGGCGGCCATACTTGTGCTGGTCTTGTTCTTCTTTACCGGTCTTGGTCTGGCCTTCTTCTTCTTGCCCACGAGATCGGAGAATCAATCAGGATCGGTATCTTCGCAACATCAACGGCAGTCGATGGCGGCTCCGCGGCGGAGGCCGGCGATGCAGATGCGCAGTTCAAACTCCGCGGATCGCTCATGGTGGACCCTGACCGCGGTACGGGATATCCGGGGGAAGATCTTCGCTTTTCAGGACCGGACACCCGAGGTCAATAATGGCGCCGCACGCGCGGTCCAACTGACCTCGTTCTGAGCGTGATCAGACAAGAGTCACGTCATGCTCCCGTCCAATGTTCTGCTTCTAAGGCCCACACCCAGCCACCACCTAGACTGCGCCAATCCTCGTTCAGACTGTGAATGTCGGGATCCTTGATATTCAGCGCTATTCAAAGGGCGGGCCGATCTTCTGCTGTCACTACGGTAGCGACCGCTCAACATCTTGATCATCAAACCGAATTAGATTTCGTCCGGCCGCCTTGGCTTGATACATCGCCGCATCCGCGCGCTTGAGGATCTCGTCCCGACTGACTTCATGGTTGATAAACAAGGCCACTCCGATGCTCGCGGTGCAGCAATGGTCAAGCGTTACTTCCGGTTTCCCTTCCGGGGTAACAGTTAGCAGATACGGTTCCGACAGGACCGTGCGGATCTTTTCAGCAATGATTCTGGCTTGTGCGATGGATTCTGCCTGATCGGCGTTCAGTTCGCTGATCATCACGACAAACTCATCGCCGCCAAACCGTGCCACCGTATCCATCTCGCGAATACAACGCTTGAGCCGCTCGGCTACTTCGATCAGTAGCAAATCTCCAACGTTATGCCCGTGCTTGTCATTCAGCGCTTTGAAATTGTCCAGATCTAGGAACATCACGGCACCATGGCACCCGCTGCGCAGACTGGCGGCCATTGCCTGATTCAGGCGGTCATTAAACAGATGTCGGTTAGGCAGTTTGGTAAGCGCGTCCTGGTACGCCATTTGGCGAATCTCGCGTTCCATCCGTTTGCGCTCGGTGACGTCATTCGACACAACGACGACGCGCTCCACCCGCCCTTCATTATCCTTGATCGCGTTGCCGCGCGATTCCATTTCGCGCACGCTGCCATCCTTCCTGACGAGGCGATATTCGAGCGGGTACCCCTCGCCAGTTTCCACGGTCGCTCTGAAAACTTGTCTCACACATTCTCGATCGTCCGGATGGACATCGGCGAATGAGTCTGTGCCACGCAAGTCGCTGTGATTACCCAAGAAATTCTTATACGAGGGGCTGTTGTAGAGTCGTCGCCCTCTCACATCAAGGACAGAGATGAAATCACTAATGTTCTCAGCAATCAGGTGAAAGAACCCTTCTTGTTCACGCAGGGCCATTTTCGCTTCGTTTCGTTCGGTCAGATCTATATCCAGGCGGAAATACTCTGGCGACCTGCCCGTTCGATTGACCAGGGCATGGCTGGAGAACACCGGCACACGGGAGCCGTCTCTTCGCTTCAGAAGCAACTCGCTGGCGGCAGTTGGTTCGCCACTCTTGATCATCTGTTCCCTTGCTCCAATTGCATCTTCCTTCATCTCCTCGGGGATGATCAGATCCAGTAGGTTCTTTCCCAACGCCTCCGAGGCGCTATAGCCATATAGTCGCTCTGAAGCAAGGTTCCAGAACGTAACCGTCCCGTCGAATCCACATCCTTGAACCGCCACACTTGGAATGTTTTCCATCAGGGAGCGGAAGCGTTGTTCGCTCTCGAGCAACGCCGCCTCGACTTCCTTACGCTCACTGATGTCGCGCGCGAAACCGACCGTACCGAGGACTTCTCCGTTGTCGTCCAGCACCGGTGCCTTGTACGTTTCAAACCACTTGCGAACTCCGCCGGTCAGAATTTGCTCCTCGCGATGGCGCAACTGATGGGAGTCCAGCACAGCGCGGTCGTCTGCCCGGTATCCTTCGGCCAAATCTCGCGGAGCAATATCGAAGTCATTTTTGCCAATGAGTTCATCGGTGCTGCTAACGCCAAAGGTGCGAGCAAATCCTATATTGACCTCGAGAAAGCGGCTTTCGCTGTCCTTGAGCCAAACAGCGAAGGGAAAATTGTCGAGGAGAGCACGCTGGTAACGCGCTTGCTTCCGCAATGCGATCTCGCCCTGTTTGCGCTCGGTGATGTCCTCCCCTGTGGCATAGAAGCCGATGACTTTCTCGGTTGCGTCGAAAACAGCCCGGTTGGTCCATTGATGGTAATTGTCAGTTCGATAACGCTGCTCGTGCGTCTCCACGGGGTGTTCCGGCGTGAGCAATGCCAATCGTGCTCGAACCATCTCTTGGTCCTTCGCCGACAAGAATTGATAGAAATTCAGCCCTACCAATTCAGATGTGGTCATGCCGACCGACTTGGCCAAGGCATCATTGACATAAGTTAGCGTGCCATCGGGAAGGAAGGTTGCGATAAAAAGCGGCAAATACTCAACCAATCGTCGATACAGTGCCTCGTCCTCCCGCAACACACCCCCTTCCACTGCGGGCAGTTGTGGGTCGTCATGCTTTTTGTCGTCGGGCGGGCTCATGAAGTGTCCAAGTTCGGCCTCAAGTTTTTCATTCCGGCTTGCAGGCTCCTCACGTGAGTGGCAGACATTATTGACAAGGTCGTCATCCTCGACCAACTCGAGGGAATCGGCCGGAACCCCGAAGGCCTCGGCAATTTCCTTGACAATTTCAGCGGCACGGTCGGACGCACCAACATAACCTTGCGATATCGCTCCTGTGAAGAACGGTGGGTTTTCCTTGGCTGTGTCTAGTCTGCGATTTCCGGTGTTGTTGCGCCGTTCACTTCCATAGCAGTACAAAACGGAGAAGGCCCGACGGTCTTCGCCAGTTCTTCGCTCAGGTTGCACTTGCATCACTACTCTCCTGTAGCACCGGCTGAAGCATGATTAAGACCTTCGGTCATGCATCTGCCCACGGGAGGAGGTTCACCGCAGTTGTTACCGAGGCTCGCTCTGAGCCGATTCCCAATCCGAATAACAGGTAACTGTCACCGAGGTGAAAGCCGCCTAATTGTCAACGCAGCAATGAAGGCCATGCCTTATCCTATAACGAACGCCATAAAGCAAAAAGCCCACTCCGCGCGACCTGCGCCTGCCGGCGGAACTCGCCAAGCTCGATCGCTTTGATCTGTTGATCGCCGACGACTTCAGCTACGTTCGCCGCGACCAGGCCGAGACGTCGATGTTGTTCGAGCTCATCGCCGAGCGCTACGAGCGCAAAAGCATGGCGGTCGCGGCCAACCAGCCGTTCTCCGGATGGGATCACGTTTTGCCTAACCGGCGATGACGCTCGCTACCGTCGATCGCCTGGTTCATCACGCCACGATCTCCCCATTGAATGTAGAGAGTTTCCGCCGTCGTTCTGCCCAGCTGGGGCGAGCCCCGACTGGGCAGACCAACAAAACCCAAAGGCTAAACCAACCATGCCTCGCTTCCACCGGCCAGGATAATTGACGTTAACCGGCCAAAGGAATTGACGCGGGGCACCTGCCCGAAGGCGCGAAGAAGGATATGGGCTTGCTGGCGCTCACCGGGTGCCGAACGATCGGTCGTGTCCGCTGCGTTCCCCAGGGACAGCCGCTGGCCGTCACCGAAGACGATCTGCAAGTTGCCACACTTCTGACCAGCCCGAGATGGCGCCTTCTCGCGAAAGTCGCGCTGATCGGATACAGCTTTCTCCAGCGCATGAACGGCAGTGGTGATGATGCTCGCCGATGGTTCGAGCCGGGCGAAATTTGAATTCAGGATCGAGTCATGTCGGCAAAAATTGCCGTCACCATTGCGAATTTCCCGAGCTGGCCACCGAGAACGGCGTAGTGGCCAGCGAACTGACGGCGGCGAACTAAAGCTAGCTAAAGGCGCCGGCCTCGCATTCTGTATCTGGCGAAGATCGCTCCTTTAGGCTGGCCAAGTTGCTCTATAACCGGCAATTCCGGAATGGGCCGACGACCCGTCGGTTCGGCGTCGATCGCCGCACCGCCGAGCCAGCAACACCCGTCGATTTTCCGCATTAGCCCCTGCTGTTGGAAGCTCCTCGCCGAAATGGTCGTTGAATGCGATGACGTGCCCAAGCAAACAGATGAAAGCGACGTAGATTGCGAGTCCTGCGATGGAGAGAAGTATGGTCATGGCGCGTACCTCGTCTTGTAAATGATGTCATCGATAAAACGCCAGATCCGACGTTTCAGGGATGTCATCCAATCCATAGCTACGCACTCTGTGCAAGCATCGACCGTGCCAAAGAAGTTGCAACATCACGCTGCGCCAGCAAGCGGGGATTTGGACGGATCGGGAACTTTGGTAACGCCATACGTCGTGGGGCAGCTTGGCGTCTACAAACCTCAAAGCAAGCGGCGCTTGACGGTTTTATCCCATGCAATATTCAACACTGAAAGTTAAATTGGGTGAGTGTGCGAAAGGCGAGACAGCGGCGGGGCCAATCTCTTCTTGACGACGCGACGTCCGATGCGGCTTACTTAAGCCTTGGCGGTTGTTCGCTTGAGCGGTGAAGCTCAGCCGAAACAGTGTACAAGAGTCAAAAAGCCTGACGGCACGGAACCTTATTGCATGGCAAAGGCGTCCGAAACACCTCGAGCGAAGTGTCTCTGCCTGGACATCGAGACCGCGCGACGCGATCGAAGGGCTCTTCGTGAGCTGGGCGCTTTCCGGCCCGATACCGAGGCCCGGGAGCGAATTAGCGGAAAAGCGCCGGACCTGGAGAGGCGCCTCGACACGATCACTGAAGGCGCCGCCTTCGTCCTTGGCCATAACGTAGCCACCTTCGATCAACCGACCCTGGCCTTGCTCTATCCCGCCCTGGCGCTGCATCAGTTGCCTCTGGTCGACACCCTGGAACTCTCGCCACTGGCATTCCCGCAGAACCCGTATCACCGGCTCGTCAAGGACTACAAGCTTTGTTCGACAACGCGAAACGACCCGGTTCGTGACGCGGAATTGGCCTACGAATTATTCCTCGACCAAGGCGAGGCGATGCGCAAGCGCGTCGAGGAACATCCTGACGAAGTGCTTTGCCTGCATTACTTGCTCACGGAGAAGAATGGCGGCGGGCTGGCAAACTTCTTCGCCAGCCTGAGGCGGGCGCTTCGTCCCTCGCTGGCTGAAACGCGCGCTGCCTGGTTGCGAGTCAGCGCGGGGAAGACATGCCTTGCGGGGCAGCGACAGGTGCACGAGTCTTTCCTCGATGACGACAAATGGCGCAAGCCGCTCGCCTATGCGCTGGTGTGGCTGCGGGTCGCCGGCAGCAACTCCGTCCTGCCGCCCTGGGTGCATCTGGCCCACCCCAGGACTCGCGAACTCATTACGCTGCTGCGCGACGTTCCGTGCCAAGAGGCCGCCTGTGAGTGGTGCAAGGAGCAACACAACCTGGGCGAACTTCTTCCGCGTTATTTCCCTGGAATCACCAGCTTCAGAAAGACGCCCGCGACCCCCGACGGGCGATCGCTGCAAGAAGCGATTGTCGCGAACGGTTTCGCCGGGAAACCGACGTTGGCGGTTCTGCCGACGGGCGGCGGAAAGTCCCTGTGCTTTCAGTTGCCCGCTCTCGCCCGCTACTACCGGAACGGTAGCCTGACCGTCGTCGTTTCGCCGCTGCAATCGCTGATGAAGGATCAGGTCGACAATCTCGAAGCGCGCGGAATTACGTGCGCCGGATATCTCAACAGCATGCTCAACCCGCTTGAGCGCAAAGCGATGCTCGAGAAATTACGCCTCGGCGATCTCGGCCTCATCTTCGTCGCCCCCGAACAGTTCCGGAGCATCGCCTTCACCAACGCGCTGATGCACCGCGAAGTCGGTGCATGGGTATTCGACGAAGCGCATTGCCTGTCCAAATGGGGTCATGATTTCAGACCCGACTACCTGTATGTTTCTCGCTTCATCAGGAAGCGGCAGACCGACAATCCTTCGCCGGTGTTCGCCTTCACGGCCACGGCGAAACCTGACGTCGTCGGCGACATATGCGAGCATTTTCGCAAGCACCTCGGGATGACGCTAGAGGCCCTCGAGGGCGGCGTCGAACGCGCGAATCTGGCCTACGAGGTACGGGCGGTCGCTGCGCAGATGAAATATCCGGAAGTCTTGCGCCTGTTGCGTGAAGCGCTCAGCGAGGAAGGCGGAGCAATCGTTTTTTGCGCCCGACAGAAAACGGCCGAGGAAATGGCCGAGTTTCTTCAGCATGCTGGCCTCGACTGCGGTTGTTTCCACGGCGGGATGCGCGCCGACGAAAAGCGCGCGATCCAGGAAGCGTTCATCCGCGGTGACTTGCGCGCCATCGCGGCGACCAACGCGTTTGGCATGGGCGTCGATAAAGCCGACGTCCGCCTGGTCGTCCATCTCGATACGCCAGGTTCGTTGGAAAATTATCTTCAGGAGGCGGGACGCGCCGGCCGCGATCAGGCGCCGGCGCGCTGTGTCCTTCTCTACGACGACGCCGACCTCGATGTTCAGTTCCGACTGTTGCGCAATTCGCGCCTCACTCAGCACGATATCAGTTCGATATTGAAAGCGCTGCGATCGATCGAGAGACGCGATCGTAGCGAAGGCAGCGTCGTTGTGACGAGCGGCGAGATTTTGCTGGAGATTCCCGAACAGCATCGCATCGACCCGGACGCGGCCGACGCCGACACCAAGGTGCGAATTGCGATTGCCTGGCTCGAGGAAGCAAGGCTGCTCGAGCGTCAGGAAAACCACACCCGGGTCTTTCCGGGAAGCCTGCTGATCGCCAATCTTGATGAAGCGCGCGCGCTCCTCGAAAGGAGGCTCGGAGCAGAGACAGATATCGAGCCCTATCTGCAGATCCTTTCGCTGCTGATCCAAGCCCGTGACGACGATGGAATCAGCACTGACGAGATCGTCGTGTCGACCGGCCAGGACTCGCGCTCGGTGCAGGCGATGCTGCGCGATCTCGACCGCCTGAAATTGCTGTCCAACGATCTTGAAATCGGCGTGACGCTGAACCGGGATCCGGAGACCGGCGTTCGCATCGAGAATCTGCGACAACTTGAGAATGCCCTCGTTTCCTGCCTGCGCGATGCGGCACCGGACGCCGGCGAGGAGACTTGGCAGATGCTCGACTTCAGGCGTCTGTGCGACACCCTGCGCCGTGAAGCCGAAGTCGACCTGGATCCTGGAAAACTGACGCGCCTCATTAAATCATTCGCCGAACCGTTCGGCGGCGGCTCGGGGCAACGCGGATTTTTCGCGCTTCGGCCGGCCGGCCAGTACAACCGTTACATACGGCTCCTGCGCAGCTGGCAGGACATCGAAGTGATCCGCGAAAAGCGAATGCGACTGTCGCAGGCACTCGTCGAATTCTTCACAGCCCGGCGGCAGGGCAACGCGCTGCTTGTGACCTGCAAGCAGGGAGAGCTCGAGTCGGCGCTGCAGTCGGACATCACGCTCGGCGACCTTGACGTTCGCGATTGGGACGTCGCCTTGTCCGCATCGCTGATCTACCTCGACACCAACGAAGTGCTGCATCTCGCTCGCGGCAAAGCCGTCTTCCGCGCGGCGATGACCATCGAGCTCGATGCCGAGAATCGCAACAAGCGATTCAATAAGGGCCACTACATAGAACTTGCCGATCACTACAAGGACAAGATCGTGCAAGTGCATGTGATGGCCGAATACGCCCGACTCGCCATCGGAAAAATACAGGCGGCGATGTCGTTCATCGTCGACTACTTCAGCCAGGACCGTGCCAAGTTCATCCAGCGTTACTTTGCCGGTCGCGAGGAAATCCTCGAAATGGCGACGACCGAAGCGGCGCATCGACGAATCCTGATCGATCTGCGAAACCCGGATCAACAGTCGATTGTCGCGGCTTATCCCGAAGGCAACCATCTTGTGCTCGCCGGACCGGGTTCGGGCAAGACGCGGGTCATCGTCCATCGCGTCGCCTGGCTTTTGCGCGAATGTAACGTTCTGCCCGAGCAGATCATGGTGCTGGCGTTCAACCGCTCGGCCGCCCTCGAGGTCCGCCGTCGCTTGTGGACGTTGGTCGGCCACGATGCTGCGGGAGTGACCGTTCAGACTCTGCACGGCTTGGCGATGCGCCTGACCGGGACGAGTTACGCGGTCGCCGTCGAACGCGGTGAAAGCATCGATTTTGACTCGGTGATACGAACGGCCACCGAGCAGTTGCGCAAGGCCGAGCAAGGCGACGATGCTGGTCCATCGGTGCGTCGCGACCGACTGCTAGCGGGCTTGCGCTACCTGCTCGTTGACGAGTACCAGGACGTCAATGGTGACCATTACGATCTGATCAGTGCGCTGGCGGGACGAGCGCTCAACAGCGAAGAAGATCGATTATCCTTGCTGGCCGTCGGCGACGACGACCAGAACATCTACGCGTTCGGCGGAGCAAACGTCCGCTACATCCGGCAATTCGAGACCGACTACCAAGCGAGACGCTACCACTTGCTCGAGAACTATCGCTCGACGACGCATATTGTCGACTGCGCGAATCGGGTGATCGCGAAGTCTCGGGAAAGGATGAAGCGGGAACAAAAAATCCGCATTAACCATGCACGCAGGGCGTTGCCCGCGGGAGGCGAATTCGCGAACCTCGACCCCGTCGCCCAAGGTCGTGTTCATTTGCTCGAGGTTCCCCAAGAGCACTTCGATGAAGTAGGCATCGCGCTGGCTGAGCTATCGCGGCTGCAAGCTATTCAGATGACGGCTGGCGGAATTGACTGGCAAGGCTTCGCAGTGATTGCCCGGCGTTGGGAAGATCTGGAGCCGCTCGCCGCTTTGTGCCGGATAGAAGGCATACCGATCCGATTAGTTCGCGACGAGCATGCTCCCCACCTGCATGTCACCCGCGACGGTCACCATCTCCTTTCGTTACTCAAGAACGAGCACCGCGGATCTTTGCGCCAGCGCGCGATACTGCGAGGCATGACGCTGTCACGATGGTTCTCGCGACGCTTCGGCCATGCCGTTGAAGCGCGGTCCGAGGACCCGAATCGCGCAGCGCTTGCTCAATTCATTCGCGAATACGAGGCCGCGGCGCCGGGTGGCGAGCGTGTTGTATTCGATCTCATTGAAGCGCTGTACGAGTTCCGTTCTGGGCAAGGCGAAGCATCCGCTACGGCCTGCGGCGAGATGCTGCTCCTGACAGCGCATCGAGCGAAAGGGCTCGAGTTCGATCACGTATTGATACTAGACGCGGGCGGATGGGAGAGGGCGAGCGATGAGGAGCGCCGTCTCTTCTACGTGGCGATGACCCGCGCCAAAAAGACTCTGACGGTATGCGCGCGCCAAAGGCGGCAGCATCCGTTCATTTCAGACTGTGCAGACCTTTGCCTGAAATCTCGACCGGTGCCCCGCCCGGCCCATCCCAATCTGGCGAATCGAATTTGGGTCGCCAGTCAGGAACACGTCGTTCTTTCTTGGCCAGCTTACTTCTCGCGTAAAGCGAGGATTCATAGTTCGATCGCCCGACTGCGCTATGGCAGCGAGTTGATCCTGCGTCGGCGGAGCGACGGAAACCCGGGCTGGGAAGTCGCCGACAGCGACGGCGTCGTAGTCACGCGCATGGCGCAAAAGTTCAATCCGCCCGTCGGCGAAATCCTGCGTGTACGCGTCGCCGCTATTCTGGTACGCCGTGCAGGGGACGGCCATTCTGCAAATCTGCGATGCGAAAAGTGGGAATTCGTCCTACCGGAAATCGAATACCGGCCGCCCGACGGGCACGGCAAACCTGGCCGCCTCAGCGCTCAACCGAAGTCCGCACCGCTTGAAGTCGTCGAGCAACGATAAAACGCAACGCTCGCGTGATAGCGCCCGAAATGCGACGCCTTGGGGTCTCGATGTGCGAGCGCATCGCCTCGCGCGCTTCCTCCGCTTCACCTTTGGCTAAGCAACATAACTTGAGAACGCCCTGGCGCCCAGGTATGAGCCGCTGGACGGCGCTACAGCGTTGTGCGGCCACCGGCCTTGACACGGCATACTGCACCGCCCGGTCATCCCGTGATTTGAGCCGCAGACTGTCGAGTGCGCGATCCGGCGACTCATTGAAGGCGGCCGTGGCCTGCCCGGAGGAGGTCTTTGACTTGATTCCGATACCGTTCCGCATCTTTTCGGCTTTCGGCGAGTTCGGCCTCAAGTTCCTCGTTCCGCCTTGCTGCATCACATGATCGGGAAGGCTCCACATTCTCAAGAAGGTCGTCATACTCAACCAACTCCAGGGAGTCGGCTTGCACCCCGAAGGCATCCGCAACTTCCTTAATAATTTCCGTTGCCCGATCGGAGGCGCCGACGTATCCCTGCGATGTTCCTTCCGTGAAAAAGGGCCGCAGTTCCTCCGCTGTCTCTAGCCTGCGATTTCCTGTGTTGTTTCGCCGTTCATTTCCATAGCGGTAAAACACCGCGAAGGTCCTGCGATCCTTGCGAGTTCTTCGCTGATTTTGCACATGCATCACTACTCTCCTGTTGCACCAGTTGAAGCATGATGAGGACTCTCGGTCATGCAATTGCCAAGGGAAGGGGTTTCACTCTAGCAGTGTCCGAGGCTCTCTCTGATCCGTTTCGCCATATGAAGAGTAGCAAGTTGTAACCGGGGAAATCCGCCGAATCCGCAAACGCCGCAATGAAGGCCGTGCCGCCCATCATCTCGAACGCCACATAGCAAAAAGCCCACTCCGAAGAATGGGCTCGTCGCTGGTGTTCCTGGTGGTAATCGCGGAATCCGACCACGAACACGCGGATTTTCAATTCAACCTACTAAATTGGTCAACTACTCGATGGGCGAACAAACGTAACGAGATTTTCTTGCCTGTGGGGACTCTCGCCCTGCTTGCCGAACCGATTTCCGAACCTGACTTGCCTATAGAGAGTTCACCGGGTCGCCATATCGAACGGGTTCAATGCCTTGCGTATGCTACCGCCGATCGCGGCACGATCCTCGAATGTCGGCCTGCCGAACTTGGCCGAACTTGCCCAAGTTTCAGGGGCATTTTCTTTCTCCCGCTGCTGCCAGTGGCGTTATCGCTACGACCATCTATGGTCCGTGTCAAAGACTATAGTTGCCGACAATCTGCTGCAAATGGCTGGCGACCCGATCGAGATTCTGCGCCGTATCGGCGCTATGACCCGCCGCCGCACTGCTCTCCTCAGACATCTGTGCAATATGCTCGACCTGCTGGGCGATGTTGTTCATCGCTGTGGCTTGCTCCCGGATCGCTGCAGCAATCTCTTCCACCATGCCCACCGCACTGCGACTTCCTTCGCCGATCAACCGGATGGCCTCATTGGCTTGCTGTGCGCTTTCAACGCCTTTCGTCACTTTGCCGACGACGCCTTCCATGCTCGCGACCGCCTCACTCGCGCTCGTTCGCATGGTATTAATGGTCCCCGAAATCTCCTTGGTCGAAACGGCGGTACGTTCAGCCAGTTTTCGAACTTCATCGGCGACCACGGCAAAGCCTCGTCCTTGTTCGCCGGCTCTGGCCGCTTCGATGGCTGCGTTCAAGGCCAGCAAATTGGTCTGGTCAGCGACTTCCTTGATCACCGCAATCACGTTGGAGATCTCCTGACTATGTCTTTCCAGCCCATGAATGCGCTCGGCCGCCTGGCTTACGGTTACTGCAACGTCCTGAATATCATTCACGGTCTGCGTGATCACCGTTTCACCCGATTTGGCCAGTGCCCCTGACTCGCGGGAAATCCGGTTGGCTTCCTGCGCCCGGTCTCCGACGTGGTTGATGCTGACGGTCAATTCTTCCACGGTTGCCGCCATATCCGAAGCGGCTTCACTCTGCTGGTGAGATGCCGTAGCCACTTCGGTCGAGGTGGTGTTCATCTGGCTTGCCGACGAGGCAACGGAATTTGCACCTCCGGCGATTGTTTTGAGATTGCCTTGCAGCTTATTGATCAGCCGGTTTATCGCCGTGGAAAGCTCGGAGATCTCATCATTGCCGATCACCTCGATGCTGACCGTAAAGTCTAACTCACCCTCAATCTGCTTCACGGCACGTTGCATTGCGGCCAATGAGCGATTGATTTGCCGGATGGTAAGAAAGCTGATTACACCAATGAGCAGTGAGGCCCCGAGAATGGTGGCCAAAGTCAGGTAAAAGCCGCGTTGGGCGGCAGCCTTGCTTTCCTCGGCGCGAATGTCCGTATTCTTGGCGTTGACGGCAATATGCTCGTCAACCAGCGCCGCCATCCGCCCTCTGCTGGTGGTCATGGCGGCGGCGGCGCTCAGCGCCCCTTGCATATCGTTGGCCCTCGACTTCTCCAGCAACGGGGGCAGCAAAGCCATGTATTCCGCGAATGCAGCCCGCTCGGCTTTGGCGAGTTCTTTCCCCTTCGCAGAGCGGGCCACCGCCTCATACGCGGTCAGGCTCTTGTCCATCGCAGCCCTTGCGTCCTCGATGGCTTTTTCGTAGCCCGTCTTTTGGTCCGGCGTGCTGCTGACCATGTGCCGAAGGATGGCAATGGCCATCGCCTGTTGGTGGCTCTTCACCTCATAAATACTGCGCATGCCGGGTGTGCCGCGCGTATTCACGTTATCCAGCGCGTCGTCCAGGCTGTTTTCCACGTAGAGGCCTGTCGCACCAATGAGGACCATCAAGACGACAGAACTGATCGCCATGATCGTTAGTTTCTGCGAAATTTTCATCTTGCTTCCCCCGATAATCGGTCAGAAATGATCTCAGTCACTCTGGTCGATGCGCATCAGTATGAAAAAATCAAGTCGCTTCAAGTCGCTCAGTAACAGGGGCGATCCAATCAGCTCTCCGAGTTTTAGATGGTCGGTACGCGGCCGTCCAACTCGTACGATTCGCGGCTCAAGTAGGCTGCCTTTCGCATTCGTCTGCGTCGAATATTGCCCGCCGCTGGAGACTTGATTGCGATTTTACGCTACGGGGGCCCGCAGCCCACGGCATACCACCCGAAAAGTGCTGTGGGATGTGCGTCCCACGCGGATCAAAGGAGTTGGTGTCTTAGCACACAGAACTTGCAAGCAGAACGGTCCACATTCTCCTGAAAGCATTCTCGCCCCACGTTGGTGTGGAGGGACATCAATGTGCCCGTCTTGCAAGAGTTCTCGCTACCGAGATTCGCGGTGGATGTCACGCCAAGAAAAACTTTACCATCCTGCCGACTCTCCATATCGCTGTCTCGATTGCTCGCACCGATTTTTCGCGAAAAGAAGTAGCGTCTTCCGCCCCTCCGGGATCCGAGGCAAGGCGGCCATCCTTGTGGTCGTCTTATTCTTCTTAACCGGTCTTGGTGTGGCCTTCTTCTTATTGCCCACGAGATCGCAGAATCAGTCGCCCTCGGACCCCAGCAGGGCAAGCACCCCCGCGCAGGCACACATTGCAACCAATGCCCACAGCAGCCACTGGGTGACCCCGTAAAGACGGAACAAGGCCGAATTCTGTGCGCCGCCATACAGAAAAGATGCCGTACCGGGCTTAGTCTCGCCTGCGTCGGCAGCTTACCCCAGAAACAAAGGGAGGTTTCAATGGCCCACGCTCGAAACTTTGATGAGTTCGAAGCGATGGTCGCGCAATTAAGCGATCCGAAAACTGAGGTACTCATCAACCCGCTGCAAGGCCGAATAATTACCGTGTACGGCGGTCTGAATGGGCTCAAATCACGAATCACTTACGTTCCTGAAACAGGCACGCTAAAAGTCATCAATTTTGCAGAGCCGCGTGTTGATTCGTAGGTCTTTTGCCTGGTTTGAACGGCTCTGACAGCATCGCCGCGCGTACCATCGAATTCCAAAATCTGATGGCGAAGGGATGAGCCCAGCCCTTCAATATGCCTGCCCCTACGTTCGGCCTGCTCCCAAACAACAGGCAAGTCTGGAAAGGCCGGCTCAGGACAGCGTTGGCGCGCTCTGGCGCGATCGGACCGAAGCCAATACCGGGCGAGCCCGCTGCGTTTGAAACGCCACCTCCGGGAGCAGGCGATCAAATTCCTTCTTGACCACTTCGTAGCACTCGCAGGCCCTCGCCTCCAGCCCCGGTCGGTCGAACACGGTAATGTGGCCACGGCGATACCCGATCAAGCCAGCCTTATGCAGGTTACCAGCGGCTTCCGTGACGCCTTCACGGCGTACCCCGAGCATATTGGCGATTAGTTCCTGCGTCATGACCAGTTTGGTCGAGTGCAAGCGGTCGAGGCTCATGAGCAGCCAGCGACAGAGTTGCTGGTCCACGGAATGATGGCGGTTGCAGGCTGAGGTTTGCGCCATTTGTGTCATCAGCGCCTGGGCATAGCGCAATAGCAGATCGTGCAACGCGCCAAGGCGGCGTCCGCCCGAGCGATTGAATTCATCCTTCAGCCGTTGTCCTCGCAGCCGATAGGCGTAGCCGCCGCTTTGCACGACAGCAAAGCTGGGAGTGGTTTCCCCGCCCATGAAGAGCGGCACTCCGACAATCCCTTCATGTCCGACCACCGCGATTTCCGACGATGAGCCGTCTTCCATGACATAGAGCAGGGAAACAATCGAGTCAATGGGAAAATATACGTGATGCAACCGAATTCCGGATTCGTAAAGCACATTGCCCAAGCGCATCGGCACCAGTTCTAGATGCGGCAGCAGGCGCGTGTATTCTTCCGGCGGTAGGGCGCCGAGCAGGTGATTCTGGTTGGGCGCATAAGGAATGGTCGTGATAACTCTCCTTGACCATTGATCACTTTTTGACGCCTCAGGCGAGCAGAGGGCTCCATCATTATAGTTTTTGCGTTAGCGATATTCCACGGGTGAAAGGAGAGCGCCAATGTCCAAAACACCCCCGGCCAACCACCACGGACACGCGGATATCAATCGGCATTACGATCTATTTTGCAAAGATCCCCGTACACCACTGTGACTCGCACGGCACCCCATCCCCATTGCCATCCATTTGGGTATTCGGGCAATTCCGGAGAAAGAAGGTTGCCTCCGCACACGAGGTCATTTGTGAGCAGTGCGTCCGTCCGTCACATTGGAAGCGACCTGTTTCGGCAGGAATTGTTGCACTCGCCGCCGCGGCAGGACCCGAGGAGACTCTGTTGAACTTTAGGGCTAGGTACTTATAGCCACCAGACGCAATCATGACAACGATGACCAGACCAATGAGGCGTTTGAATAATGAGCTTCCTCTACGACTTGGCGCTCGATGGCGATTAGGGGCTTCTGGCTCAGCACCGGGCCGTTGGACTCTGACCGCTTTCTTCTTGCCATCCTTGTTCAGCGCCACCTGGAACGATATTGGTTCCCCGATTCTTGGTTGGCCACCCCGCCTCGGGTAATCGGAAACGTGGACGAAGATGTCTGGGCCGCCATTCAGGGGCGTAATGAATCCGAACCCTCTTCCCTCGTTCCAATTTTTCAGGGTGCCATTTATGCGTAAGTACATGGGTAAGCACTATAGCCTGATGACAAAGGGCAAGCAGTCTATCGCTCATCCTACTAATGTGGCTTGTCTGCAGATCCAGTCTCTTCGCTTACCCATGCACGCGCATCTTGAACCGACGAAAAGATTTTCACCTTGTGAACGTTTAGGCGAGAGCTACGGTAGGCATTTACCGACGCGATGACGTCCAATCTGTTCGTTACAACGGCGACCGCCAGTTGATGCCGGACTAGTGACCTAGCAGCTGCTGCATCAGTCGCAGCAAGTTCTTCCATCATCGAGGGAAACAATGTATAACTTTGACACTGCAGAAAGTCGTGAATGTCATACAGGAGTTCGTCGAAACGCTCATCTGCCTGAGCGGAGCGTACCGCCGATGCAACTTCCATATCGCCCGTACGACCGGAATATTGCATGACAACTCCCCTGTCTTCCCAATAGATCTGATAAGCCATTTCGCAGAACCTTCTATGTCCAATGCTGCGCTCCGGTCCTGCATCAAAGATCCTTGCCTGCCCGAAATCACCACTTTTTCTCTCAGTTTTCGTGTGTTCAAATGTGTATTGCCGCAATACGCATATTTTAAGGGGGTAGTGAGTTTGGGTCAAAAATGCTCGCCTAGTTGGTTAGGACGGCTGCTTAAGGCCGACTTAGAGTTCTTCTCATATTTCTTGCCGGCGAGCATCTTCGCAACCATGATTGGCTGGAGATGAGAGTAGTACAGCTCAAGCATTTTTATTGAAGGCCCATACATCGCGCTCTAAGCGTGGACAATCTGTGTTCGCATTAAATTGTCCGCATGACAATTGGCACTAATCCACCGACTGTCCACAGAATCGGTTACTAACCTTGTGAACAAGTTGTGAGTCACGCGATCACCTCAAAGCCAGCTCAGGAGAATTACGGTGCTTAAGAGTTAAGCGTTGAAAGCATCCAGATGGCGGACTTGGGCAACTACCACTCCGGCCAGCAGCAAATGGCCTTGGGGAATGATCGCCGGGAGCCGCGCTAGTATCGCCAATCACGTGGCTCGTCGATGGCGCGAGGACGCCAAAACTGAGAAGGGCAAGCAATGCGGTGATTTGCCGCAAGGGTTATCCTTCTACTTTTCACTAGGTGTCCGAGGAGAGGACAATGGTCCAGATTGCCCCCTTTTTGCCAGAGCACGCTCAGGGTGTCGTATCCGTCATCCTGCCGATTCAGCAAACCGAGTTTGACATTCCAATCACGCTAGATGCGCAGCCAGATCTGAAAGACATTCCCGGCTTCTATCAGCTAGGCGATGGAAATTTCTGGGTCGCCTTGGATGCTGGCACAGTCGTCGGGACGCTGGCGCTCCTCGACATTGGCAACCACCAGGTGGCACTGCGCAAGATGTTCGTAGCCCGTTCCCACCGTGGCGCCGACCGTGGAGTCGCCAGTCAACTGCTGCAGACATTACTCGCCTGGTGCGGCGCCCGAGGCGTTCGAGAGATATTCCTCGGAACAACGGCCAAGTTCTTGGCCGCGCATCGTTTCTACGAGAAAAATGGCTTCCGCGAGATTGCACGCGAAGCCTTGCCAGAGAGCTTCCCTGTCATGGCCGTTGACACAAAGTTCTATGCACTGTCCCTGTAGCGCGATGATATCAACTTATCGCTTTAAGCCGGACAAGCTGGACAACGAGGGATAACTTCACAAGCGATAAATTACATGAAACGTGCTCTCTCCGCCCTTTTGTTTTACGCGTTTTCCCAAGTTAGCGCGGCGACATTCTCGCTCCCCGACGCGGGGATTTCGTTCCAGGCTCCCGATGGGTTCTCCGCGCTTTCCCGTGAAGAAATCGCGCTCAAGTATCCATCGAATCGGGCACCAGCCTTCGTGGTGGGTAATAAGCGACGAACAACAACCATTGCCTTTGGCCTTCAGCCTCACGATCTGTCGCCGGAGAAGCTGCACGAAGTGAAACAGACATTCGAAGCTCTCTTCGACCGAATTATCCCGGGTATCGAATGGAGGCAGAGAAAGATCGTCAGCATGCAAGGGCAACAGTGGATTCATCTCGAAATGACGTCGCGCGCCATTGACACTGACATCTACAACATCATGCTCGTCACACCGCGAAACGGGAAAATGTTGATCTTTAACTTCAACTCAACAAAAGGAGAGTTCCCAGGAATGGAAGCGGCTCTGCGAAAAAGTATCAGGACGATCTCGCTAAGTGCTATCTGACTTCCGGCCGTTCTAGCTTGGTGCCGTTTTTTCACCAAAGCGACATCCGGTCGCAAGGCCATCGCACTTCAGGTGCAAACGCCAGATAGCAAAAAGCCCACTCCGAAGAATGGGCTCGTTGCCGGATGTCACTGGTGGCAGTCGCGGAATCGAACCACGGACACGCGGATTTTCAATCCAAGACACTGGCATGTTATTCTCTTGCGTAGTGCGAAGAACCGTAACAACTTTCCTCTCTTTTGCACCGTGCCCTTTCGGTCTCACCGAACCGGTTACCGAACCTAACTGACCCATAGGCGTTTCACCGGGTCGCTATATTGAACAGGCTCAATGCCTTGCGTATGCTGCCGCCGATCCCGGGACGAACTCTGTATGCCAGCCGCCGAACTTGGCCGACCTTGCTACTTTTTGTGGGGCGGCTCTGTTCTCTTGTTGCTGCCGGCAGTCTTACTGAAACGGCTGTCTCTGATGCAGTGAGATCTGTCATTGGCTGTAGCTTGGCATTGGGCAATTGTCGGCTAGAAGCAGTCTGTCGAAAAAACACCCGAACGCCAACATAGGCAACCATGCGGTAGTATGCTATTAGGTTTTGTGTAATTGATAACAACTATCCTACTAGCGCCGTACTACCGACCCAAGGTGAACTGTGACTAAGATTATCTCCCTCTACAACAATAAAGGTGGAGTTGCGAAAACGACAACCATCTTCAATCTTGCTGTCTTCCTGGCGAAGGTTTCGTCGAAGAAAGTTCTGTTGGTTGACTGTGACCCGCAGTGCAACTGCACCGAACTCTTTTTCTGCTCCACCGAGAGCTTCGACGACCCCGATGTCCAACTCCCCGGCACTACTATCTACGAAGCGCTAAAGCCGCGCTTTGATGGTGATACCGCAAGGATTGACGTCAAGAAAGTGGAACTTGCCCAATCACCAGGGTACAGCAACCTCTTTCTTCTCCGAGGGGACATAAATTTTTCTCGTGCCGAGCAGAACTTCTCTGTGGCAATAGCCCAAGCCGTCACTGAGGCAGTTCATGAAAAGAACACGTATGCCGTTCTAACACGAATGCTTCGTGATATCGCAAGCTTGCACAAATTTGACTACGTGCTTTGCGACGTCGGTCCGAGCGCTGGCTCCATAACACGTATGGTCATTCTCGCGTGTGACGGCGTCTTCATCCCTACCACGCCAGACCGCTTTTCGTTCCAAGCAGTTCAGGGTATGGGCTCAATCATTAGCGATTGGCTTAGTCGACATGAAGCTGTGGTTGCTTCTTTTGAACCCTTTGGCCTTAGAGCTTATTTTCCTGAGACCAAGTTCTACGGTTCCATCTTGAATAATTACAAGATTCATCGAGCCGGCAAGAAGAAAGCCTCGTACCTGAAGTGGGAGGAGCGCGTAAGGGATGCACTTTGCGCCATGCTCCAGAACCCGGCGCTCAAGCGCATGGAGCCAATCTTCCCACAGCTTCTCTCAGATCCCTTCGTGGCATCCATCCGCGATGTCGGCTCGATGGCACCAGTTGCACAACTTGTCGGAAAGGCCATCTTTGATATTGGCCAGAAGGATACCGAGCTGGCCTCATCTGATGGCGACTACTATCGTGGTGCTGTCTGGGCTGAGTGGCAAAAACGTATGGACGAGTACCAAGCGGAAATTGCGAAACTTGCTGCCATCATGAGGTAACGCATCATGGCAAAGACCTACAGCCTTGTTGCGTTGCTGGATGTTCTGGCGTATCGCAACCACCTTAAAGCTGATCGTTCTTCAGGCAATGAGACCTTTAAGGCAAAACTTGAGTCAGCGCTCTCGGTTTTTGGTTCCATCAATGAGACCGAGATTACATACCAGGCGATCAGCGACACAATCATCATTGCCGCGAATCCTTCGACTGCCATTTCGGAGTTCCTCAGTACCATCGCGGCAGTTCAACGGGCATTCCTACAAAGCGGACTTTTGATTCGAGGCGGGATCGCGTTCGAACAGCATTTCAAGTCAGGAAATTTGACCTACAGTCATGCGTTGGCAGTCGCGTACGAGATTGAGCAAAAGCAAGCGATCTATCCACGAGTCGTTATCGACAAGAGCGTGATTGAAATGTTACGCACTGGAAGCCGGTTCGCGGCGGCTGACATCCGGCGCTTACAAGACGAATGCACCATTTGCGTCCAGAACGGTGTTCATTTCGTCAATTTCGTATCAGGGAACATTGATTGGTGCTATGAGAAGGCTCGTGCGATCTTTGCGGCTGAATATTCCGATCTTGAAGGACAAGAATATGAACTCGCAAAGCATCGCTGGCTGCAAGACTACGTGGTCGCTTTCTCAGAACGACGCCTTTCAAACTACATGGGGGAAATCTCCGTGCTTGCCTTTCCCCCATCTGAGGAACCGCCAGCCCAATAGTCCGAAATTGCCGCTTCACCCTTCCAGAGCAAGCCACTCGAACAAGACATAGCCTGTCCGGTCAACCGTCCTACTATGCTGCCTTGGGAAAACTCCACGATTTGCACCGACGGAATTACGGTTGAAGCCCAGCCAGGAAGAGCATTGTTCGTGAAGAGCTTCTCACTCTGGGTTTGATCGTCCGACTTATTGAATGAGCCTGACAATATTGAGGTGCTAGTATTGCATTTGGCTATCACTGATCAACCGATAGTCCTGTTGATCTCAGTGTCCACAATTCTAAAAAGGGAGAGGCGCATGAAACCTTTGGCCGTCGCATCGTCAGCAATACTGTTGCTTGCTTTTAGCGCGATCACCGGCGCACAGGAATCGCTAATCGGCAAGTACGCAGGCAGTTTTGTCGGACAAAATGACCACTCCGTTGGCGTTGAACTTGTGATTGCAAGCGTTGAGAACGGCGTTGTCAAGGGCACAGCCACCCGGTTCCAGAAAGGGAAAAGGCAAACCTGCAACGGGGATTACCCAATGGAAGGCGAACTGAACGCCGGTACTCTTAAAATGAAGTCGACGGAAAAGGCAGGCACCACGCAGGAATGCTCCTTTAAATTGACCGTAAAGCAGGATGGCAACAAGTTGGTAGGAACAACCATTCGAGATGCGCCCATCGAGCTTTCTAAATAAGGTCACACCGAAAGGCTCAAGTGCTACCTAGCCTTCGCCAAACGCACGACGACTTTCGTGTTGCTGCAAGCTCAGCTCTATCAGCTGAAGAAGCGCTTCGGGCCCAAACTACCAACCACTCCTTCCAGCCAATGCACTTGATATCTTTGGCCAATCAAAAACCTGTTCGGAAACTGAACAGATGAACAAAAACGATACCGAAGCAAGCGCGACTCGCCACGAATAGATGTACTAAGTCAGGAGATTCGACAGCATGGCCCCCGTTGCAATCCAGAACAACGCGCAGGATCAGCTTGCCACCCGAATTTTGTGCGACAGTCGCTTGTTCATCAAACAGGTGACTGATCTTGCAAGGACACGCAAGATTGTTGCCGGCGAAGATATCTATTCCAGCAGCGGGATGAAACTGATCAGCCAAGGAACCCGATTAACTTCGAATTTCCACGACCATCTCGTCGCGCACAAACTGCGCAAGCCGATTGAACAGTCGCTCAACATTGATAAACCACTTGACGCAAAGGCGCTGATTCACCTCGCGCATGACGAAGCGCACCGCGTCCCTTCGCTGGAGCCGCTGCTGGCCAATCCGCAACTACTTGAACGAATTTCGGAAATGGTGGGGGACGTGGAAATCCCCCACCCGCTGGGTTTCAGATGCTCCATCATGCAGGAGAATCATCCTAGACTATTTCAGCATTCGCTGGTCACGGCAATGCTAGCCATGGTGCTCGGTATCCGCGGTGAGTTGCAACCGGAGGAACTGCGGGCTCTGGCGCTGGCGAGTGTTTTTCATGACCTCGGCGAACTCCATATCGCCCCCTGCATTCTCGAGCCAGAGCATCGATCCTCTTCGGAAGAACGCCGCCAGATCTACGCCCACCCAATCATTGGTTTTCTGATTCTGCGCGACTTCCCCGAATTGCCCAAAGGCGCGGCATGCGCGGTCTTGCAACATCACGAGCAACTCAATGGCTGTGGTTATCCCTATCGCTTGCCGGCAAACGAGATCGTCAGGGTTTCACGTTATTTAGCCGTCGCCGAGGTTGCTGCCTCACTGCTTGAACGGCACGGAGCCGACAAGCGAATCGGCGTGAAGCTGCGCATGAACCGGAACAAATACGACGCGACGGCAATTAGAATTGTTTCCGAACTCTTCGACAAGCTGAGCTTCAAGGCCAAAGAGCCGCTCGACGAAGTTATCCTGATGACCCGCTTGTCGCAGATCGGGAAGTTGTTCGAAGAGTGGAATGCCCTCCGCACGACGCTTTCTGTGGGAGACGCGGCCTCTATTCCGGTTTTGATCGGACGGGTTAATGACCTCCGCATGTTGGTCAATGAACACGGCTTCGATCTTGCCAACATCGACGAGATTCTGATGATGGCCGGTCAAGGCGATCCTGTAATCAGCCTCGAGCTGACCGTTCTGCTCGAAGAGCTTGAATGGCAAATCAGAGACTTTTCCCGGGAAACCGAAAGGTTTCTGTTCTCATGGAAACCCGAGGTATCGACGGAACTTAAAGAACGCCTAGATAACTGGTTTGTGCTACTTCATCAGTTCTTAGGTGAGTAAAGACGCATGGTGATTATATGGGGCAAGTCAGTTCTTGCACCGCTGATCCGCCTCAATTGGTCCAAGACCGACGGCCTGGAATATCGCCACCAGTGCAAACGCATAACAAGTTGGGTGATTAAGCGCGTGAAATCTCAATAGCAAGGGTCTTAGTACAACCCGGCAGTGGAGAGGAGACGCCCACAAGATCCATAGGTGGACTTCCCTCTCGACTGCCTGACTAGCCCGAAGCAAGCCACCCGGGCAAGCCGTAGCCTGCCCGGGCAGCCGCTCTGCTATGCCGCTTTGGGGAACTCCACGATCTGCGCCGACTGCACTTCCTTCTCCGCTGCCGGCGGTGTTGATTCATGCGGTCTAGGTACGATGATCGAGCCGAAGCTTGACGCCTCCTTGAGTGCCTGCACAGACAGCTTCGCGTAACGCTGCGAAACACGCGGGTCGCTGTGCCCGAGGAGCACCTGCACGTCAAAGAGACTACGGCCACTTGAAACGAGCAAGGACGCGAACTGGTGCCGCAAGCTGTGGATGCGCATCTTGGAGATCCCGGCCGCTTTCCTCAGGCGATACCAGACACGAGTGATCGTCGTGAACGGCTTGCCTGTTTGCGGGTTGGCGAAGATCGCGTCGAACTTCGTCCCCTTGCCCGCCTCAGCTAACACGTACATCGCCGAATCGTTCAGCGGCACCGACCTCGACTTCTTAGATTTGGCGTTCGTCGCCGGAATCGTCCAAAGCCCTTTGTCAAAATCGACCTGCGACCACGTAGCCTGCAACGCTTCGTTCAGTCGTGCGCCCGTGCTCAAGAGGAACATCAAGATATTGCAGACTGGGCGATTTTCGTCCGTGCGCAAAACCTCGACGAGGCGCGTCAACTGTTCATCGTCGGCGACATCGTGCAACTCGTTGTCGACCAGCCGAAGCTTGATTCCCTTCAGCACATTCTTTTCGAGAAACTCCCACTGCACCGCGAGATTCAGCGCTCGGCGGAGAAGCTTGATGTGATGGTCCTGGCTTGCCGGGCTCAGCTTCTCTTTGGACAGCTCGTTCTGGAACCTCTGCACGTCGTAGCGGGTGATCTCGGACAGCTTCTTTTCGCCAAAGACCGGCTTTATGCGAATGCGATAGAGCTGCTCGTTGCGCTTCCAAGAGCGAAGATGAACCTTGCAGTGGGGACAGAAGTGGTCGGTCATGAACGTGTCGAGTGTCATGTCGCCGACCGCCGGCTTCTGCTCCCGCGGTTGCTTGGCGGCTTGCGAATGTTCGACTTTCTTCACGCTCGCCAGCTTCCGGGCCTGTGCCAAGGTCAGCTCTTTGATGGTGCCGAGCCGATCATAGGCGGTCTTGCCGTCGCGCTTAAATCTTAAATACCACGTAGGCACAGACTGGGCCGTCGATCGAACTTCGACCAGCAGACCCGGAACAACTAAATCGCAAAATTCTTGGCGATTCTTTCCGGCTGGAAGGACGAGGCCGGTATTGAGAAATGACGGGGTTAAGTTTACTTTCATGTTCTAAACTCCTCCGGTTTTAATGATGTTTGGAAACAGGTGTGCAGCCTTGACGCCGACTGCGGCGGAATGAGGCGAATTTGACCTTGCACCCCAAGGCACTTCCACGGCGTTCGCTGCGACTGCGGCAGGGGTGCGGTGACGGCTCGGGGGCTGCGGCAGACCGGGCGCATCAGAAACAGCGTGCGCGGTGCCGGTCCGACCGAGCGCCAAGCCTGAGCGGCGAGCGGCAGGACAAGTCGCAAACCCCGCCGAACCCGACGAAAGCGACGCCACCCCTGTTATCAAGAAATGGTGGAGCGTCAAGTCGTCGAGTGCGTCGAGCGCCGTATGGAGCCTAGGACTTTGGGAGCGGCTCACTTCACCTGGTACCGCTTGGTCACGGAGCGCTTGTATCGCCTGAAGACTAGCGGGAATCTTCCGGTGTAAACCATGTGGGCGAAGCAGCGGCCCGCCATGCGACGGACCCATGCTGTCCCAAGAGACAGCCACGCATCCTCGCCGTAAATTTCGCGAAGCGTGTAGAGCTTGTCGGGCTCCAGCAGCGGCACCCGCTCCATCACATGGCGCTCAGTTTTCAGATAAAGGTCAAGTGGCGCGAAATGGCCGCTCAGGACTTCGATTTTCTCGCCGTTGGACCCGGATACCGATCCCGTTGAATGAGAGGCGCTCATGCCAACACCTCGTTCTTGGTCAGCGTGATGATGCGGTTCTTGCCGCGCGAGAGCTCAATGCGGATGTCCTGCGAGCGAAGGCCGGACTGCAGGCTTGCGATCCGCTTGGAGAGCGCGATTGGGTTCTGCGGCCACTCGCGAGAAAACTGAGTGCCCCTGCCGGCGAGACGATTTAGCTCAGCCAACAACTCCGAAGGCGTGTCAGCCCAAGCTCGGCCTTTAAGCATGTCCGCAAACTCGATGATTGCGGCCGCTAGAGGATTGTCCATCAAGGTGTCGAGTTGACCTTGGCGGAGAGTTTGGCTGTACTGCGACTGATACACGCCCGTCGGAACGCCTTCGGCCTTCTCCATCGCGGCGAGCCATGCGACGAATTCAATCATCCGCTCCGGGCTCGTAATTTCTGCTCGCGGCAGATGCAAGAAGACATTCGCAATTAGGTCAAACAGACCACGCATGATGGCCGGCAGATCCTCTTGCAATTCCGCGTGGAGCGCTTCTTCCGATTTCCTCTGCGCGGCGTCGATGGGCTTGAGATGGATCGGGAGACAGCGTTGGGCAAGATCGGGCCAGTCGATGAACTGCGTGATGCCGTTCAAAACCAAGGCGACGTGCAAAGGAATTGCCTGCTGATCGGCATCGGTGTAAAGCTGTCGCGTGGTGAGCGTCCCACCGGTCGCCGCGATACACAGCATGTCGGCCATGTGCGGCTTGAAGCTGCGCAGGTTATCGAAGCAAAGCAGGTGACTGTGCTGGCCGGCGATCGCCAAGTCTGTAGCGTTATGAGGGAAGACCTGGATCCCCAAGGCGCTAGGGTCAACCAGACGAATCAACAAGTTGCACAGAGTCGACTTGCCGCTACCTTCGGCCGCTTGCAGGACTAGGATAGGGTACTTCGCCGTCGGTACCTTGGGATGCGCAAGCACGTACGTGATCCAGCCGACCAGGAGCACCATATCGGCCGGGTGGACATTCAAGAACTTCTTCAGTCTCTGCCAGTTACCCTCGGGGGCCGGCATTGCGATCGGTTTAGTGTTACTGGTGCGAAAAAACAACACGGCAGAACCGGAATCGACGATCTCAACCTTACCGGCGGTGATGCGAACACGGGTCTGTAGGTCGTTGCCAGAGTCGATCTCGATGCCACCGTCGATTGGTGCGACTCGAAGCCAAACATCCTCGATTCTCCCGTGGAGATCGGCGTGCGATTCGATCGCCGCATTGATGTCGACCAGCGCCTTCTTCGACAACTCCGTCCCGCCTTCACGAGCCACTTCAGCGATGATGGCGTTGAGCTTCTTCGAGCCGATCGCAAGGGCGTACGGATTTCCGCCGGTGTTGACGACACCGTATGCTTTCCCGCCGGGCGTCTTTATGAGGTCGATTCTGCGATGCAGTTTGAAAGGCAGGGTTTCGGCCGGGATCGGGGTTTTGTGCGCAACCACAACAGGCATGTCCCGCGAGAGCAGGACGGCCGGTGGAGCAGCCTCCGCCTCCGTAAGATTCCCCATTTGCGGAACCTTGAGGCGCGAGGCGGCGAGAGTGCTGCTAGTTTTGGTTGAATTTTCGGTTTCTTTGAGCATCGTCATGTCTCCTTCTTGTTAATGACGATGCAGATGGTGAAGCCTGCCCCATTCCCTCCAACAAGTATCCCCCCTCCGATTATTTAGGGGGAGTGGCGGCGTAGAGGAGATCCTCGTCCTTCCGAAGTCGTTCCCAAATGGTGTCAAATCTGTTCTCGGAGACGAACAGCGGGTTCGGAATCGACAAGGCTTTCTTCACAGCGTCCTTCACTCCACGAGTAAACGGTGGCGAAGGCGGCAAGCTTCTTGGATCGTAACCAAGACTTCGAAGCGTTTCGAGTACGGCAGCGTGCTGCTGCAGAGTCTTAGTTCGTGGGCGCTTCGGCCCTTTTTCTGCCTTCGGCGTCGAAGCGACCTCGTCCGAGGGAACAACGCTGAGGCCGAAGTTTCTTCTGGCCCATGTATCAAGGCTCGTCAGCGTGATATGTACTTCGCCTGTCCTTGTAGTCATCGTGCTGTCGTCCACCAACTTACTGTTCCGACAATTCCGCTCCGCTTGGATTGCGGACCTGTAGCGTTGGGCGTCCTCGCCCTTCTTCTCCCAAAACGCCACTCTGTCTTCCCACAATTCGGCCGCAGAGAAGTCGCCAGCGATCACTGCGTTACAGAGCCTCACACTGGCGAATTCCCTCTCAGTGGAAATGAATTCGTCGAGAGGAGAAGGCAGAGCGAGCATGAAAGGAAGTTGTTGTGGGTCTATACCGTCCTTGGTGACAAGGAGCGGCGATCGCCAGTGGTGAACCATCCAGCCAAGCAGCTTGGCAACGGCCTCCTCGAGAGAACAACTTTCCCGGCTGTCTAGAACTGCCTCGTCGGTCGAAGTGATCATGTTGTCTTCTCCTGTTGCGAGGAGTCTATCTGAGACATCGCCGCGACGAAACGACGCATTCGACGCACTTGACGACCCGTCGCCGCCGTCTCCTTATAGCGTGGCTGCGGGACGCCGGGTCCGTCAGGTTCGACGCATGACTCTCCGTCGCCTTCGTTTTTGCGTTCCGCTTCAGGTGCGTTCTGGACACCTCTTTTGCCCCGCAAAGGCCCTCTGCCGCCCGCCCCACCCCACCCCCAGAAAACTTTTTCGCGCGGGTTAATGGCCGGCAATAGAAGTTCAGGGGCCTTGGGCGGCGCGGACTGCCGAAGCAAACGCGGCGATTCAATAACTGTCGAAACCTGCCGTATACCCGGCTTGAGCCCGAACCGCGTCGGCGAAGACCTCATCCGGGAGGTCCCAACCCAGAACAATATCAATCACATCGAGCATTCGATTTTCTCGGGAAATCATCTTTACTCCTCCTGTGCTGTTGATAGAAATGAAAGGCCACGCCCCCGATGAGGACTGCGGCCACTGTCGTTAAAGGAAACACGTTGAGCAGAAGAAACAGACCGACGATGCCGATGACCCGGGTCGTCGCGAAGGCAAGGCAGAGGATTGTGATTGCAAGCAAGCTGATGGTCAGGATCATCCAGTCTCCCGTCGTTATTGAAGAGTGAAGGGCGGCCGAGATGACCTAGGGCTCCGTCGTGGCGGATGCTTTCTTGGGCGGCTTCTTGATTGCGGTCTGGGTCGATGTATCCGGCGCTTCCGGTGGAAGATCAACGTCCGATGCGATCAACGCCGCCACTTGCTCCATGAACTTTTTCGGATCGCCTATCGCGTATGCCGGTGGCTTCTCCGACGTCTGCCGCACCAAACCTTCCGCCTTCAATGCAGCGAAGAGAAAGGCGCGGTTGTTCGTCGACTTTCCCGGGTAGAACGAGGACAGCGCGTACGACGTGATGGGTTTGTCGGCCGGCCACTGGTCGAGAACAGCCAGGATGACCTTCAAGGCGACCCAATCGTTATTGAAAAATCCACGCCCGGTGTAGGCGAACAGGTGAATCGCGCAGTCCCCATCTGCGTTGCAGGCGATCTGGTAAGTCAATAGTGAATTCCCGGAGAGGGTCGGACAGCAAGCGCTTTTCAGGAAACGGATTTTCGGCAACTGTGCATCCTGTGTTGTGTCGCCGGCCGTCGATACGGACTCGTTCAGTGCTGCGGATTTCTTCATGGTTCGCTCCTGTGAGAAATAAACAATGACGACGGAGTCAGATAGAACCCTCCCATATAAGATGCTCGAAATTGCGCAAGGCCGAACAACGCCCGGTCAGCCGAGCGTCGTGAGGACGGCAACACCGCCGTACTGTTCCTGGATGGTTTCGGCGAGGTCGAGGACGGCGACTTCCGTCGCGTAGATGTCGGCCAAATGCTGACGAGCGAACACGAGGTCGGTGGTAAGTAGCCACTGCGTTTCGCCGTCCAACTCGATTTGCAGGACGGTGACGCCGGTCAGTGCTTCGGGGTGCCTGCGCAAGACATCGATAAGCGCAAGGCTTTCTGCGTGGGCGCGGGGTACCAGGGCGTCAAACTCGATAATCCCGGCGCGTTCCTCGAAATCCTCGCGCAGGACGGCATCCAAGGTATTGACGATTTCGGCGACGAGCGCATCCGAGGGTTCTTCTTTCATGTGGCCTCCAAATGAAAAAGCCACCGAGACCGGAAAGTCAGGGTGGCGACAGGGTGGGTATAAGGTGGTGTGCGGCGTTATAGGCAGAAGGAGCGAAGGCGAGGATTGCGGCGGTGATCTCACGGCGCCGGAATGGCATATTCGGCGCACATGGCTAGAAGATCAGGATCAACCCCTTCTTGCTTGGGAATGAAGACGACGATGCCGAAGTCGCCGCCGCCCGGAACGAAGACCATCTCATAGCAGCCGGCGTGTTCCTCCAGGCACTCAAAGCAAGGTGCGTATTCCGGGTCACCGAATCGTGCATCGCCGACAAGGCTGCGCAGGATGGGACAGCCGCTTTCTTCTTCGAGGGCGTCCGCACTGTCGCCGGGCTCCACAACTATGAAGTAACCGTGAATGTCGGGGTCGTATTCGTCCTCGTCGCAAATATCAATGAATCGTTGCTCGATGAGGCTGCGAAGATTGGGATTGCGAAGGTCATTGGCCGATTCGGGATCACGAAGGACGAGCATGTCTTACCTCCATTTCTGAATGTTCGTTGCGTCGGACGTGCGGGAAATATTCGCTACTGATATGCATGACCTGCTCCGGTGTATGGACGAAAAAAATGCCCGGCCACGAAGAAGTGGGCAGGCACGCGAGGTGAATCGACCGTTGATGCGATAGGGCGCTACTTGATTGTCTTCAGCTCACTGCGTTTGGCGCGCTGCAGCAAGCGCTTGGCGGCGAAGTACAAGGCAATGCCAATGACCAGAACAACAGCGATCTTGAGACTCAGTGAGAGGATGGCAACCCAAACTGATAGGGCGCCCAGTTGAAAGAGCCCGACCGCGACGGCGAAAACGATCACGACATACAGGAACATAGATTCTCCTTGTGAGATTGGAAAGAATCGTGGAGGAACGCCAGAAAAGACGAAAGCCCCGATGACCGGGTGGTCAAGGGGGCTCTGGAGAGTGCGACGCTTCGACGGTGAAGGAATATTGCTACGCGAAAAGGGCCATTCCATGTGACAGCCCGTTGATCGCCAAGGCGAACAGGACGCGCGGTAAGGATTACTTTTCGATGATGTATTCCGTCCCGATACACTTCCCTCCGGTCACCAGCCTTTCCTTCGGCGAGGAAGCCAGCCGTATACAAGACGGTGTCTTCGTCAGTCAAAAAAGCGACAGGAAATCTTAGGGCCAAGAGTCGGGTGACTGGCTAGAGGGGTTAAGTAAAGTCCCGACCGCCAGACCTATCGCCGCTAAATTGAACGCGCCATTGTCTTTTCTTTATTGTGAGGACGACGACATGGCCGCCTTGCTGCTGGCGCTCCACAGGCTAAGGGCAGATGATCGCCGCCAGACGGTTCGCCGATTCATTGCAGATATCGAAGCGACAAGGTAAAGCATGGTGACGGCGAAGGCAACCAGCAGCAATACCTTGAGGGATAGCGACAATACGGCAACCCACACGGACAGTTGCGCCCAGTGCAAACGGTAACGGCGGATACCGGCGCGGACGCCGTTAGCTCTATTAGCTGAAATGGTTAGCGCAAAAAACCCAAGGTAAAAACTTGCGGGCGCAATTTGTCGGTCAGTGCTAGATACACTGACTCAAACGGGGCGAATTTGACCTCTGCTGTGTCGCCGCTCGCATTGCGAGCAGCCAGCGCCTTACGAACCTGGTACCAGCCAACGTCTGACCTATTCAGTTTTAGTTCGTCGCGCACGGTGCGCACGTCGGTCTTGGAAAAGTAGGCTTGCCACAACGTTCGTCCTGCATCTAAGACCGCTTGCGCTTCAGTTGACAGCGTTTTTCCATCCAGGTACTGCACCATAAAGTCAGATTCGAACCTGTCGGGTGCGCCCACTTCTGCTTCAGTGAATGGGATGAAGTGATTGACCAATGACCACGTCTTGCCGTTCCACTTAAGATCATTTGCGCCAGCGGTAAGGTTGCTTCGGCTAAACAGCATCCAGATCAAGCAATCGTTCTTGAATTCGTCCGTGAGCGGTTGAGTCGATTGCAAGAACTGATCGCGGTCATTGAGCCAAGTTGGCTTAATTAACCGTCGCACAGAAAACAATACGGCGGTCTGCCACAGATTATTTGGAGTTACGAAATATCCACCTGCGCTACAATACCCGGATGACAACAACGCGGTCTGCTGAGCTGCATGTTGCATGTCATTTTTTCCGCAAATCATGCCCCCAATTGCCCCATCAGCCCATTTGGATCCGCGCACATCCTTCGAGCTGGTCGTTGGTGAAATGGCATTCTTTAACGGTAAAGCCTCTTCTTTGTTCGATCTTGGTCGCTTAAACCATGAGCTCAAAAACATAGATGTTGGAAAGTTGTAAAACGATTTCACTCCAATTTCTTGAACATTCTTATCCAAAACCTCAGTCGTAATCACAGTTATTGGTGTCTTTTTAGACGACTTATGGCTTGTTTTCCAGACTAAAAACCCGATTGGAAAGTCTCCGTTTAGTCCATCAAAGGCTTTGCTATGAACAACAAAGCCACCCAAATACTGAGAATTCCATTGCTCCCGAAATTTTTGAAAGTTTGGAGCATTTACGTACTTTAGTGTGCTGAACATTGCTAGCGTAGCATTAGGAATTTCGAGTGAAATGCGTGCTATAAACTGAGTGAATAACTCACGCGTCGCATACCCATAGTTGGGCATAAAACGAGACATCTTCGTAGTAGCAACCCCCTCTTTGTTTCCGCTATCTACCCCTGCTCCTGACTCGGCATATGGGGGATTGATAAGTACCAAGACTTTCTTGCCACCAGCTATCGCAGCCCGCAATGACGCTGGCACTTTGTTGGTCAAGCTGTAATCAATTCTGCCGTCGTCGGTAATGTCATCATTCAAGTAGTCGTATTGAAAACGCTGTGCAGCGACGCAGGTTTTTGTCGCTCTCATTACGTCCACATCAGCTTGCTCCAACGTCGACATATATATTTTCCGCGGATTGCTGTGCTTGACCTCCAGGTTGCCAACACCGCAGCACATATCCCAGACGATGTAATCTTTCTGCCAGTCCTTGCCCAAAGTTTCCGCTAGCTTGTCGTAGGCTTTGTCGACCACATTCAAGGGTGTGTAATACGCACCTTTGAAGCTACGCTCGTCCAATGGAATCAAACTGTCGCGACGCTCTAACAGGTAGTTTCGGTATTCGGACTTTGGCGGCTTGTGGTAGATCGCCCAGAACTGGCGGTAGCCTTCTTTGTTACCTAACTCATACAGGTGGCCACCAAGGCTGAACACAGGAGCGCCATTCTTGTGCAGCAGTTCAGCTGGTAAGTTCGCGTGAGTGGATACCGTGCCATCGTGCATGATGTCTGCGAAGAACAACAGCGCGTAGTCTTCTTCATCGACCCCAAGAATTTCGCGCCCGATCATTGCGACCCACTTGTCAAACACTTGCTTCAAGTTGTCTGGCGTGATTTGTGTTCTGATAATGTCGCCAGACCTAATAGCTTCTTTAACAGTGCTAATGAATTCGTCTTCGTGTGTGGAAATCTTGAACGAGACGAAATGTGTGCCGATATGCGCGGAGACCTCATCCAATGCTTCTTGTGAAAACTGACTAGCTGACTTGCCCCACTTAATTGTTTTCTTGCTAAGGAATGACACCACATCGGCGCTTTTCATCAGCGCAGCTTTTTCGGTGTCAATGACGGCCAGGAACGGGGGTACTGTTTCGCCTTTGTCTAGAGCGACCTGAACGTAGTGGAGCAGTTGCGTAAACATCGCGTAAGCGGAATGTTTGCCTGTGTCCTTCGCTTCAAACCACATTTCGTCGGTTCGAATGTCAATCAATCCTTTGGTGTAACTTTTAAGCCCCAAAGCCTTGATGTACGCGTCTTTGACGTCTTCTTCACTTTTGACAGTCTTTAGTTGGGAGTAAAGGCTCATTTTTTTCCGAAGATTGATATTTGCGGAAGTCGCCATGGCGAAGCTAATCCGCGTTTGCGCAGTGGGAATGAAACCTCAATTCCACCACATTCGTCGCTGAAAGAGTTAATTCGCATGATCTATTTTGCAAGTCAGAAAAGCCATGACAAGAACATCTAGTGTCGACGAGACCGAGTGACCACCGACGGAGAGAAGCTGCCGCATAATTTTTGTAGTCTTAACGGCACGACACCTGATTATCACGATCATAATTTCGATCGGGCAAGCATTGGGTATTTCCGCTGCGGAATTGGTGGGGAAAACTGATCAAGAATACCTGCGCCAGAGCAGGCAGGGGTCACAGGCGGCAATCATCACAGACCACCTCCACGATACCAAACGCGTTGTGAAATACAAAAAAAGAGGCGCTCAGAGCGGGTGACAAGCCGACGAAGTATGCCGCTGGTAAGTTCGTTATTCGTCTTTGTTGTGAGGCGCCTAACGGATTTTACCCCTACTCCCTAAGGACGGTCCTGCCGATCCGCCCAAGAAAGGCAATGAACACCACGGCAAGCAGAAGCAAGATGGAATATTTGGAATCCCATCCCAGGCCGCAATTTCGAACGCCAGAAAGCAAAAAGCCCACTCCGAAGAATGGGCTCGTTGCCGGATGTCACTGGTGGCAGTCGCGGAATCGAACCACGGACACGCGGATTTTCAGCCCCTGACAAGCGACAATCTATGGCACGGCACGGCTTACTCCGGTCACGAAGACGCTCGCCGACTTAGCTCCCAGATGCGAGGACTCGGCGAACCTGATCGTATAGGCCGCGAACGCCCACAGGATGGACCCGCCAATCAAAATTCTCCCCGGAATGAAACGTAGTTGGGTATCCTAAGCATCGTTTTCTCGTCAAGTTCGCTCTCTTCAATACAAGACGTAATCGGCGAATCAAACGTTTATGAGCTACGAAATTACCTGGGAACCCTTTGGGGTTGTGAAACGCTTTTATGGCTGTCTCACTGGCGATGATCTGAAGCAATCCGGCATGAAGCTTCACGGCGATGAACGATTCGACGTCATCAAGTATGTGATCAATGACTTTCTTGGCGTCGAAGATGTATCCGTTACAGAGGACGACATTGAGGAAATCAATGCCATCGACAATGCTGCCTCACGCTCAAATAGGAAGCTGAAATTGTCTGTTGTTGCAACTAACGAAGGGATCCTTGAGTTGGCGGCGCGATATGCCAATTCAGCGGATAACATACATCCGTTCGGAATATTCACAACAATCGACGATGCCAGAAATTGGCTAGGCTCAAGCGTGATCAAGCCAATGGGTGCCGGCCAAGACCAGCAGACAGCCTCACCGAATTAGCCTCTCTCACGCGACGACGAGGCGACCGTGATCGTAAAGACAGACCTGGGGCCGGAATGCCAAGACGGTTTTCGATCTCACGCTCGGAGACCCGCCACCACTACGTCTGACATGCCGGGAGCAAATTCCTGTTAGTCCATGGCTAGCCGTCAAGATCATCTGTCGGGCTCACTACTGAGTAGGCGTTCTAAATGCGTATCAGCGATGGCCGAAGAGATGGGGACACATTTTGTGTGCGTAACTCCGCTATCGTGATCAACGGCTCGTACGCTTAGCGGACTGCTTTTCCAACTCAACCTAACCTATTCAATCGGATAAGGAGTTTTATGGATTTTCTGGGTTTTTTTGAAAAAAATTGGCCATTAATGGCGATCGGTTTTTGGTTTGTATACAAGTGGTGGAATTCAAAAAGAGTCATTGCCATGCTGCCAGAGCTTAAAAGAAATGGGGCTACTTTTGTCGACGTGAGATCAGGAGCGGAGTTCGCAAATGGGAACGCACCTGGAACAATTAATATTCCCCTTAAGGAGCTGTTAATCAGACTCAGTGAGATACCCAAGGCTTCCCCGGTGGTCCTCTGCGGCACTAGCGGCACACGAAATGGAATGGCGAAACTATTGCTAAAGAAGAGCGGTTACCGAAAAGTTTATAACATCGGCACTTGGAGCAATCTGTTAGATTGATTGATCCGATGTTTCGCCCCTGGGGATGATGTGTTCATACTGGATTAGCTTCTCTTACGCGACGACTCAGCAACCTTGACCAGGTAGACCGCGAACAGACACGGGAGGAGCCTTCCCAGGACAGGCAGCCGCTTGCCCTCGGACCCCAACATGGCAATCACTCCCGCACCGGCGCAAAGCGCAGCCAACGCCCACAGTAGCCACTTGGTGACGCCCTTAAAGACGGCCCTGCCGAATCGCCAACGGAAGGCAAGTAAAACCACGGCCAGCAGAACCAGCATCGAATATTTGTTGAACCCCACGCCACGCCTCAATCTCGAACTCTGAAAAGCAAAAAGCCCACTCCGAAGAATGGGCTCATGCCTGATACTGGTGGCCAGTCGCGGAATCGAACCACGGACACGCGGATTTTTGGCCTCTGCCACACACGGCCGACGGGAACGCGGCTTACGGGTCCTCGCGTGAATGCTGAAGACGCGCAACAGACGCCCGCCTTACCACCGAACTTGGCCGACCTTGCCGTTTCTTGTGGAGGCAGATCTTTGCTCTCGTTGCTGCCGGTGGTTTTACTCCCTATCTTTTCGCTATTGGCGTGACCGAAAACGCGCGAGTTCGTCATTCAGCCATTTCCGGCTTGTCAGCGTTGCGCCTCCATTACACCGGACCTGATAGGCCATGCCGCTGAAACTGCTTTCAGAGCCGGCCTTTTCAATGAATTCTTCAGCGGTCTTGACCATATTCAACCCAGCCAGATAGGCGTACTTCTTGCGCAGATGAGCCTGTGCGGCGTCCGAGTCATACCATGTGTCATTGCGATAGAACTCGCACCTGGACAGCGCAAGATGGCCCAGCAAGAAATCGACTTCCAGTTGTGTTTTCGTGGGAGACGCCGCACGCACGACGGGCAGCCACAGGAGTTGAAGCGCCAATACCACCAACCCAATCCGTCGGAAGCTCATGGTTCCCAATCGGGAGGGCGTGAGCTCTTGTGTCGGAGACCAACTGACGAGGTTTTGCCCACCGTCCGCTGTTCCAAACGCCAACTTTCCGCTTCGGAACCGAGCGCGTCGGTGGCTCTTGGCAGTAGCCGCAATCTAGGAAATACGCTGAAGAATCGGAACAGCATCGCCACCATGTTTCTTCAATTGCTTGGCCGCCTTCTTCTCTTTCGGTGTCAGCAATGAATGTTTCTTTTCTTCTTTGCCCGGCTTCTTCGAATTGGACATAAACTTTGCTCCCGATTGCATGGTCACTTTGGATTTTCAGATAAACGCCTTGATCAGTGTCAGATTGGCGAACATCCGCAGAGCAGTCTGTGAACATTCCTCAATCACGTCTGTGCGGCGGCAAACACAGAGACTGGATCAACCTTCCTGCCCGCTGATGCCGTGTTTCGGTTCACGACCTCACACGTTCCACCTCAAGCTTTTGCGCCTTTCGGTCGTCGAACAATGCGAGCAAGCGGCCATCACCAAGTGATTGCGGGTCACCTACCAGACAATTCCGAAAGGTCATTGGGGAACATACGAGGAGGCCCCACCTATAGAGTGACGAGGAGGTGCGGTGAACGTCTTTTTCTCCAAACCACGTCTGCTGCCGGCGCACTGAACCACTGGCTAAAGTCGTGCTATGTTTACCCGACCTTCGACGCTTCAAGGGGAGAGCAATGCCTGCCAAACCCGAAATTCGACGTGGTAAGAATCGTCGGAAGATTGCACAGTCTTCAAGTGTCACGCCCGCGACGAACCTGAGCCAGAGCAACGGCCCCCACGGCTTTGAGAGTGACCAGGACAAGCTCTACGAACCAGACTGGGAAACAGCCTCAGATGCTGACCTGGAAACTTACGTCGATATCTCGCATCAAGACTAGGTTGAGCGGCAGGAGCAAGATTGAATACTTGGAACGCCCCATCCCATCGTGTCCAATAGTGAAAGCCATAAAGCAAAAAGCCCACTCCGAAGAATGGGCTCCTTGCTTGGTAGTACTGGTGGCCAGTCGCGGAATCGAACCACGGACACGCGGATTTTCAATCCAAACTACTAGTTTGATCGACTGTTCCAAAGTTGAAGAAATGTAACGAGATTTCTTTGTCTGGAGTGCCGCCCTGCCCGATTGCCGAACCGGTTACCGAACCAAACTGGCCCATTGCGGTTTCACCGGGGCGCTATATCGAACAGGCTCAATGCCTTACGTATGCAGCCGCCGATCCCGGGGCGGACTCGGTATGGCGTGTCGCCGAACTTGGCCGAACTGCTCCGCGTGATCTCCTCTTTTGCCGCTGCTCCTGATACATGGACAATCGATGCTAACGGCAAAGGAAATCATCAATCTGGCTTGCTGCGGAAGCGCGTCTTCATCGCCACCACATTGTCCGATTCGCCCCGTTGTACTTCGAACATTTTTGACTCATGGAGCAGATGACGCCAGCGAGAACACCCATACAGCGCTGGTGACAAATCGGAATGGTATGTTTTTAGCCAGCGTATCGCATCATCAAGTACCGTCCAGCCATCCTGAGAAAGCTCTTCCTCCGCTCGGCGTAGCGCCGCTACTATCGGGGAAGAAGCCCAGTCAACGGTACCGTCGGGCAGTATACGACGTAGATCATTGGGAGGACGTAGACAACCTTGACAACATAGTGGATGGACGCCACCACGTTGTCTTCCTCGATGTTCGAGGGGTGGGTGGTAAGTACGGCGGGAACGGGTTGGATTACTGGAAGCAAGCTGAACTCAGCAGACGGTTGACCGGTCGGAAGGCCAGAGGATCAACGTCCGGCGGACAAGTGCATTCGTTGCGAAGTTCTTCTGCGACTCAACGCTCGTGGATAGACTGGAAATTTCGAACTTAGACGGGCATTGATTAGGGATCACGGTCAAGATCAGAAAAGGAACTGAACGCTTCACTTTGCAGTGCTGACGTAGCGACCGAGCTCCTCCATCATGGCGCCGAGCTTGCCGGCCTTGCGCGCAAAGAGTTCGTTCTGCTGCTGCGCCGTCAGCACCTCGTCGTGCGCGCCGGTTACTAGCGGGTGCGCGGTCGCAACGACGGCGAGCGGCATCGCGATCTTCACCTCCGTGTCGATATACGCCATGCTCGACCACTCGGCCAAGACGGCGTGGTCGCGCACTTCGTCGGACAGAAGATTGATTCCGGTCGAATAATCACGCTTCGGATTCTTGACGCCCAGCATCGGCAGTAGCGTCGGAATTACGTCCATGTGGTTGCTCATGCCTTCATAGACGCCCGCTTTCATTCCGGGCACCCAGAGGACGAGCGGCGTCCGTGTCTGCTCGTCGGTGAACGCCGAATTGTGCCCCCAGCGCCCTTTTTCCATGAACTCCTCGCCGTGGTCGCCGAGCGCCAGAACGATCGTGTTCTCGAGCAGGCCGTTCTTTCTGAGGTAATCGAAGACGCGACCGAACTGGCTGTCGAGATGGTGCACCGAATTGACGTAGCGGTTCTTGATCGGGCCGATGCTGCCGGCGAGTTCCTGGCGGCTGAGCGTGAAATAGTTGATGTCTTCCGGATACGGAGTACGGATGGCGCTCTCAGGCGGGAAATAGTAGCGCGCGTGCGGCGACTCAAAGAACATGAAGGTGAAGAAGGGACGACTCTTGTCGCGAGTGTCGATGAACTTCAGCAGATTGCCGACGTTCTTCTGATCTTTCTCCCAGCCCTGCGCATCCCTGGGAATTTCGTGCAGCTCTTCGCTCGGCACCTGGCTGAAAATCGTCGCGTCGAACTCGGGGTAGGAGAACTTGGCGCTCGTGTAAAAACTCATCTGGTAATTCTGTGCCTTGAGCACGTCGATGATCGGCGCGCCCTTACGCTCGGCGAGCATCGGAAACCAGTAGTTTCCGGGGATGCCAGTAAACATACTGAAGACGCCGACGCGCGTGCCGTTGCCGCCGCTGTAGTTTTTCGTGAAGCGCCGCGCGCCCTGCGCGAAAGCCCAGGTATTGGGCATGATTTCGGCATCGAGCGTGTCGGCGCGCCAAGATTCGGAAACCAGCCAGACGACGTTGAGCGGCTTGGCCGGCGCGCTGACTTCGAGCGCGTGCAGCGGGTAATTCAAATGGCCTTTGGCGAGCTGATATTCCTTCTTGCGCTCGACCTTGACGCCGACCTTGCTCAGGATTCCGCGTGCCGACAGGCCGACGTAGTACGGCACTTTTTGCGTCAACGAGGCGAGCGCGGTCGCGCCGGTGGCGGTGCTATAGGCATAGGCCACGCGCTCACCGAGCGTCGTCACGGCAAAGACGATCAGCAGCGCGGCGAAAAAGCGCCGCGGCAGCCAGCGCGGCTCGCCGTAGCGGCGGTAAAGCCAGTGCGTGAGCGCGAGCAGCGCCGCTTGGACGAGCAGGAATGCAAGCGCGACCAAAGCAAAGCTCAGGTTCGACGTGTTGCTTGCGCCCATCGATTCGAGACCGCCCGGCGTCGTCACAAGGTTGATGACGAAGCCGTTGATGAAAATTCCGTAGAGCGTAAAGAGCTTGGCGTTGGCGTAGAAAAACAGCGTCGTCAGCGCCGTCGCGATCACCGCGAGCGAATAGAGCAGCGCGGGCTTGGCAACCTCGCGCCGGCGATGCACGAGCCGCTCGACCGCCCAGTTCAGCAGCCCGGCCGGCAAGAGGTAGATGAAGCCGTAGCTCAACCAGACGGCGGCGGCGAAAGCCAGCGGTTGCGCACCGTCGGCGGCGGCCGCCGCGAAATCCATTCCGTCCCAAGTGATCGCGAGCAGGACGAAATAGCTGAGCAGGAAGAACCAGGAGAGAATGCGGCGGAATTGGGGGACTGAGAGCAAAAGAATATCTCCGTGGGCTGGATGGGCGCGTTGCAAAAAAAGGAAATCGAAGGCCTGCCTACGTTCGTTTGGCTGCCGATTTGTTCTCGTGGCTGGGCGTGGAGGCCACCTCGCTGTGGCGTGCACTTCGGCATCGCCCAGTCAGGTCCATGACCTCTTCATAGACGGGCGTATCGATATGGAGCAGTCCAAGGATCGAGGAAAACAGGTTGTCGTGCGAAGAAGACTCCTTACCCCTATCGCGCAGGCAGGCGGTATTGACGTCCAGATCGTGCGCGGATTGCTTTGGAATCCACCACACCATGGGAACATGGGTCTGCTCCTGCGGCGCAATGGCATAGGGGACGCCATGCAGAAAAAGGCCATGCTCGCCGAGTGACTCGCCATGGTCGGAGACATAGATCATGGCGACGTCGTATTTGTCCTCCTGGCTAGCGAGAAAATCGATGATGCCGGCGAGCAAATGGTCGGTGTAGGCGATGGCATTGTCGTAGGCATTAACGATTTCATCGCTGCCGCATTTACCGAGATCGGTGTCTTTGCAGGCCGGCGTAAACAATTCGAAACGCGACGGATAGCGGCGGAAATAGGCGGGGCCGTGGTTGCCGAGTTGATGCAGAACCACCATACGGTCCTGTGGCGCCTGCCCGCCGGCGGAGAGCTTGTTCTTTAGTGCCTGTAACAGGATCTCATCGTGGCAATGCCCATCGGTGCACAAGTTGGCATCCGTCTCTTCTCCGAGATCGTCAAAATCGAGGCCACGACAAACCCCCTTGCAACCACTCTGGTTGTCCAGCCAACTGACCTTTACGCCGGCTCGGTCGACGAGGTGCAATAGCGATTCGTGGTTGCGGATACGTTTCTCATCGTAGTGGCGACGACCAAATGGCGAAAACATGCAGGGCAGCGATACTTCGGTCGACGTGCCACACGAAGTCGTATTCGGAAAATTGATCACTTCGCGGGCGGCAAGCTGGGGCGTGTTATTGCGCGCATAGCCATTGAGGCCAAAATTGGCTGCGCGGGCGGTCTCGCCGACGACCATCACCAGCAAGGTGGGCTTGCGTGCGGCGGCGGGCAACAGGCGTGCGGCAGGGTCCGATGATTCCGGGACGGCCGCGGTCTTGAGGCGGTCGTCGACAATCACTTTGCCCAATGACCAAATCACATTCCCTGGCGTCAGCATGTAGCGAATACTGTGCTGTTCCCGCATCGTCGAGCTGAACTCCTTGAATGACAGCATCAGCGCAATGACGCCGATGAGCACGGCCAATCCCAGGCAGGCAAACCTGACGCCGACGGCCCGTTTGGTGCTGCGTGTTTTCAGGCGCACGAGCCAGATGACACCGAGGGGAATCAGCGCGAGCAGCATGTGCGCGAACATATCGACGCTGAGCAACTCACGCGCTTCGCGCCAGTCGGTACTCAGAATGTTGCGCACCATTCCCGGATCGATGAGGATGCCGAGATGGCGCATGTAGTAGCTCGTCAGGATGGAAATCACGACAACTGCACTGAGGACTGGCCGTAGCGCAGGTCGCGGTGCCAGCACGCCAAGGAAGACAAAGTGGAAAGCGGTCAGCGCGGTGAAGATACCGATCCCGTAGCGCCAACTGTGCCAGTCGGTCACCGTGTCGTTCGCCAGTAGGGTGTCCCAAAATGGCAGGTTTGCCAGCGCCACGATGAAGGCGGCGGTCAGCAATAGCAGCGTTTCGGTATGCAGGTTAAAACGTTCGAAATAAGTCGCCAGCCCGGAAGTGCGCATAGCAGCGAGTTCGGCGCGGGTGTCGTTCATAGCGGGGCCGCCTTGCGTGCGAGAACTTCGCGTTTCCATCGCAGAGGCAGAAATATCAAGGCTGAAACGCACCAGCAGATCGCCGCAGACCACAGGTTATGGCTAAGGAAATGCGCGCCCTGCAATATGCGGATAAAACTGAATACGCCGCCGGTGACGAGTGCAGCGATGAGCAGCCATTGGCTGACGCGACGCTTGCCCACCTCCAGTGCGAGGAAGTAAAGCGCCAACAAGGAGAAGCCGCCGGCGGCATGACCACCGGGGAAACACCTGCCTACTTCGGAGGCGGTGACGAACCAGCGCCCGACATAGTCGGCGTATCCGCCGAACAACTTCAGATGCCACGGACACTGGTAGGAATTGACCTCCTTGAGCGAGGCCACCAGGGTGGGCGCCAAGGCCATGGCGATGCAGCATGCCCACAATGCTGAACGATACTCGGCCAGGTCGGCGCGGATGGAAGCGTAGCAGGTGAGTACCAGCACCCCTACCCACAGCAATACAACGGCAGACTTCGCCAGATGATGGCCGATCAGTTCGAGGTCGACCCAGGAGTGCGCTGGGAAGCGGCTGCTGGCGGGATCGAAAAATTGCTGCGCGAGCCAGACATCGAAACCACTTGCATGCGACACATAGGCAGCGATCGCAATAAGGCCCGGCAGAAGAATGATGTGCAAAAGCGCGAACGCCTGCGGATCGCGCAGGTGGGGATGTGCAGGGGAGTATTTTTTTCTCATCGCTGATCTCGTGTATCAGCGACGGGAGTCTAGGCACGCGGGCGTCGAAGCCGCGTTAAAACGATGTCAAAGTTTCGTGAAAGTGAGAATCTTAACTAAGCCGCAGATTCAGCGAGATCGAGAATGAAGCAGGCACCCCGCTCCGGCAGCGACTCTACACGCAGGCGCCAGCCGTTCAGCGTCGCCACCTGATAGGCGATAGCCAAGCCCAGGCCGCGCTCGCGTCCGTCATTTTTTGATGATTCCGGAGAATCAATACGGCCGCCACGGTAGTAACGGTCAAAGACAAAAGGCAGATCCGCAGCGGCGATACCAATGCCATCGTCGGCCACCTCGATACCCCGCGTGGACCACGATACCGTGCAAGTCCTTGGTGCCGCATGCTCGGCGGCATTACGGAACAGATTGCGAAGGATGGTCAGCAGCGCATGTCGGTCGGCCACGACCTCGGCACTTTCTGCCACCTTATTCACAAAAACAAGGTTCGAGTCGAAAGCGCTGCCCTGCAGGCTGCGCCAGGCATCCTCGACGCACAGTCGCAGGTGGACCTGCTCGGTAATCGCCGGCTGGCGACTGGCCAGCGTCTGGATCAAACCCACCGAGCCGGCGATGGTGTCCAGGCCATCGAGGGCGCGCTGCAAGCGTGCGTGATACTGCGGCGGAATTTCCAGCGCAAGCATTTCGAGATCGGTACGCACGGCAGACATCGGCGTCATGATTTCGTGTCGTGCATTGCTCATGAATTCGCGCTCGTTCGCCACACTGTGTTCGAAGCGCGCCTGGACCTGGCTGAAGGCATCAAGCAGCCTTCCCTCCTCATCCAGGGGCAGCGACGCTTTCGCTTCCATCGCCGCAGGATTGGGCGCCCAGCTACTGAGAAGTCGCGTAATGCGTTCGATAGGCGCCGCGACGACTGCAGCCACATAGCCGGCGAGGAGGTAGGTCGTGACGATGCACAACACGCCCAAGCAGAGCAGATAGAAGCCGAAGTGATGCACTTTCTCCTCGCTCTGCGAGGCGTCGTACTGCACCAACAATTGCCCATCGCGGGTGGGCGTGCTGTACACGTGGTACTCGGCGCCCTCCAGCGAGAATTGTTGCAAGCCGTGCGGAATGTCCTCGAGGTGGGCCGGTAACGGGCCCGGCAGCGTCACGCCACCGGGCTCGATCAACCAACCTGAGAAATTGGGGCTAAGATTCACCAGGGCGATCGAGCGGATGCCGCTCACTTCATCCCGGGCGAGTACGCTTTCCAGCCTCTTGGCCTCGGCTTGCACCAAGGCATCGGCGAGGTCGTCCTCCTGTTCGGATAGCGAGAGATAGGCCAGCCCTCCTTGCAGCAGCACGAAGACGGCAACGATTCCGACCAGCGCCCAGGCAGTCCGGCGCTTCAGGGAATTCGGCCTGGCCTTGTTGACGAAATCCCTCAGTTGTCGCATTGCAGTCGATAACCAACGCCGTGCACTGTTTCCAACCCGTCGAAGCCAAACTGCGCCAAGGTGCGGCGCAGCAAGTGGATCTGACTGCGCAAGGCATCCGGGCCCGGTTCGTCCTCCGGCCACAGCAACTTTTCGAGTTCCTGACGCGGCACCACGCGGCCAGGATCGCGCATCAGGGCCTCGAGGATCTGCTTGCTACGCGGCATCAGATGCACCGGCTGGTCGCCGACGTGAAAATGATGCGTACGCCGATCCATGCGCAAAGGACCGGCGCGGAGAATATCGGCAACGACATTGCCGCTGGCGCGTCGATGCAGCACCTCCACACGCATGGCGACCTCGGCCAGCGAGAAGGGCTTGACCAGGTAGTCGTCCGCCCCCGCGGACAGGGAGTCGAGCTTGCTCGCCAGCGCGTCGCGCGCACTCAGTATCAGCACCGGCGTTGCCAGGCCCACCCGGTTGCGCAGATGTTGCAGCACTTGGTGACCATCCAATCTTGGCAGGCCAAGATCAAGCACGATGACGTCGTAGGTGCTCGCTGCCAGTCGCACCATCGCGGCGGCGCCGTCGTAGGCGACATCGACTTCATTACCCTTGCGTTCCAGGTAATCGACGAGATTCTTGACGATGGTTGCATCGTCTTCGACGACGAGCACGCGGCGAAATTTAGATTGCGGATCCATGACCACCGATAATGACATAACTTCAGCCTCGATCGCTCCAAGCGGGGCCTCGACGCTAACCGAAATTTTTGCCAGCCTCGGCATAGGCCGATGATTTGCCGGTGCCCGTCGCCGCGGACGACCGCTGCACTTTGTCACCCGCCGTTCATCCGGAGATGGCCCGAAGGGCCGCAACGGGTCCTCCACTGCCGGCGACGCGCAGAAACCGAGCGTCCGTAGTCAGCCTGTCGCAGACAAGGGTCAGCCCACTGGAAGCCACCCGAACAAGCCGTAACTTGCCCGGGCGACTGCCCGACTACGCCGCTTTAGGAAACTGCACGACCTGGGCTGACGGCGTCTCCTTCTTCGGCACTGCACTGGCTTCGGATCGCGATGTAGCTGCTTCCGTGGGCCCAGACGGCGTCACCGGTTGAGGCTTAGGCACGATGATCGATCCGAAGCTCGAAGCCTCCCTGAGCGCCTGCACAGACAGCTTGGCGTACCGCTGCGAAACACGCGGGTCGGAATGACCCAACAGGACCTGCACATCGAAGAGACTTCGGCCGCTCGAAACGAGAAGAGAGGCGAACTGATGACGCATGCTGTGAATTCGCATTTTCGAGATTCCTGCCGCCTTCCGCAACCTGTACCAGACTCTCGTGATTGTCGTGAACGGCTTGCCTGTTTTCGGGTTGGCGAAGATCGCGTCGAACTTCGTCCCCTTGCCCGCCTCGGCCAACACATACATCGCCGAATCGTTCAGCGGCACCGACCTCGACTTCTTCGACTTGGCATTGGTCGCCGGAATGGTCCAGAGGCCTTTCTCCAAATCGACCTGCGACCACGTAGCCTGCAACGCTTCGTTCAATCGTGCGCCCGTACTCAAGAGGAACATCAGGATATTGCAGACCGGTCGATTTTCATCCGTGCGCAAGACCTCGACGAGACGCGCCAACTGTTCATCGTCCGCGACATCGTGAAGCTCGTTATCGACCAGCCGCAGCTTGATCCCCTTCAGCACGTTCTTTTCGAGAAATTCCCACTGCACGGCCAGATTTAGTGCTCGGCGAAGAAGCTTGATGTGATGGTCCTGGCTCGCCGGGCTCAGCTTCTCTTCGGACAGGTCGTTCTGGAAACACTGGACCGAGTATCTCGTAATCGCCGACAGGCGGGTCTCGCCAAATTTCGGCTTGATCCGGATGCGGTACAACTGCTCGTCGCGCTGCCATGACCTCTTATGGATCTTTACGTGGGGTTGGTAATGTTCGGTCATGAAGGCATCGAGTGTCATTTCGCCGACTGCCGGCTTGTGCTCAGGTGCAAGCTTCGCGGCCTGCGCATGTTCGACTTTCTTCGTGCTCGCCATCTTCCGTGCTTGCGTCAGCGTCAGGTCCTTGATGCTGCCCAAGCGGTCGTAGGCAGTCTTGCCGTCGCGTTTCCAACGCAAGTAGAACGTCGGCACGGACAGAGCCGTCGATCGAACTTCGATGAGCAGACCCGGAACGACGGTATCGCAAAATTCTTGGCGTGCCTTCCCGGCCGGAACGACGAGGCCCGACTGCATGAAGGCGGGGCTTAAGGTAACGATCATTTTTAAAACTCCTTTCTTGTATTGATTATGGGAAACCGCGCTCGATGCCGAGGCGCAGCGGTGGTTGGTGCTGAAGGCGTGCGGGGCGCTGTCTTCGGAGGTGGCGGTCGTAGGCGCTGCGACCCGGGGTGACCCCGGCGCAGTCCGTAGCGAGGCGATCGAGGGTCACTGCAGGGAGTGGTCATCCCGCAGGCCGTCGACACCCCCTGAAAGTGCGTCCAGACGGGAACACTGCTTCCCATGCCAGCGACCTTTAACGAGAGCACTACTCTGCCCGTCGTCGTTGCGCGCGAAACGGCATCAAAACGCGATGCCCGGTCTCCTCCCCGAAACCGGCGCAACGTCCGCATCGCCGCCACGGTCGATGGCTAGCAAGGCTCCCGGCGTTTCGGCATCGGGGCCCGGTTGTTGCGTTTTATCCGCATCGCCATCTCCCTTGCCGTTGATGGCCTCCGGCGATTCGTTTCGCTGCGGCGGGACCGTCGGGGGACCGGCGAGGTAACGGGCGAAGGCGTCTTCGAACTGCGATAGTTCGTAGCCTTTCGGCGTGCTGTGCGCAAAACGGACCGTTTTCGACTTGATGCCATAGCCGGCAAGCTGCTTCGATAACTGGCGCGGCGACAGCGGCTTCCCTCGGTTGTACGTCGCCCACGGCTTTTCATCGTCTTCAAGCAGTGCCGCGATCAGATCCGCCGTCCTGATTTTTTCGACTTTTTCGCTTTCGAAGACCTGCTGAATATCCGAGAGCAACTCGTTGCCCGTGCTAACCGCTTGTTCTTCCGTGACCGAGAGCGTCAGGGCGGCGGCGGTTGCCCGCTCTAGCCACTCCGGGCCCGCACATCCGGCGATGGCCAGCAGAGGCTCCCAGTTGTCCTGAGCGCGATCGCTCAAGTCATCCGGCAGCGATGGCCGAGCCTGTCGCACCTGCAGAGAGTAGTCGTCGGCGAAGCGGGCCAATTTTGCGGCGACGTCTTTGAAGATGCTGCGGTCGGAGTGGCGAAGTCGGCTGGTGGTTTCGTGCGCCATCTTGCGACGAAGACTTATGACGATGCCTCGGCTCATCGTCGCATCCGGGAGATGCCGCTCCAGTGCGATGCCGGCGAAAGCCTTCGCACCCCAGACATTGAACATCTTCGGCTCGTGGCCGTCTCCTACCGTGACCGTCCGACCGACTAGGGCGTTCGAGCGAGTATGACCGGCATTTACCAATCCCTTCATTTCGTCGTTCTCGCGGATAAACGTGTCCGCCTCGTCGATGAGAATCGTCGGCCTCCAGGCCTCGATCGCTCGGAACAAAAAAGACGTCGATGAATTTGCGGCGGGAAGCGGACGCGCGACGAGGTAGCCGAGAATGGTCAGCAGCTGCGATTTGCCGCACGCCTTTTCCGGCGCGGTGATGATCGCCAACGGTGCTACCTCGACGACATCGATGAACCAAGTCATGGCGGCCCAAAGGGCGATGGCGTCGGCCTGCTCTTTGTCCATCACGACGTAGCGTCGAATGATTTCAACGACCTCGTCCAGCACGTGGGCCGGGTCGATCGGCTCGGGGTGCGGCTCGATTTCGGCAAACGGTAGCCGTACGGCAACACCATCGTCGTCGCGGGCTGCCTTGACTTGGTCGTCGAGCGTCGTTACCTGCACGCCGAGCGCTTTTGCCTTTTCCTTTCTGACCCGGTCGTAGTCCATAGGCGACAGCAGCGCCAGTTCTGCGATCACCTCGCGGTCCGTCGGTACGGTCTCTGTTGCAGTCTCCGGCAAGTCAATTTGCGCCATTCTGACCTCCGAGCTTCTGGAACGGCTCGGCTTCGGCGCAAATCCGTTCTCGCGAGATGCCTTCCGATTCCGCCATCCAAAACAGCGTACGTCTCGTGACGTACGTTGCTCGAGTCGCCTGAAACGAGCGCCACTTTGCTCTCGTGTCGCCGATCCCCTCGTACGACTTGCCGGCACTACTCCACCGATCGAAAAGCCGAAAGCCCTCGCTGCTGCCCCGCGTCTCAAAATGAAGGGCCATACCCACACGGAGCCAATCGCAATATTCCGAGTCAGGGTCCAAGTATTTGAGAAGAACTTCGAGCAGCCGGAGCGTCACGTCCGCTGGCTCCACGGGGGTGCGAAGGAACGGTGACGTCGGAAGGGTTGGTTTTTCGCCCTTTGATCCGTCGGCGGCGTCGTCGGCACCCGGTATAGCGGCGTTTCTGCAAGAACGTCCTTGCCGCTCCGACGGAACATCGCATAACTCATTGTGTGCGGCGTCAATCGCATCGAGCATCGCCGCCTTGCTCACTCGGTGCTCGGCTGCGCGGAGCAAAGTCACGGGTCGCGGTGGCTGGTATTTGTGGTTCAACGTGCCGGGCATACGCAACACGCTCGCTATGTCCGAAGTGCGGCTGTCATCGGCCAAGAAGGCCAGCGTTTTCGTGAGCGCCTTTAATTTTCCTGCGTAGTCCTGCCAGGTGGCACGGTCAGCCGCTTGATCGAGTGCCCAGTAAACATGCAAACCACACCCGCTCGATACGATGTGCGTTGGCGCCGGTATTGATGCCTTCTGGCAAAATATTTGCACAGCCTCAAGCGCATCGGCTTCCGTCGCGTAGCCCCCGCCACTCGCTGCCTTCTCATCGCCGCAATCGATGTCCAACCAGAAGGCATGTGCGCAGGCGACGTTCGCTGCCGTGCGACTGTCCGGGGTCGTGAATTCCGAACACGCGAAATACGCATCCTTGCCGGCTTCGGAGAGTGCCTGCGCAGCTTGAATTGCCTGATCGACGCCCTTGACAGGCTTGTTTTTGAAGGTACCGCTCTGCCTGTCCAGTGAACCGATCTGGTGCACCTGACGAGGAGAACGCCAAAGTGCGCCGAGCAGTTTTGTCGCCGCTGCGGTTGTTGTGTCTCGGACGGACGAGATTGATGAGTTCAGCTCTGGGCTGGACGCCGATGGCGGAGCAAGTGATAGTAATTTTGAATTTTTCGTAAGCATGAAGATTCATTCTCAATGAATAGATACGTCCGCAGGGATACGAAAAGGAAGGCGCGGACGATACAAAGCCTTGGCTTTTCGTCCACACGTACCTCGATCTTGGAGGTGCCCCGAGATGTCGTAACCAAATAACGTCGGCTTACCCGGTGTGAATCGGTGGCGCTCCGGCGTTACAGGCCCTGTATATTCTTGAGAGCGTGTCTAGCACGCATACAGGATAATTTTTGCTCTTATCGGCAAGCACGTGTCTTGCTCGTGTGCCGTCCCAGCAGCTGGTGTCCGTCGGCGGGAAGGTGGGCTCAACTGCCGACTTAAAACGAGGACACTGGTGCGAATAATATTCGAGTGATGCGTAGGATGTAAACACCTTTTTGCATTTATTTCTTCACAGCATGAAATTGTAAATTGCCCATCCATACAATAGCTTAGGAACGTTCATAAACACGTTTATGTCATTTTATTCGGTGTCAATGTTCATCCAGAAGGACGATTAAATTTAGCCATGTGGAAGCGCCTACGGCTGGAAACGGTTGTGAACGAGTGAACGAAGATAACCACGGATCGTCCTCCTCGAAGGGCGGAACAAGCCTTCACGCCGCATCCGCGTCTGAACCCCGCGACCACTCCTGCCGCACCCCGCTTTCTGGTGCCGCGCCGCAACTTTCGAGCCCCGGCATGGGTTACGGCGTTGCGTTGCGGTTGCGGGAAAACGGCGTTGCGAAACGTCGCCGGGTTACTCGCAGGCGACATCCGCTGCGGCAATCTCGCGCTTTCTCCGCAACATCGCGGGCTATGCCTGGGTTGGCTACCCGGGGATCGTTGCGTCGTTGCGACACTTTCCGGCGGCCCAAATTCCAACAATTTTCGCGCTTCGGGCTTTCCGATCTTTCATGCACCGCAAAGGCCCTCTGCCGCCCGCCTCACCCCGACCTCAAAAACTCTTTTGCACGGGTCAATGGCCGGCAATAGAAAGTCGCGGGTCTTGGGGAAGCGAACGGCCGAAGCAAACGTGCGAGTCAATCGAGGCAGAACCCTGCCATATAACCAAACTGAGCATTGACGGCGTCGGCGAAGACCTCATCCGCGAGGTTCCAGCCTAGAACAATATCAATCACATCGAGAACTCGATTTTCTCGGGAAATCATCTTTACTCCTCCTGTGCTGTTGATAAAAGTGGAAGGCGGCACCTCCGATGAGAACGGCCGCGGTGGTGGTCAAGGGAAACACGTTCAGCAGAAGAAACAGGCCGACGATGCCGATGACCCGGGTCGTCGCGAAGGCAAGGCAGAGGATGGTGATGGCAAGCAAGCTGATGGTTAAGATCATCCAGTCTCCCGTCGTTATTGAAGAGTGAAGGGCGGCCGAGATGACCTAGGGCTCCGTCGTGGCGGATGCTTTCTTCGGCGGCTTCTTGATTGCGGTCTGGGTCGATGTATCCGGCGCTGCGGGTCGTGGCTGCGGCAGGTCAACGTCGGATGCGATCAAGGCCGCCACTTGCTCCATGAACTTTTCCGGGTCGCCTATCGCGTATGCCGGTGGCTTCTCCGACGTCCGACGGACCAAACCTTCCGCCATCAATGCGGCGAAGAGAAAGGCGCGGTTGTTGGTCGACTTGCCCGGGTAGAACGAGGACAGCGCATACGACGTGATGGGTTTGTCGGCGGGCCACTGTTCAAGAAGATCCAGGATTTGCTTCAAGGCGACCCAGTCTTTATTGAATAGCCCGCGCCCGGTGTAGGCGAACAAGTGAATCGCGCAGTCCCCCTCTGCATTGCACGCGATCTGATACGTCAAACTCGCGTTCCCGGAGAGCGTCGGGCAGCAGGCGCTTTTCAGGAAACGAATTTTCGGTGCCTGTACTTCCTCTGTGGTGTCGCCTGCTTCCGATAGCTCATTCGGCGCTGCGGTTTTCTTCATATTTCGCTCCTGTTAGAAATACACAATGACATTGGAGTTGTTTAGAACCCTCCCATATAAGATGCTAAAAATTGCGCTGGACTGAATAAAACCAATCAGCCAAGCGTCGTGAGGACGGCAACACCGCCGTACTGCTCCTTGATGACTTCGGCGAGGTCGAGGACGGCTACCTCAGCCGCGTGGATGTCGGCTAAGTGCTGTCGGGCGAAGACAAGGTCGGTGGTAAGCAACCATTGCGTTTCCCCGTCCAGTTCGATTTGCAGGACGGTGACGCCGGTCAGTGCTTCGGGGTGCCTGCGCAAGACATCGATGAGAGCAAGGCTTTCGGCGTGAGCGCGTGGTACCAACGCGTCAAACTGGATGATCCCGGCGCGTTCCTCGAAGTCTTCGCGCAGGACGGCATCCAAGGTATTGACGATTTCGGCGACGAGTGCATCCGAGGGTTCTTCTTTCATGTGGCCTCCAGAAATGAAAAAAGCCACCGAGACAAAGAAGTCAGGGTGGCGAAGGGGTGGTTATAGGGCGGTGTGCGGGGGTATAGGCGGAAGAAAAGAAGGTGAGAATTACGGCGGGGATGTCACGGCGCGGGAAGGGCATATTCGGCGCACATGGCTAACAGCTCTGGATCAACTCCTTCTTGCTTAGGAATGAAGACGACGATGCCGAAGTCGCCGCCACCCGGAACGAAGACCAACTCATAGAAGTCTTCGTGTTCCTCCAGGTACTCGAAGCAAGGCTGGAAATGCGGGTCGCCGAAGCGAGCGTTACCGACAAGGCTACGCAAGATCGGGCAGCCACTCTCCGCCTCAAGGGCCTGCGAGCTGTCGCCCGGCTCCACGACAAGGAAGTAACCATGGATGTCGGGGTCGTATTCGTCTTCTTCGCAAATATCGATGAATCGTTGCTCGATGAGGCTGCGAAGACTGCGGTTGCGAACGTCATTGGTTGACGCGGGATCACGAAGGACGACCATGTCTTACCTCCTTTTCGAAATGTTTGCTGCGTAGGGCATGCGGGAAATATTCGCTGCTGATATGCATGGTTTGCTCCGGGGGATAGGACGAAAAAAATGCCCGACCACGACGAGGTGGGCAGGCAGGTGAGGGCGAATCGAGATTTGCTGCGATTGGGTGCTACTTGATCGTCTTCATCTCATTGCGTTTTGAGCGCTGCAGAAAGCGCTTGGCGGTTAAATACAGGGCAATGCCAAGGACCAGCACAACAACGATCTTGAGGCTCAGTGACAGGATGGAAACCCAAACCGACAGAGCTCCGAGTTGTATGAGCCCGAAAGCGACGGCGAAGGCGATCACGACATACAGGAACATAGAGACTCCTTGTGAGATTGGAAAGAAGAGAAAGGGGCGCCGGGAATAGCGAAAGCCCCGATGACCGGGCGGTCAAGGGGGCTCTCACGGTGAAGCGACTCGATCAGATCAGCCTTTTGGTTATGCGCTCGTCAGTTGCGTAATTCGGACAGAACTCACTTGCAGTCTGGGTTGGGGTATGCCCTGCAAGCTGCTGCCAACTCATCTAAGTAATTGCGCATTGATTTGTTCATTTTCAGCAGCATCTCCGGTGGGAGATCTGGTCCGGCAAGAACCTTTTGGTTGAGCTCGATCAAATTCCTTGGCACCGCAGCAGACTTCTTTATATCTTCAAACAGCTTCCTATTTTCGTCACGCAGCGCGAAGTATTCGGACGTGCAGTAGTCAGGCACCTTCTGGATTTCCGAAACGATCCAACTGGAGTTTCCTTTTTTGAGCCCAGTGTATTGCCAGTCGCCATATCCGCCGAGGCTATTCTTTGCATTCCATGCGATGCATGCATATCTTCCATCCCGGCTGATCACTGGTTCCTTGAATTTCGCTGAGGCAGGGTCCTTCAACTGATTTCTTATGGCGTCCTCCATACCGGATTGTTCGCCACAGGAAACTAAGAGAAAAACCGGCGCAAGGCCCAACACAAGCCTTATCACCCTCGCTATGAATGTCTTTGGCATTGCAAAGATGGTTCTAGCGTACATTTAGTTCTCCCTTTCTTTTTCGTAGCCCTCGAATCTCACATCACCCAGTCGAGATCGCCGGGGTATCTCCGGTTTGGTACCCCGAAAGCGGCGATCTCGCAGTTCTTCACAGCGTTGGGATAACATTTGCTGACCATCACATACCTCTGGTCACCGACGTACCCGCCGAACGCGTTTTTGGCATTGACATAAATATTCGTATACCAGACGCGTTCTGCCTCACCCTTGATGATTTTTATCATGCGGACTGGATTTTCGAATCTGAACGTTGCGCTGTTTGGGTCTTTCAGCATGGACTTGATCAGCGAGGTCGCTACGATTTCACCGGCCTTTCTGTCAGTCTCTGTGAACACCCCCCAGTCCTCCGGTTTTGATTTCGCCTGAAGCTCCTCAATTTTCTTGCTTTGGACGATCCCGCAACCACAAAGGCTTGCAATCATCATCAACATCAAGAGTTTCTTCATCGCGTCTCCCTTGGTTTATGCAGCAAAGAAATCCGGCATACGCATCGCCATAGCTGCTGGCGTCGCAGTTTTTGTTTGCTAGAAGTGTAACGAAAATCGTGACGACCGAAGCGGGCTTTGTCACGAAACTCGCTACATGTCTCGTGGCCCTTCCACCCGCCCCTCCATCGTCGGTTACAGAATACGTACCTTGCGCGAAGGTCTCGGCTGGTCGCAAGAGCAAGTCGGTGTCGCTATTGGAATCGACGAGTCCAGCAGTCGTGCTCGCATCAGCCGATACGAACTAGGCGTGCACGAGCCTCCAGTCCCGACGGCAAGACTGATAGCCGCTAAATTGAACGCGCCATTGTCTTTTCTTTATTGTGAGGATGACGACGTGGCGGCTCTGCTGTTGGCGCTCCACAGATTGAGGGCTGATGAACGTCGCCAGACGGTTCGTCGGTTCATCGCGGATATAGAAGCGGGAAGGCAAGCGCATTTGCCGGTCAGTCGTTGAACACGCCTTCCCTGGAATTGGGCGGGCCGAGAATACACTGGCAGGTCAGGACGAGAACTTCTCGGCCCTTGCGTATGTTGGCCCAAGGCTCACGGTCGGACCGGAATGTCGCAACCACCTGTCGTTCGGGCCGCTCATTGAAAATCACGCTTCGAGTTTGGTGAGATCCTCGAACTCCGAAAAGATCTCTGCCAATAATTTCTCCTCTTCCTCTTCCATTTCCTTCGTAACAGCGGCGTGAACGATTCTTAGGCCCGTCGAAAGCTTATCTGTGAGAATTATTTTTCGCTTTTTACTCACGCGTTCACTGAACTCCTGCTTAAGCCAATCATTCAGATAGGACTTGCCATCATAGATCGCGCCGTAATCTGTATCTCGAGTCACGATTACGACGTGCTTTCCGCTATCCGCGGAGCATTTCACAATCCACTCCCAGTTAACGGCATCACCGATGGATGTGTCGCCTTGTTTCCGAGGCGGATAACCAAGTACAAAGCGCTTTTTGGCCAAGTTCCTTACCGCAAATCTCTCTCTTTTTGAGCGCGAAAGGTTGAATGGTGAGTCGTTCTTAAAAATGCGCTGTAGTGTCTGATATACAGGATCGTGGTGTGTGGGGTTGCTCAGGACAGCCTGAATCTTCTCGTTCACCCTCTTATGCTGAGCTGTGAGCTCTTTCTTCTTTTTATCGATCATTTTTGTCGCTTGGAGGTCCGCGACGAGAGCTGGGACTGAAAGCCTCCCGCAATCGGGGGCAGTGAAGTTATTCAGTGATTCCACGATGACACGCTGTCTATTCCTTTTGTACTCCATCTCAATTTGAGAGCCGAGGATCAAGCGATCCTTGCATGCCTCCAACTGCTCCAAATACTTCGTACTGATGTCGGTTTTTCGGATTCTGTAGAAATCTAAAAGCACATTGGTATCTACGAAGAGAAGCGTATCGAGTACAACGGGGGCAGCCATTTATTTTTCCTAGTGAGATTGGTTCTTTTGCACGAAAAGGCGAGACTGACCTTAATTTGTCGCACGCGTGAGGCGCCGCCGCGCGCGGACGCCTCTTGCCAAGACAGGGACGATCTCTTCAATAACTGAAAGATTGCCTGGCCCCTCAAAGCCGAAGAGCTGATATTCGATACGAAGACACCCCGCTCCGTCCTTCATGATGTGCATCGACGTCGTTCCCGATGCCCAGAACTCGTAAATCATATGATCCATTCTGTACAGGCAATCGTGTGTGTATGCGCAATCGTCTAACGAGACCACTTCGCCTGTATCGAGCGTTAGGGAGCAAACGAACTTATTGAGGTATGCCGACAGTCGGAGTCCTCCACCCCTGCAATGAATCATCAAGTAGCTATGGAGACAGACGGGCACGGACTGATCACCTTTGCGGTAAAGGCGAATTGACGTGTCTGAAAGCCTCAACGCCATTTGCGTAGCCTAAGGCAATGTGAGCGGCAAGATGACAAGGAAACAGACTATTGAAAACTTCAATAGTCTGCCGGGTTTAGCGACAGGGCTGAACTTTGATGCGGCCATCTGACTATGGCGACGTGCCATGTTCGATATTTTTTTGAGAGTTCGAGTATAACGCCGTCGCGCGTACTTGACCTTCATCGACGGCTGGCTTATGGGCTCGGCGCGAACTTCGGCTCTTGGCTGCGGTAAGTATCGCACGTGGGCATCAGTGACGGCTTTGGCTGAAAACGAGAAGATCCTCTTCAGTCAATCCGATCAGCGGACCGGTCTAACTGATCAAGAAGATAGGCAGCGCAGCGACCCCTGCCCAAGATGCCCATCTAAAGTCGTGCCCGATTTTCTTTCTTGAACGCGCTCAAGTCACGGCCGTTTGCCGATCACAGCCTCAGCCGCGACTGGTTCCTCGTATTAGAAGTGCCGGGTATCTCTTGTCGACCTAGCGTTTCTTTCTCGACGACGCGGCGACCTTGATCGTATAGACCGCGAACGCTCACAGGATGAGCCCGCCAGCGAGAGGGAGTGGCCTTCCCTCGGAGGTCAGCAGGAAGACCAATCCCGTACTAGCACAAACTGCGCTCAGCGCCCACAGTAGCCATCTGGTGGCGCCGGTGAAGACAGTCCTGCCGAATCGCCAGAGCAAGGCGAGGAACACCACGGCAAGCAGCACCAGCATCGAATACTTGGAAAATCCCACGCGGCATCTTCGCGTAATTAACGCCAGATAGCAAAAAGCCCACTCCGCAATTGGCCAGGATCCGCCTTCATCAAAGCCCCGTTTGCAGCCAGCCGTATACCCGCGCACTATCGTAACTTAAAGCCTTGGTAAAGAGCACCTGCCGAGGACTGGGTAGCCCTTCATCTTTTTCGATTGCGCCAAACACCGATCTTGAAAAGACCAGCAATGAGAACGAATATATTCGCCATCCTTTTCTACCTATGCTCCATGGCTGCCGTTGCTAGCGACGCCGGTTCGGGAAACGATGATCCGCCGACCAATAGTCCTTTGAGCGCGATTCCCGCACTTGATGTCTCTCGCTACATGGGCACTTGGTTCGAGATTGCCAAGTTTCCTAATTGGTTCCAAAGGAAATGTATAGGCGGCACAAAAGCAGAATACAGCCTTAAGAATGATGGCATGGTACAAGTCGTCAACCGTTGCCGGATCGAAAACGGGGAGATAATTGAAGTAATTGGTGTAGCAAGGCAGATAGGCCCAGCCGCGTCACCAAAGCTGGAGGTTCGTTTTGCCCCTGAATGGCTTTCATTTCTGCCGTTCGTTTGGGGCGACTACTGGGTTATCGACCTTGATGAGGATTACCAGTTAGTCGCAGTGAGCGAACCCAAGAAAGAATACTTGTGGATTCTTGCCAGAACACCGACTGTTGATTTCACCAATTACAAAAACCTGCTGGCCAGACTATTGGAAAAGGGATTCGACCTACGGAAGCTTGAAGTCACCAAGCAGGATTGATAATTATCGCCCAGCGGTTCGCTCAGGGTCTGGAGTGAAAGTTGCCCGCAAAGGCAACCTCCCCGCCAAATCGCCCAAGCAAGGTAATTAACGCCACGGCAAGGAGAACCAGCACCGAATATTTCGAGAACCCCATCCCGTGCCGCCCATCAGCTCGAATGGCGAAAAGCAAAAAGCCCACTCCGAAGAATGGGCTCGTTGCTTGGTGTTGCTGGTGGCCAGTCGCGGAATCGAACCACGGACACGCGGATTTTTGGCCTCTGCCA
>CAZALA010000001.1:0-89224 GCA_964485725.1 uncultured Propionivibrio sp. | reverse complement strand
GGCCGGTCTATCCGGCGGCGGCGCTTTGCGGCACGGCGCTGACGATCCTGCTGCAGCCCGGCGACAACTGGATGATGCACGTCGCCGCCGGCGAGCTCGAGGACGGCGACGTTGCGGTCGCCGCCTGCACGAGCGAGAGCGAGGACGGTTTCTTCGGCGAGCTGCTGGCGACCTCGTTTCGCGCGCGCGGCGCCCGCGGCCTCGTCATCGACGGCGGCGTTCGCGACGTCAAGGCGCTTGAGGCAATGAATTTCCCGGTCTTCGCCAAAGCGATTCACGCGAAGGGGACGGTCAAGGCGACGCTCGGTTCGGTGAACATCCCGGTCGTCTGCGCCGGCGCGCTCGTCAACCCTGGCGATGTCGTCGTCGCCGACAGCGACGGCGTCGTCATCGTCCCGGCGGCGATTGCGCCGGCAGTCGCCGACGCCGCCGAAAAGCGCGAAAGCCTCGAAGCCGAGAAGCGCGAGCGCTTCGCCGCCGGCGAACTCGGCCTCGACCTTTACGGCATGCGCGAAGCCCTCGCCCGGGCCGGGCTCAAATACCTCGACTAAAGCGTTCGCTTCAGAGCAGGTTCTGCGGGCGCTTGCCGGCGAGGACGTCGAGGATCGCCTGCGCCGTGAACACCCCGATGTCGTCGTAAGTCTCGTAGGTCTCGGCCGCGGTGTGCGGCGTCGTCACGATCTTGCTCAGCGCAAACAGCGGGTTGCCCGCGTTCGTCGGCTCGCGCTCATAGACGTCGATCGCCGCGGCGGCGAGCTTGCCGCTCTCGAGTGCAAGCTTGAGCGCCGCTTCGTCGACGAGCGCGCCGCGCGCCGTGTTGACGAAATAACTGCCGTCCTTCATCAGCGCGAAAGTCTTCCCGTTCATGAAGTGCTGCGTTTCCTTCAGGCTCGGCAGCAGCATGCAGACGATGTCCGACTGACTCAGCACGTCCTCGGCGCCCGTCATGCGCACCTTGAGCCGCGCGGCGGCTTCGAGGTTTGGATACTTGTCGTAGGCAATGAGCTCGACGTCAAAGCCCGAAAGCTTCTTCGCGACTTTCTGCGCGATGTTGCCAAAACCGAGCAGACCGACGCGGCGGCCGACGAGCTCCTCGCCGACGAAGCGCTCCCAGCGCCCTTCGCGCGTGCTCTGGTGCAGCGCCGGCAGCTGGCGCATCGCGGCGATGATGAGGCCGACCGTGAGTTCGGCAACGGCGTTGGCGTTCCTGCCCGCCGCGTTGCAGACCTGGATGCCGAACTCGCGCGCTTTCTCGACGTCGATGTTGTCGACGCCGACGCCAAAGCGCGCGATCACCTTGAGCTGCGGCGCGATGCTGAACACCGCTTCGTTCCAGCTATCGACGCCGGCCACCACCGCATCGACGTCGCCGACGCGCTCCTTCAATTCGTCGAAAGTCATCGGCCGGCCGAAAGTGTTCTCGACGATTTCGCAATCATGGCTCTCGAGGAGGCGTTTACCTTTCGCGCACAGCGTCGAGTAGTTGGTCGCGGTGACGAGGACCTTGGTTTTTCCTGCTGCGTTCATTGCGGCTTCCTGCGCAAGCTGCGAGCCGCCTTGCGGCGGCACGCCGATGAAGAAGGCCGCCCGGCGATCGGGCGGCCTTACGTACTGGCAAAACCGGCTGCTACTTGCCGGCGCGAATCGCCTTGAGCTCGTTCATGACCATGTTGACGGCCTCCGGGTTGAGCTTGGCGGCGTAGGCGTCGCTGACCGGCTTGGTCTTGGCACGGATGCGTTCGAGCTCGGCCGGCGCGACGTCATTGACCGCGATGCCCTTGCTCTTCATCATCTCGATGCTCTTCGACTCGGCGTCGGCGTTGGCCTTGCGCTGCACGTCGCGGCCTTCGATCGCGCAGTCGCGCAGCGTCTTCTGCTCGACCGGCGACATCGTGTCCCAGAGCTTCTTCGAGACCATGACGTGCGTCGGCGTATACGAGTGTTTGGTGAAGGAGAGGTATTTCTGCACTTCGTAGAACTTCATGTTCTCGATGTTGTTGACCGGGTTTTCCTGGCCGTCGACGGCTTTCATCTCGAGCGCCGAATAGACCTCGGAGAAGGCCATCGGCACCGCGTTGGCGCCCATTTCCTTGAAGGTGTCGATGTAGATCGGGCTTTGCATGACGCGCAGCTTGATCCCCTGGAAGTCTTCCCACTTGGTGATCGGGCGCTTCGAGCTCGTCGTGTGGCGGAAGCCGCTTTCCATCCACGCGAGGTTGATCAGGCCGGCCGCTGCCATCTTGGCGCCGAGCCAATCGCCGACCTTGCCGTCGAGGACCTTGCGCGCTTCGACCGCGTTGTCGAAAAGGAAAGGCAGGTCGAGCACGCCAAGCTCGGGGACGATGCCGGTCATCGGCGCCGGCGAGGCGAGGACCATTTCGAGCGAGCCCGTGCGCACCTGCTGGATCGTCGCCAGTTCGTTGCCGAGCGTGCCGTTCCAGAACAGGCGGATCTTCATCTTGCCGCCCGACTTGTCGGCGGCGCACTGCGCCATCTTGCGCTCGCCGTCGCCGTTCGGGTGCTCTTCGCTGACGCCGTTCGAAACGCGGATCGTGCGCTCCTGGTAATCCGACGGGGCGGCGACCGAACTGCCGGCGCCGACCGCAAACGCCAGCAGCGTGGCGAGTGCGACCGGTCGCAGTGACGGCAGCGGTGAAAGCGCTGACAATTTCGTGTGTTGCATTTCCTCACTCCTTTCGAAATCCGGGAAGCCGTCCCGGACGGTCATTCGCGTTCAGTGATGCAAGGCCTCTAGAGCAGCCACTTGAGCGGCACCATGACGAGCGCCGGGAACATTACCATCAGGAAGAGCGCGGCGATTTCGGCAAACAGGAAAGGCCACAATCCCTTGACGAGATCGTCCATGGAGATCTTGGCGACGCCGCAGATGACGTTGAGCACGATGCCGACGGGCGGCGTGATCAGCCCGATCGCGTTGTTCATGATGAAGAGGACGCCGAAGTAAACCGGGTCGATGCCCGCCTGCTTGACGATCGGCATCAGCACCGGCGTCAGGATCAGCACGGTCGGCGCAAAGTCGAGCGCGGTGCCGACGAGGACGACGAGCGCCATGATGATGAACATCAAAAGCACCGGGCTGTCGACGAAGGGCTGCAGCAGCTTGCTGACCTCGGCCGGCACCTCCGAGACCGCGATCAGCCAGCCCGAGACGAGCGCCGTCGCGATCAGGAAGACGACGACCGCGGTGGTCTTCGCCGACGAAACGAGGATGGGGTAGATCGCGCTCCATTTGAGTTCGCCGTAGACGAACTTGCCGACGACGAAGGAATACACGCAGGCGAAGACGCCGGCCTCGGTCGGCGTGACGATGCCGAGCTTCAAGCCGCCGATGATGCCAAAAGGCGTGAACAAGGCCCACAGCCCGTCGAAGGTGACGCGCAGGCGTTCCTTCAGGGGCATCGGCGGCAGCTTTTCGATCTTGTCCTTGCGCACGACCCAGACCCAGGCGATCGCGAGCGAGACGCCCATCAGAATGCCCGGGAAAATGCCGGCGAGAAAGAGCTTGCCGATCGAGACGTTAGCGATGACGCCGAAGACGATGAGGCCGATCGACGGCGGAATGACGGGCGCGATGACGCTGCCGGCGGCGATCAGGCCGCCCGCGGTGCGGACGTCATAACCGGCCTTGCGCATCATCGGAATGAGCAGCGAGCCGAGCGCGGCGGCGACGGCGGCGGCGGCACCCGACATCGCCGCCATGATCACCGAGGCGACGATGGCGACGAGACCCAGGCCGCCCCGGATATGGCCGACCCAGGCGAGCGCAAAGCTGACGATGCGCTTGGAAATCCCGCCGGCGTTCATGAGTTCGCCCGAGAGCAGGAAGAAGGGGATGGCGAGCAGCGGGAAGCTGTCGGTGCCTTCGATGACTTTCTGCGAAAAGATCGTCGGGTCGAAAGAGCCCTGCAGGAGCATCATCGCGGCGCCGCAGACGAGCAGCGAGAAAGCGATCGGCATGCCGAGCGCCATCGCGCCCAGGAGCGAAAAAAGAAAAACGCCGATCGTCATGATTTCGCTTCCGGTTGGGCCGCCGCCTGTTGCGCCGCCGCCTGTTGTGCCGCGAGCACGATCGCTTCTTCTTCGCTGTCCCGGATCTCGACGAGTTCGTCGTCGGTGATGCGGCCGCTGGCGATGCGCCAGAGCTTGTTGACGATGAGCAGGCCGATGCCGACGCTCGTCACGTAACCCATGCCATAGACCCAGATCATGTTGAGACCGGTCACCGGCGCGACGTTGGTCGCGTTCACTTCATGCTGCAGCCAGGTTCCCCAGAAGAAAAGCACGCAGCACATCAGCATCAGCATTTCGCTCAGCACGAGGCAGACGATCTTGCCCCGGCGCGACAGGCGCGAGATCAGGGAATCGATGCCAAGGTGCGAACCGTCGCGCATGGCGACGACGGCGCCGATGAAAGTGAGCCAGACGAAAACAAAGCGCGACATTTCTTCGGAAACGGTGATCCCGGAATTGAAGACGTAACGCAGGACGACGTTGCCGAAGATCATGACGACCATTGCCAGGAGACAGAGCGCGAGCACAAATTCGACGGCTTTGAAAAAGCCGTCGACAATTCCCTTCATCGACATAAGAAAACAGGACCCCCTGGCGAACGGTAAGCGGGATTGGTGCGCCATCGGTCACGCCTGCTAGCTTGAGGCTGACACGATTTAGCCCGTAATTTATTGGGACTCGCTTCGCCTGTCAACCGCGACGCGGCTTAAACCGCCGTATAGCGTCCCGGCCGGTGGTTGATCGCCAGCGAAACGTTGAGGACGACCGCGCCGACGATTGAAATCGCTGCCGCGGAGAGCTCGATCACCGGCAGCGAGAGCGTCAGGATGACGACGTCGAAAGCAAGCTGCACGTAGCCTGCGCGCCAGCCGTAGCGTTGCTGCAGATAGAGAACGAGGATGTTGAAGCCGCCGAGGCTGGCGCGGTGGCGAAAGAGGATGAGCAGGCCAACGCCCATCAGGAGGCCGCCCATGACGCTCGCGTAGAAGGCGTTGATCGCGCCAATTTCAAGCACGCGCGGAATCGTCTCGACAAAAATCGAGAGCAGGCCGACCGCGACGAAGGTCTTGGCGACGAGCGTAGCGCCCATCTTGCGCAGGCCGAGCACGTAGAAGGGAAGATTGATCGCGAAGAAAGCGAGGCCGAAGCCGATGCCGCTCGCGTAATGCACGAGGAAGGCGAGGCCGACGGCGCCGCCGGTGATCAACCCGGCCTTGCCAAGCAGCGCGACGCCGAGCGAGACGATCAGCGTCCCGGCCAGCAGCGCCTGCGTGTCTTCAATGAGCGTGTGTTTCGGCGGGTCGGTCGGCATCGAGCAGGGACCAGGCTGGCGCTGGCGCAAAGCTCGCATCTTACAAGATGCGCCGTCCGCCCGTTCTTCGAAGACAGAATATAGGGTGCAATAAGCGCAGCGCATTGCACCGATCCGTGCATAGCGCAGCGTATTGCACCGGGCGCATTGCACCGATCCGTGCATAGCGAAGCGTATTGCGCCGGCAAGCTGGCGCCTGTGGCGATTCCCTTGACAATCGGGTAGATTAACGCCCGGGTCTCGGATGCCGTCAGCTTCGCAGTACAGCAAAGGGGCAGCGCATGCAACGCTCGCAGGGCAGCGATTCGGTGACACAGCGCTTTTCGCATGCGCTGCTCGCGCTCGCGCAAGCGCGTCCGCCCGTGCGCTATGGCCTCGCGCTGGCGGTCATCGCGCTGGCGCTCGGTATCGCCTTGGCACTCGAGAGGGCGCTCGGCCCCGGGGTTCCCCCCTATCTGACTTTCTACCCGGCGGTGATCGTCGTCGCCGTGCTCGCGGGCTGGTGGCCCGGCGTCGTGGCGATGACCGGCGCCGTGCTGACCGCGAACTACTTCCTGATGGAGCCGATCGGCAAGCTGGGTTTCGCGACGCCGATCGAGTGGTTGCGTAGCGCCGTCTTCGTCGCCGTGTGCCTGCTCACGAGCTGGGTCGCCGAACTCTATCTGCGCGCCCGCGATCGCGTCGCGGCTTACGATCGCGACGCCACGCTCACCGCAAGCGCGCGGGCGCTCGGCGAAACCGAGGAGCGCCTGCGCGTCGTCGTCGAGGCGGCCAACCTCGGCACCTGGGATTTCGATCCGGCGACCGGCGCCTCGGTGCGTTCGCCACGCCACGACGAGCTCTTCGGCTATCGCGAAGCGCAAAGCGAATGGCCCGCCGGCGCCGACGAGCGACACATCGTTCCCGAAGACCTGCCGCTCCTGCGGGCGGCACGGCTGCGCGCGCGCGAGACCGGCGTCATGGCAGTCGAAATGCGCGTGCGCCGGCCGGACGGCAGCGTGCATTGGATCAGCGTCGATGGGCGCGCCGTCGACCGCAATGGCGCGCAGCACCTCGTCGGCGTGGTCTCGGACATTAGCGCGCGCAAGAGCGCCGAGGAAAGACTGCGCCGCAGCGAGGCGCTCTACCGCGGCATCGGCGAGAGCATCGATTACGGCGTATGGGTCGCCGACGCCAACGGACGCAACACCTACGCGAGCGAAAGCCTGCTCCAGGTGCTCGGCATGACGCAGCAGCAATTCTCGGACTACGGCTGGGGGGACGCGATGCACCCGGACGAGGCAGCGGTGACGATCGCCGCGTGGCAGGCCTGCGTGCAAAGCGGCAGCAACTGGAGCCGTGTACTCCGTTTCCGCGGCGGCGACGGCGAATGGCGCCATGTGCTCGGGCGCGGCGTGCCGATTCGCGACGAGAGCGGTCGCCTCGTCTGCTGGGCCGGCATCAACCTCGACGTTGCCGACTTGCACCGCGCCGAGGAAGCGGCACGCGCGGCGATGGCCGAGGCCGAGCGCGCCAACAGCGCCAAGTCGCGCTTCCTCGCGGCGTCGAGTCACGATCTGCGGCAGCCGCTTGCCGCGCTCAGCATGTACACGGGTTTGCTCAGGCGCCAGGTCGGCGCTCCCGAACAGAAAGTCGTCGCCAACATGACGCAATGCATCGCCAGCCTGAACGCGCTGCTCAACGACCTCCTCGATTTCTCCAAGCTCGAAGCCGGCGTCGTCACCGCGAAGCTGAGCGATTTTCCGCTCGCCGAAACGCTCGCCAGCCTCGAGGCGGCGCACGCGCCCGAGGCCGCGGTCAGGGGGCTGTCTTTCCGCTGCCGGCCGTCGCCATGGATGGTGCGCTGCGACCCGGTGCTGCTGCGGCGCATCCTCGGCAATCTGATTGAGAACGCCATCCGCTATACGCGTTACGGCGGCGTGCTCGTCTCCTGTCGCCGTCGCCACGGCAAGGCCTGGGTCGAAGTCTGGGACAGTGGCATCGGCATCCCCGCCGACAAGCGGGAGGAAATCTTTGAAGAGTTCAGGCAGCTCGGCGATCAGGCGCGCACGACGGGGAGCGGCCTCGGCCTGGCCATCGTCGCCAAGACCTCGGTGCTGCTCGGGCTCGAAGTCAATGTGCGCTCGCGGCCCGGACGCGGTTCGGTCTTCGCGATCGAACTGAACGTGCTGCCGGCGCAGCAGGCCGGCGCGATCGAAGCCGAAGCTTTGCCCCGCGCAGCGGCGCGGCGGCCGCTGCGCATTGCGCTCTGCGAGGACGTCGCGGTCGTGCGTACGGCTTTCGAGCTCGGCTTGCAGAGCCTCGGGCACGAAGTCGTGAGCGCGCGCAGCAAGGACGAGCTGATCGTGCGACTCGGGCAGCTTGCGCCGCGGCTGGTCATCGCCGATCACCGCCTCGGCCATGGCGAGACCGGTTTCTCGGTCATCGCCGCAGTGCGCGCCCACGCGAGTGGCGCAGACGGCGTCAAAGGCAACAGCGGCAACAGCGGCCATAGCGTCGACGCGCTGCACATGCCCGCGATCCTGATGACCGGCGACACCGACCCCGCTGTCATCCGCAGCATGGCCGATCGCGGGGTCGTCGTGCTGCACAAGCCTGTCGACCTCGAGATGCTGCAAAGATGCATCGACGGCTTGACGGAAGGGACGGCACAGCGGCGCGCGGCGCGCCCGCCGGCGGAAGTGCGTGTGCCGGTCGCCGGGTCTTGAGCGCGGCGCCGCTTCACCTGCCTCGCGTCCGCGATTAGAATGTCGCTGCCCGCCGATCGGTGGCGACAAAAGAAGAGCAAAGGGAGGCCAGCGTGCAATACGATCATGTCAGCATCGAGCGCAGCGCCGAATACCTGCGGCAGGCCCTGCCGCTGATGTCGCGGCAGGCAGCGGCGCTGCACCCGATCAGCTACGCGATCTGGTACGAGTACGTCGCCGGCAACAATCCCTCGCTGCGCGCGAGCATCAACGAGCACACGCAGGATGGCGCCGTCCTCGACGAGCGCACGACGCACGAGCTGTTCCGCCGGCACGTCGCCGAACTCGACGAGAAAACGGTGCGTGCGCTCTCCAGCAAGTTCCAGGAAATCATGGCCGACGTTTCACTTTCGACCTGCGAAGTCGGCGAGCAGGCGAGCGAATTCGGCAGCGCCTTGCAGTTGTGGTCGGACGGCGTCGCCGAAGCCGGACTTCGCGCCGAAGACGAGATTACCGGCCTGATGGAGCACGCGCGAACGACGCAGGCGTCGATTTTCTCGCTGCAGGAATGCCTCCACGAAAGCCGCTGCGAGATCGAGCGCCTGCGCGAGGAAGTGAGCCGGGCGCGCGAGGAGGCGCTGCTCGACGGGCTCACCGGGCTGACCAACCGCAAGGGTTTCGACCAGGCGCTCTCTTCCTGCCTCGCGGAGCCCGCGGCGCACGAGCAGGGGTTGAGCCTCGTCATGGCCGACATCGATTTCTTCAAGCAGGTCAACGACAACTTCGGTCATCTTTTCGGCGACCGCGTGCTGCAGGCGGTGGCGCAGCTCATTCGCAGCAACGTCAAGGGGCAGGATACGGCGGCGCGCTATGGCGGCGAGGAGTTCGTGATCCTGCTGCCCGAGACGCCGCTCGAAGGCGCCCGCCACCTCGCCGAAAAAATTCGCGCCAGCGTCGAGAAATGCCGGGTCAAACGCGCTTCGACGCGCGAAGTGATCGCCAAGGTGACGATCTCGCTCGGCGTCGCCGAGTATCGCTTGGGCGAGTCCGAGAACGAGTTCGTCGCGCGCGCCGACGCCGCGCTCTTCGCTTCCAAGAACAACGGCCGCAACCTCGTCAGCATCTCGGAGCCGTGAAGCGAAGAGAAGCACAGGGCGCAATAAGCGAAGAGCGATCTCAAGCGCCTTAACATCCACCGCAAAGGCGCGGCAAAGTTGCGCAAAGGAAATCTCGGGATCTTTTTTGCGAGCCCTTTGCGCCTTTGCGTCCCCCAAGGGGATTTCCTTCGGGGCATCTTTGCGGTGGATTTTCGCTTGTGCTCCTGGCTCGCCCCCGGCTCAGCCCATGTACATGCCGCCATTGACGTCGATCACCGCGCCGGTGATGAAGGCGGCGGCATCCGAAGCGAGGAAGGCGACGGTCGCCGCGATCTCCTCGGGCTTGCCGAGGCGGCCGACCGGGATCGCTTCGTTGATCGCGACCATCTGCTGCGCGGTGAAGCCCTTGATGATGTCGGTTTCGGTGGGTCCCGGGGCGACCACGTTGACGGTGATTTTCTCGCGCGCCACCTTGCGCGCGAGGTGGCGGGTCAGGCTGATCAGCCCGCCTTTCGAGGCGACGTAGGCGGGGCCGACGCTGACGCCGCCGCTGCGGCCGGCGAGCGAAGAGACCGTAATGATGCGGCCGGTGCCGGCGCGGCCCATCACCTTGAGCGCTTCGCGCGAGGCGAAAAAAGCGGCTTTCAGGTTGATGTCGACGACGGCGTCCCACTCGGCCTCGAGCACCTCGTCGTAGGCCGTGTTGCTGAGGATGCCGGCGTTGTTGACGAGAATGTCGAGGCGGTCGTAGCGCGCCATCGTGGTGCCGACGAGCGCGACGATGTCGCCGGTTTGGGAGAGGTCGGTGCGCACCGCGAAGGCTTCGCCGCCTTCTGCGCGCACTTCGCTTTCGGTCTGCCGCGCGGCGTCAAGGTCGATGTCGGCGATCACCGATGCGATGCCTTGCGCGGCAAAAGCGCGCACGATCGCCCTGCCGATTCCCCTTGCGCCACCGGTGACGATGGCGGCCCTGCGCGTGTTTTCCATTGCCGTTTTCTCGCGAAGTCTTTAGACGCCGAGCCGGGCGCGCCGCAGCACGGTCGTGTCGTTGAAGCTCTGCGTCGCGGTGTAGCCGGGAATCGGCTGGATGCGTTCGTGAATGATGTCGATGAACCAGTCGGCCTGCGGGAAGAAATGCTCCTCGAGTTCGAAGGCCGGCGTGATCCAGTTGCGCGACCCGAGAACGACCGCGGGGGCGTCGAGATCATCGAAGCAGAGCTCGTTGATGTTGCGCGCGAGGTCGTTAAGGTAGGAGCCGCGGACGCAGGCGTCGCTCGCGAGGACGATCTTGCCGGTCTTCTTCACCGAAGCGATCACCTTCTCGTAATTGAACGGTACCATCGTTCGCGCGTCGATGACTTCGGCGCTGATTCCGTATTTGTCCGCAAGCGTCTCAGCCGCTTCGAGCGCGCGGTAGAGCGTCGCGCCGATGGTAAGGATCGTCACATCGCTGCCGGCGCGCTTGATATCGGGTTCGCCGATCGCCACTTCGTACGGCGCCGCGGGGACGCCGCCGGCGTGGAACTGTTCGCCGATGTCGTAGAGACGCTGGCTTTCGAAGAAGATCACCGGGTCGCTGCCGTTGAGCGCCGCGGCCATCAGTCCCTTGGCGTCGTAAGGCGTCACCGGGAAGACGACCTTGAGGCCGGGGATGTGCGCGGCGAGCGAAGTCCAGTCCTGCGAATGCTGCGCGCCGTATTTCGACCCGACCGAGACGCGCACGATGACGGGCATCTTCAGGATGCCGGCCGACATCGCCTGCCATTTCGGCAGCTGGTTGAAGACTTCGTCGCCGGCGCGGCCGAGAAAGTCGCAGTACATGAGTTCGACGACGACGCGTCCGCCGCACATGGCGTAGCCGACCGCCGAGCCGACGATCGCCGCTTCGGCGATCGGCGAGTTGAAGAGCCGGTGATAGGGCAGCGCTTCGGTGAGCCCGCGGTAGACCGCGAAAGCGCCGCCCCAGTCGCGGTTTTCCTCGCCGTAGGCAATCAGCGTCGGGTCTTCGTAAAACTTGTCGATGAGCGCTTCAAAAACCGCGTCGCGGTACTGATAGACCTTGTTCTTGGAAACCGCCTTGCCGGCCGCGTCGAAGGCGTAGCGCTCCTTCTTCGCGATCGCCTGGACGCGCGGATTCTGCGCTTTCGGCATGAGGACGTCGGGCTCGCGCTCGTCAAAGCGCGCGATCTTCTCGTTCGAGAACATGAGGCCCTCGATCGCCTCGGGCGTTGCCGCAAGGTCCATGCGCGGCGAGACGATCGGGTCGGCGGCAAGCTGCACGGCGTCGGTGATCGTCGCGACGACCGTCTCGTCGATCGCGGCAAAATCGTCGCTCGTCGCGACCCCCGCCAGGATCAGTTTCTCGCGGAAAGCGACGATCGAGTCCTCGCGCTGCCACGCCGCCTTTTCCTCGGGCGTGCGGTACGAGTCGGCGTCGGAAGGCGAGTGGCCCGAATAGCGGTAGGTCAGCGTGTCGAGCAGAACCGGCCCGCGCTTTTCCCGCAGAATCGAGAGCTTCCTGCCCATCGCCTCGATCACGGCGAGCGGGTCGTAGCCATCGACGCGTTCGGCGTGCATCTGCTCGCGGTTCACGCCGGCGCCGATGCGCGCGAGAAAGTCGTAGCCCATCGTCTCGCCGCGCGTCTGCCCGCCCATCGCGTACTGATTGTTCATGACGTTGACGAGGAGCGGCAGGCCGCCCTTCATGTCGCCTTCCCAGAGCGTCTGGTACTGGTCCATCGCCGCGAGCGAAAGCGCTTCCCAGACCGGGCCGCAGGCCATCGAGCCGTCGCCGATATTGCAGACGATCACGCCCTTCTTGCGATTGACTTTCTTGTAAAGCGCGGCGCCGACCGAAATGTCGGCTGATCCGCCGACGATCGCATTGTTGGGATAAACGCCGAAGGGCAGGAAGAAGGCGTGCATCGAACCGCCGAGGCCGCGATTAAAACCCGTGTCCTTGGCGAAGATTTCGGCGAGCGCGCCGTAAATCAGAAAGTCGATCGCCAGTTCTTTCGCCGATTTGTCGCGGCCGCGGTTGAAGTCGCTGACCGCCTTGTAGCTGCGGCCGCCGAGGAAGCCTTCCATGATCGCGGTCAGTTCGGGCTCGGAGAGCTCATGGATTGCGCGCAGGCCCTTGGCGAGGATTTCGCCGTGGCTCCGGTGCGAGCCGAAAATGAAGTCGTCGGTCGACAGGAGATAGGCCTGGCCGACGGCCGCGGCCTCCTGGCCCATCGAGAGGTGCGCCGGCCCCGGGTTGTTGTATTCGATGCCGTTATAGGCGTTGGTCGTCTTGATCGAGTAGAGCATCGTCTCGAATTCGCGAATGCAGCGCATGTCGCGATAGATGCGCAGGAAGTCCTCGCGCGTGTAATGCGCTTTTTCTTCCTCGATCGTGCGGCGGTACTGGTTGACCGGAATTTTCGCGAACTCGATGAAACCCGGGCGCCGCATTTCCTGCGGATCGATAGGCAGTTGCTTGGTCATTTGTTCTTCCCTGTCAGGCTTCTAGGTGGAAGATCGCTTCGCGGATGATCTCGCTGACGCTCGGGTGCGGGAAAATGAATTCCTTGATCTCTTCGATGCGCATCTGCATTTCCACCAGCATGGCCGCGGTCGTGATGATTTCGGAGGCGTAGTTGCCGATCAGATGGCAGCCGATCAGGCGGTTGCGGCGCGGGTCGACGACGATCTTGCAGATGCCTTCGCCGGCGGTATTCTCGGCCATGTAGCGGCCGCTGTAGTTCATCGACAGGCTCGCCGCGCGGTATTCGATCCCCTTCGCCTTGCAGCTCTCTTCGGTCTCGCCGACGCAGGCGACTTCGGGGTTGGTGTAAATGACCGCCGGCACCGCCTCGTAGCGAACGACGTCGCGGCGGCCGAGGATGTTGTTGATCACCACTTCGGACTCGCGGTAGGCCGCGTGCGCGAGCATCCAGAGCCCGTTCGCGTCGCCCGAGGCATAGACGCCGGGGACGCTGGTCGCGCCTTTGGCGTCGGTGACGATGCGGCCCTTGTCGACGAGGACGCCGAGCTTCTCGAGACCGAATCCCTGCGTCACCGGCCGGCGGCCGATCGAGAGCAGCACGCGCTCGGCTTCGACGCGCTCGCTCTTGCCGGGCTCGGCGAGCGTTTCGAATTCGACGACGCCCTTCTTGATCCCGGTGACTTTCGACGACAGCCGGAAAGTCACGCCCTTCTTCTCGTAGCTCTTCTGCAGGATCGCTGCGATCTCGCGGTCGGTCGGGTTGGCGATGCGGTCGAGCATTTCAATGACGGTCACTTTGGCTCCGACCGAATTGAAGTAGCTTGCCATTTCGAGACCGATGACGCCGCCGCCGACGACGACGAGCGAAGCGGGAATCGTCTCGAGCGCGAGGATTTCGCGATTGGTCATCACATCGCCGCGCTCGAGGCCTTCGCTGGCGCCGGGAATCGGCGGCACGATCGCTTCCGAGCCGGTGGCGAGCAAAAGCTTGCTCGTTTCGAAAACCTCTTCGCCGACCCTGACGCGGATGATTCCCTTCTCGCGCCCGAGGATCTCGGCGAAGCCCTCCTTGACGGTGACCTTGCTCGCTTTCAGCTGCGCCTTGATGCCCGCGACCAGGTTGCGCACGATCTTGTTCTTGCGGGCAATCACCGCTTTCTGGTCGATCGCGGCCGCGCTCGCCGGGATGCCGACGACGCCGTAATCGCCACCGTGCTTCGCGTAGTCGAGCACCTTGGCGCTGTGCAGCAGCGTTTTCGACGGCACGCAACCCTCGTTGAGGCAGACGCCGCCGATGAAGCGCTTCTCGATGAGCAGGGTCTTGAGCCCCCCCGCGCCGGCGCGCTCCGCCGCAAGATAGCCTGCCGGGCCGCCGCCGATGATGATGATGTCGAACATGGATCGCCTTATTGCGTAAGGAGCAGTGAAAGGTTTTCGAGTGCGGCCGTGAGATCCTTGAGGAAACGTGCGGCCGGCGCGCCGTCGACGGCGCGATGGTCGCAGGTCAGCGAGAGGCTCATCGATGGATAGGGAACCGCGACGCCGCCCTCGGCGCGCACCGAAGTCGTCAGGCGATTGACGCCGAGGATCGTCGTCTGCGGCGGATTGACGACCGGCGTGAAGGACTCGATGCCAAGACCGCCGAGGTTGGTGACCGTGATCGTTCCGTCCTTGAGCAGGTCGGGCGAAATCGTCCCTTTCTGGCAGTCGGCGGCGAGCCGTTTGGCGCTGGCCGAGATCTCGCCGAGCGACATGCGGTCGGCGCCAAAGATCGTCGGTACCATGAGCCCGCGCGGCGTATCGACGGCCATGCCGATGTTCACGTCAGTGAAGAAAACCATGCGGTCTTCGAGGAAGGAAGCGTTGCACACCCGGTGCTGCTTGACGACGCGCGAAACGGCAAAGAGGATGATGTCGTTGATCGTGATCGATGCCTGATCGAGACGCGCCGGATCAACGAGTCCGGCTTCTTTCGCAGCCTTGAGCTGGGCGCGAAAATCGATGATCCTGCTGGCGTCGAAGCTCGCCGTGTAAGTCAGCTGCGCCATCGACGAAAGCGAAGCACTCATCGAGCGCGCGATGAGCTTGCGGATATTGCTGTGCTTTTCCTCGATAAATCGTGCAGGCGCCGCCGTTTGCGTCACCGGGGCGGGCGAGGTGGGCTTGGCGCTGGCTTCGACGTCGGCGACCGAGACGCGGCCGCCGATGCCGGTGCCGACGAGGTCGACGCGGTAGTCGCTGCCGGCCGCGCCGGTGGCGTAATGCCCCGCCTCGATCAGCGCGCGCACGTCGCGCTCGATGACGCGCCCGTTCGGACCGCTCGGGCGCACCGCGCGCAGGTCGGCGTGGTGTTTGCTGGCGAGCGCTCGCGCGCGCGGCGAGATGGCAAGCGCAGCAGTGTCGGCGGGCGCCGCTTGCGGCGGCAAAGACACACTCGCGTTGCCGGCGTCCGCCGCTGGCGGTGCTGACGTTGAGGTTTTCGAAGTTTCCGCCGCGGCGGTGGACTGCGCAGGCGCCGCGGCGCTGCCGCTTGGCGCCAGGAAAGCGCTGATGTCTTCGCCCTTGGCGCCGATCACGCAGACCGTGCTCAGGCAGGGGACGTCCACGCCTTCGGCGTGCAGGATCGCGAGCATTTCGCCTTCGACGCGCGCTTCTTCGTCGAACGCCGCCTTGTCGGTTTCATAGCTGAAAAGTTCATCGCCGATGGCGACCTTGTCGCCGACTTTCTTGTACCAGGTGCCGATGATGCAGCTTTCGACCGATTGCCCCTGACGAGGCATGATGACCGCAGTAGCCATTGTTTCTCCCTGTTTTTGCCGTGTTCGTTGTGTTTGAAGCGCTCACCGCCCGAAAGCTTGCCGCATCCACGCGATGCCTTTTCTTGCGGCCTCTTCTGCGGACGGGGCGGGGAGGATTTCGAGCGATACGGCGCCAGCGTAACCGATGTCGGTGAGCGTGCGTGCGACGAGCGCGAAATCGATGTTGCCGGCGCCCGGATAGCGGCGGTTTGAATCCGAGATGTGAAAGTGCGTCGTCCTTCCCGCGCATTTCCGCAGCGATTCTTCCATGCTGCGGTCTTCGAGGAAGATGTGGTGCGTGTCGAGCAGGAGCCCGATCGACCCGAGGCCCGGGCGCTCGAGGAAGGAAAGCGTCTCGTCGGTCGTGTTCAGGAGGTCCGAGAAATAATACGCGACGGGTTCGAGCCCGGTCGCCACGCCTTTTTCCTCGGCAAGGCGGGCGATCGGCAGCAGCGATTGCGCGAGGCGGTCGAGGTATTCGGGCAGCCGCGCCCTCGTCCCGCACTTGCCGCGGATGAGCCCGAGGAAAACGACGGCGTCGAACCTGGCGGCGAGCTCGATGTGCTCGCACATGCGCTCGATGGCTTGCGCGCGCACCGCCGGATCGTCGGCGGTGAGCGAGAGCGAGTTCCTTACGTATTCGACGCCGGTACCGATCGCGGCGATCCTGACGCCGCTTGCCTGCGTGGCGCGCTCGAGCGTTGCGACGTCGAGGTCGCGCGGGTTGCGGATGTGGATTTCGACGCATTCAAAACCGAGCTCGGCGGCCTTCTCGATGCCTTCGACGAGGCCGAGCTGGAAAGGAACCGGCGCGCCTTCGCCGAGCACTTCCTGCGAAATCGCGACGCCGAAGCTGACCTTGCGCTGGCTCACAGCGTGTAGAGCCGCTGCCAGCCGGTCTTGTCGAAACCGTCGAGCGTCATCACGGTGGCGCCAAACCGATCGAAGTCCGCGGGCTTTATTCCCTCGGGTTCCCAGGCCTGGGCAAATTCCGGCAAGGCCCGCGCGACGCGCTCAATGAGATCGGTGTCGATCGGATCGTTGATCGCCGGGCGCCGCGTGATGCGCTGCTCGGCGTCGGCCTTGATCACTTCGGCCTGGATCTTCGGGTGGATCGTCATGTGCACCTTGGCGCCGACCATTCCCGCGACCTGTTCCGGCACGCGGAAAGCCGCGGGCATCAGCAGCTGGCTGTAGCCGCGTTCCCTCATGATCGCGTAGCAGCGTCGCGTCACCGCGAGCACCGCCTGTTCGAGGTCGCTCGTCGCCAGGCCGGCCTTGCGCTCCTCGTTGACGACGGCAAGGTAATCCTGCAGCCGGCCCATGACGAGCGCCGCGGTGGAAGCGGCAGGCGCCTTGCCGGCGGCGATCGCGCGCTTGATGCCGCGCTCGTTGGCTTCTGCTGCGGCGAGGATTTGCGAGATTGACACGCAAACGGTCGGCGTCGTCGGAATGCCGGCGGCGGCCAGCTCCTCGAGCACCTGCATGCCGGCGCAAGTGCCCGGGATCTTGACCATGACGTTCTCGCCCCAGGTCGAAATCTTCAGGCCCATCTTGTGCATCGCCGCGGCGTCGCCGCCGATTTTCGGCTGCACCTGCGAACGGATGTAACCGTATTGCTTGCCGCTCGATTCGTACAGGCTCTTCAGGCGGCGCGCGAGCGGGCGCACGACGACGCCGAGCAGCTCGACGACGCGGTCGTCGCCTTTGACGTTTGCCGGAATCGACGCGACGCCGTCGCGATAGAGTTCGGCTTGCACGGTGAGCGCTTCGTAGCTGAGCGGGGGGTTGGACGTGCAGCCGATCGCGCCGCATTCGAGCGCCGCCTCGATGTCGCCGGTCAGCGCCGAGTCATTGCACCACTGCGTCGGCGTGTTCTTCGCCATCCAGTTCAGGTATTCGTGCTTCATCGTTCAATCCTCCGGTATTTGAGCCTTCGAGCGTTCACTGGGCGCGGGTATCGCTTTACTTTTATTGTCCTTCGCGCGATTCTCGCCCTGCGTGAAACGATCAGTCATCCTAAGGTCGATCGTGTCGCACTCGGATCAGCAATTTGAAAGGGTCGATCAGTAAATGGAATCGAAGCCAAAGCCCGCGACCGCCTCGCTGCTCGACTCCGTGCTCACCAATCGCCTGCGCATGAAGGATCTTTCGCTCCTCTGCGCGCTTGATGAATGCCGCAACCTGCATCAGGCCGCCAGCATGGTGCACGTCTCGCAGCCGTCGGCAACGAAGATGCTGCAGGAGATCGAGCGCGCTTTCGGCATCGTTCTCTTCATGCGCCATCCGCGCGGCATGACGCCGACCGACCTGGGAGCGGAAGTCCTCGCTTACGCGAAGCAGACGCTCGCCGGCCTCGAGTATTTCGCCAAGGATCTCTCGATCAAACAGAAAGGCGGTTACGGCTATCTTGCGATCGGCGCGATCATGGGCGCCGCGCCCGACCTCATCGCCAACGCGATCTTGCGGCTCAAGTCGAAAAATCCGCTGATTCACGTCGAGGTGCTCGGCGAGACGAGCGACCAGATCGTGCCGATGCTCGAACTGCACAAGCTCGATCTTGCCGTCGGCAGGTTCAGCAGCCCGCTCCAGCACAACGAGCTCGACTTCGAGGAATTGAAGCGCGAAGAGCTCGTCTTCGTCGCCCGCGTCGGCCATCCGCTGCGCCGCCGGGCCAATCTGCGGCTGGCCGATCTCGCCGAGTGGCCGTGGGTCCTGCAGCCGATGCCCAACCCGACGCGCATGCTGCTCGAAAAGGAATTTGCCGCGAGCGACATGTCGACGCCGGCCAACGTCATCGAATGCAGTTCGGTCTTTGCGATCCTGCAGCTCTTGCAGTACGGCGATTCGCTCGCGCTCATGTCCGAGCCTGTCGCTCGCGACCACCTGGGCGCCAAGCTGCTTTGCCGCCTGCCGCTGCAAATCAACGCGCAGCTGCCGGCTTTCGGCATCCTGACCCGGCGCAGCACGCCGCTGCGGCCGCCGGCAAAAGCCTTCGTCGAAGCGCTGCGTGCGATCGCCAGCGAGCCTACCGCGAAGAAAGCGAAGAAAGCCGGCTCATAGGGTGCAAAAGCTTCGCCGTGCACCGACCGGTGCAATACGCTGCGCTATTGCACCCTATAGCCTGTCTCCGAGCCACGGACCATAGGGCGCAATAACCGAAGGGCATTGCGCCGTCAGCGTCGACATGCGTCCGCGTCGAAAAGCCGGCGAGAGGCTAACGCAGGTAGCCGAGCGCGCGCGGGACGCCGAGCGCGAGCTCGGGGACGAAGGTCACGAGCAGCAAGGCAGCGGTCATGCTGGCGACGAGCCAGAGCACCCAGGGCACGGTGTCCTCCATGGCGATACTGGCGATGCGGCAAGTCACCATCAGGTTGATCGCCATCGGCGGCGTGAATTGCCCGATCGCCATATTCATCGTCATGATCACGCCGAACCAGACGGCGTCCCACTGGAAGTGCGCAATCACCGGCAGCAGGAAGGGCACGAAGATGAAGAGGATCGAGACGGCGTCGAGGAACATGCCGGCGAAGAGCAGGAGCACGGTGATCGCGAGCAGGACGACGGTTTCGTTGTCCGAGACGCCGATCAGGAGACCGCCGATTGTCTCGAAGGCGCCGAGCGTGCTGCCCGCCCAGGCGAAGACGCTGGCGAGCGCGATGATGAGCAGGATCACGCCGGAGACTTCGGCCGATTCGACGAGGACGTCGTAAATCGATTGCCAGTTGAGCGTTCGGTAAATGACGAGGCCGACAAAGAGGCCGTAAAAGACCGCGACGACCGCCGCCTCGGTCGGCGTGAAAGCACCCGAGCGCATGCCGCCGAGGATGACGACGGGGGCGAGCAGCCCCCAGCTCGCTTCCTTGAAGCTTTCCCAGAAGGTCGTTTTGGCCTGGCTTTCGTCGCTCGCCGCGCCAAAGCCGCCGCGCAGCGACAGTAACCACGCCGGCAGCATCAGCGAGACGCCGGCGAGGATGCCCGGGATGAGGCCCGCCGCGAAGAGCGCCGGTACCGAGGCGTCAGGAACGAGCACGCTGTAGAGGATGAAAGCGATCGACGGCGGAATCAGAATCGCCGTCGATCCGGCCGCGGCGATCACGCTTGCCGAGAAAGCCGCCGGGTAGCCGGCGCGGATCATGCCGGGAATCATCACCGTCGCCACCGCCGCGGCGTCGGCCGGGCCCGAGCCGGAAATGCCGCCGAGCACCATGCAAACGAGGATTGCCGCGAGCGCGAGGCCGCCGCGGCGCTCGCCGACGATCGCTATGGCGAAACGCACGAGGCGCAGCGCCACGCCCGAACGTTCGAAAACCATCCCGGCGAGGACGAAAACGGGAATCGCGAGCAGCGGATATTTGGCGATGCCGGTGTAGACGCTCGTCGGCAGCGACATCAGCCCGAGATCGGCGAAATAGATCACCATCGTGCCGGCGAGCCCCATCGCGGTGGCGAGCGGAACGCCGGCGAACATCAGGCCGAAGAAGACGAGAAAGAGGAGCGCGCTCATGGCTCGCTCCGCCGCCGTGCGCCGGCCATCGTGCACAGCCGCAGGACGATCAGCGCCGCGAGCAGCGGCAGCCAGACCGTGTACCACCACTGCGGCAGCCCGAGCCCGGGCGAAGTGACTTCGAACTGGTAATCGTCGAAAGCCATCGATGCGCCGAGCCAGGTGAGCAGGCCGAAGAGCGCGACGTTCGCCGACCATTCGATGATCGTGCAGATGCGGCGTCCGCCGGCCGACAGCGCGTCAACGAGCAGGGTGACGCGGATATGCGTGCGCTCGGCAAAAGCGCTCGCCGAACCGAGCAGCGTCAGCACGAGCAGCAGAAAGACGCAGAATTCCTCGGTGAAGGCGAACGATACGTTCGAGAAATAACGCACGAGGACGTTGGCGAAGGTGATGAGGCACAGCGCCGCCATGCAGCCGGCGGCGAGCGCGCGTTCGATGCGCGCGGGGCGTTGGTGGTCCGGGGGATTCATTCGGTTTCCGGTCAGGAAATACCCGGCCGGCGCTCTGCCGGCCGGGCGTTTGCGGCTTGATTATTTGGCCGCGGCGATCGCCGCTTCCGCTTTCTTGACGAGGTCCTTGCCGATCACGGCAGCCCACTTCTCATAGACCTCGCGCGTCGCTTCCTTGAAGGCCTTGCGCTGTTCGGCGGAAAGCCGCGTGATCGTCACGCCGTTCTTCTCGATGCTTTGCAGGAGCGCGTCGTCGCCCGGCGAAATGCCTTTGCGTGAGGCGACGAGGTTTTCGGCGGCCGCCTGTTCGGCGGCTTCGCGCACGGCTTTCTGGTCGGCGGCGCTCCAGCCCCCCCACACCGTCTTGCTGACGACGAAAATCAGCGGATCGGCCATATAGCCCCAGAGCGTCAGCTGGTTCTGGCCGAGCGTGTGCAGCTTGGCGATGTTGAAGACCGAGAGCGGGTTCTCCTGCCCGTCGACCGCTTTCGTCGCGAGCGCAGGCTGCGCGTCGGCCCAGCTCATTTGCGTCGGGTTGGCGCCGAGCGCGGTGAAGGAATCGATGAAGATCGGCGAACCGACGACGCGGATCTTGAGGCCCTTCATGTCGGCCGGCGACTTGATCGCCTGTTTCGAATTCGAGAGCTCGCGGAAACCGTTCTCGCCGTAGGCGAGCGGAACGACGCCCTGCTTGTCGAGAATCGCGAAGAGATCCTTGCCAACCTCGCCCTTGATCATCGCGTCGAGCCCCTTGGCGTCGGGCGTCAGGAAAGGCAGCGAGAAGAGGTTGAGCTGCTTGATCTGCGGCGACCAGTTGATCGACGAGCCGATCGCCATGTCGATGACCCCCTGGCGGATCGCCGAGAATTCGCGCGTCTGGTCGCCGCCGACGAGGCTTGTGCCGGGGTAGAGCTTGACGTTGATGCGCCCCTCGGTCTTCTGCTTGACGAGTTCGGCCCAGCGCTCGCCGGCCTTGCCCCAGGTGAAGGCCGGCCCGAGGACGGTCGACAGGCGGTATTCGGATTTGTAGTCGGCGGCGTGAGCGGCGGTTTGCAGGGCAAAGAGCCCGAGGGCGATCACGATCGAGGTGGCGCGCGGCATTTTCATGTTCTTCTCCGGGGACGCGGTTGGGGACACGGGAACGAGCAGGCAAACAGCCTGCGAGTGTAGGCAGTCGGGCACGACGGCGTCAAGGAATGAAGCGAAAATTGCGCGGACGCGCTGTGTAGAATGCAGGCTTGCAACCGACAAGCGACAGATGGAGGCGGCAATGGAAATGAAGCGGATCAATTCGGGCAAGCTGAGGGCGGTCGGTTACGCAGCGCGCGACCGGCTGCTGCGCGTCGAACTCGACGACGGCAGCGTCATCGAATATGCGGGCGTCGGTGACGAAGTCTGGCGCAGGCTCTCTGGTTCGGGCGCGGCGTGGAGTTATTACCGCGACGTCGTCGAAGAGGAATTCTCGGGTCGCCGCGTCGCCGGGCATGCGGGCCACGGGCAGGATGCGCAGGCGAAGGCGAATCCGCTCGACGAGCTTTTCAGGAAATAGACCGCGCAGCCGAGCGACGCGGCATCGGTATCGGGACGGGCGGCCAGTGACGAGCGATTGCCGCCAGGGCGCGGGCGGTGCTGTTACTATTGCGGGGCGGATAGCGCGTCGGCCTGGTTGCCGGCGCACACGCGCGAATAACGCTTTCGGGTGAGGGTGATGACGGCATATCCTGGCTTGACGTTCAAGGAGACCGATGGCGCGCTGTGGGCGTCATGCGCTCCCGTTGCCGGATGTGCCCCGCTAGACCTCGAAACGCTGCGCTCGCTCGTCAAGGAAGCCGGCCATGCCGACGCGGGACTTGGCGAAGAGGCCTTGGCGCGCTGCGTCGAGCGCTGCAACAGCGCCACCGAGCCCTTCGAATTGCAGCTTGGCGCCGGCCGGCGCGCCGAATTCACGCTTGAAGTCGACGCCGACGCGATGCGCGTCTGGCTTTGCCTGCCGAGCAGCGGCCCGCGTCCCGATCCCGGCGCGATCCACGAGGCGCTCGGCAGCGCCGGCGTCACTGTCGGCATCGACGAGGCCGCGATCGCTGCGGCCTGCGCGGCAGATCGGGGCAGTGCCGACGAGCGCATCCTGATCGCCGCTGGCCAGCGCTCAGAGAACGGCGTGAACGCCAGCTTCGAGCTGCTCGTTGCCGAATCGCGCGATCGCACGCCGCAAGTCAATGCCGAAGGCTTCATCGACTTTCGCGAGCTCGGCGCGATCCCGACGGTCGCCGCCGAAGATCCGCTGATGCGCCGGCATCCGGCGACGCTGGGCAGCCCCGGGCGCAACGTTCGCGGCGAAGTCGTCGAGGCGCTTCCCGGCCGCGACATCGCCTTCGACGCGCACCTGATCGGCGCCTACGTCGACGCCGCCGACCGCAACCTCCTGCGCGCGGTCTTCAGCGGCCAGCCCGTGCGCCACGGCAACGGCGTGAACGTCGAGCACGTGCTGCACCTGCGCAACGTGAATCTTGCGACCGGCAACATCTCTTTTGACGGCACCGTCAATATCGAAGGCGAAGTCCTTCCCGGAATGAAGGTCAGCGCCACCGGCGACATCGTCGTCGGCGAAATCGTCGACGGCGGCGAACTCGAGGCCACCGGCAACATCAAGGTCGGCGGCGGCATCATCGCCAAGGCGCGCGTGCGAGCCGGAGGTTCGGTGAGCGCGCGTTTCGTCGAGAACGCCCACGTCACCGCCGGGACGACGATTGCGATCGACGACACGGCGCTGCAAAGCGAGCTGCAGGCGAACAACCAGATCATCGTCGGTCTCAAGGCGCCGCAGCGCGGAAGGCTTGCCGGCGGTTCGGCGCGGGCGATGATGCTGATTCGCACGCCGCTGCTCGGCTCACCGACGAGCGGCGTCACGCGCGTGCTGCTCGGCGTCAATCCGGTACTCGAGGAACGCTATCAGGCGCTGCTGCTCAAGCTCGAGAAGCTGCGCGAGGAGGAAGCCAACCTCGACAAGCTCGTGAAGCATCTCGCGCGCCAGGGCGACAAGCCCGAACTTCTCGAGCGCGCGAACGGGTCGTGGCAGAAAGCGATCAAGGCCTGGGGCCTGCTCCTGCCCGAGCGCGACGAGCTTGAAAGAGAGCTGGCGCTGACCGCTGGCGCGCGCGTCGAAGTCGGTGTCGCCGTCGAAAGCGCGGTCGATATCAGCTTCGGCAAGAAGCCTGCGCGCCTGCGCAGCAGCTATGCGGCGGGCAGCTTCAGTTGCGAAGGCGATCGCGTCGTCTTCACCGACCCGCTCGGCAAGGAGACGCCGGCCGTTTGATCGCTTGCCTGAAAGTCAAGCCGGCGCGTCGGCGTGGGCGCCCCAGGCGCTGCGTTTTTTCGCGACGATGAACTGGCCAAGTTCGGTCGGCAATTGCTGCAACCTCAGCGCCCGCTCGATCTCGACGTCGGGCTGCGCGTCGAGGTCGACGAGAATTGCGTCGCTGTTCGTTGCAGCAGTGTCATAGACCATCACCGTCGGTCGGCGCAAGCGGGCGCTGTTGACGGCGACGACTTCGCCGAGCGCGCCGTTCGAGAGCAGAACGATCGTTCCGGCCGGGTAGACGGTCAGGCAGCGGACGAAAGAAGTGAGCGCGCTCTCGTCGAAATGTTTTTGCCGCTGCGCGTATATCTTCGCGAGCGCCTCGTGCGGCGTCAGCGCCCGGGCCGCGTTGTTCGGGTGGCACAGGTCGTCGTACGCCTCCATCACCGCGACAATGCGCGCAAGCGGCGAGATCTGCTCGCCCGAGAGCTTCTGCGGATAGCCCGACCCGTCGACGCGTTCGTGGTGCTGGGCGATGATCAGCAGGACCTCGGGCGGCAGGCCGAGGCTCTTGCCGAGGCTTACGCCGAGCGCGCAGTGCCTGTGCATCAGCGCAAGTTCCGATCGCGTCCAGCGCTCGGTCTTGTTCTTGATTTCGGGCGGGATCTCGGCCTGGCCGAGGTCGTGCAGCAGCGCGCCGATGCCGAGCAGCCGCAGTTCGGCGACCGGCAATTGCAGTTCCTTGCCGACCATCATCGAGAGCAGCGCGACGTTGAGCGCGTGACTGAACATCTTGTCGCCGACCGCATCGTCGGAAACCAGCTCGATCGTCACTTCGACGTCGACGAGGGGCGAATCGGCAAGCTTGGCGATCCCGTCGGCGGCGAGCCTGAAGACGTCTTCCGGCCGCGAGAAAAGATTGTCGCGAACGGCTTTCATCTGCCGCGTCGTGTTGATGAATTCGCGCTTGCAAGCGGCGATTTTCTCGCGTTGCGCGGCGAGGCGGGTGACGAGCGCCTGTTTGTTTGCGCAACGCCTGCCGGTTTCGCCGTCCTCGGGCGACGCGGCCCCCATCGCAAACGCTTCGTCATCGTTCTCGGGCGTTGCCGCCGCCGGCGGGCAATCGCTCCTGAGCGGCGAATAGCGCACGCGCGGGAGCGCGAGGCCGCGCAAGCTTGCAAGTTCTTCCTCGGACTTGATCTTGAAGCTCTGGAAAGGAAAAGGGTGGGCGATCCACGGCAGATCGAGATGGACGTGCAATCCGACGCAAAGCTGCGGCGGCTTGATGACGTGCTCGACAGGGTTCGTCTGGATATCCAATTGAATTTCTCGAGAGCGCCACGCGATCATTATTCGACTTTGCCTCGGCGCCATAGTATCAAACGCGCCGAGTCCGAAGCGAAGGTCGCGCGCCGCGCCGCGAAGCATCGCTCCGATCCGATGTTGCAGTCAAACTTCGCGAGCGCGCGTGGCCACTCAATGGTTATCATGTCGTTTGCAGCGGTCATCCTTGACAGGGATACCACAACCGATCCCGGTGTTCGCCGGGGTGACGAATGAATGCGCGTTCCTGAGCCGAACGGTCATGAAGCCACAGAGAGCCATTTCGCTGCGCCGAAGTCTTCAGACCAGGGTCGCTCTGCTGGTTTCGACTGCGGTCGTTCTCGTCGGGGCCGGTTTCTTCGTTTTCGGCCTCAGACCGGTGCTCGCGCGAATTGCCGAGAACCAGTTCAGCGTCGCGGCGAGGCAGGTTGAAACGAGCCTCGATCGGCTTTTCGAACCCGCCGAGCAGGTTCTCAAGATGAGCCAGGGCTGGAGCGGCGGCGTCGCTCCAGCCCTCGATCGACCCGACGAGTTCAACCGCTTGTTTCGGCCGGTGCTCGAAGTTTTGCCGCAGGCGACTTCGGTCGTCGCCGGCACGTCCGACGGCGAGGGTTGGATGCTGCTCAAACAGCCGCAGGGCGGGTGGCGCAACCGCCTGACGAACCTCAACCGCTGGGGCGGACGCCACCACTTTTTCGAGACTGCGGCGGACGGCAAGGAAGAGCGTTACTGGCAAGCCGTTGATTACGATCCGCGCAAGCGCGAATGGTATAAATCCGCGATTGCCGATGCGAACAGCGTGCAGTGGACGGCGCCCTATACCTTTTTTACGACCGGCGACGCGGGAATTACGGCGTCGACGCACCTCCGGCTCAGGGACGGCCGCGATTTTGTGGTCGGTCTCGACCTCATGCTGCGCGATCTTTCGGCAACGACGATGGGCGCTCGCGTCGGCCGGCGCGGCATGGCGCTCGTGCTCACCGACGACTTGCGCGTGCTCGCGCTTCCCGCGGCGCCGAAGGGACTCGACGCGCAGGTCTGGCAGCGCGCGGTGCTGAAAACGAGCGCGGAACTCGGGATCGGCCCGCTCAGCGACGCGCTCGCCAGTCGCGGCGCCGGCGCGCTCGACGAGCTCTCGAGTTTCGCTTCCGGCGGCGAGCCGTGGATCGCCCGCATGCACGCCTACCGGCTCGGCGGCAATCGGCTCTGGGTGATGACGCTCGCGCCCGAAGCCGATTTTGCCCCGGACTGGCTTTCAATCACCGGTTTCTTTTTTGCAGGCCTCGCGCTGATGCTGGCCTGGGTCGCCTTCTTTTCACGCCGTCAGGCGAGCCGCATCGCTCGCCCGCTCGAGGACCTCGCGGCGCGCAGCGAAAGGATCGGGCGGCTCGATTTCGAGGACCTGCCGCCCGCGGCATCGGAGATTGCCGAGGTCGAAAAACTCGCTGCGGCGCACGAAAAGATGCGCGCGCTGCTGCAGAGCAACCAGCAGCAGCTGGCTCTACAGGAAAGCGAATTGCGCAAGCAGATCGAGGTGATGCGCACGGCCAGGACGAGGCTCGTCGACAGCGAAAGGCGCCAGCAGACGCTGCTCTCGGCGCTTCCCGACCTCGTCTGGCTCAAGGACAAAGACGGCGTTTATCTTTCGTGCAATCACCGTTTTGAAAAACTGTTCGGCTTCCCGGAAAAAGAGATCGTCGGCAAGACCGATTACGATTTTGTCGACAAAGAACTCGCCGATTTCTTCCGCAGCAACGACCGGCTGGCGATGGCCAAGGGCGGACCCAGCGTCAACGAGGAGTGGGTGACTTTTTCCGACGGCCATCGCGAACTGCTCGAGACGACGAAGCTGCCGATGTTCGACGCGCAGGGCGAGCTGATCGGCGTTCTTGGCATTGGCCACGACATCACCGAGCGCAGCGAACACGAGAATCAGCTCAAGAACATTGCCCATTTCGACGTCCTGACGACCTTGCCCAACCGGGTCCTTCTCGCCGACCGCCTGCATCAGGCGATGGCGCAGACCGAGCGGCGCCGGCAGCTGCTGGCGGTCGCCTACCTCGACCTCGACGGTTTCAAGGTCATCAACGACCATCACGGGCATGGTGCCGGCGACAAGCTGCTCGTCGCGCTCGCGCGCCGGATGTTGCAGACGCTGCGCGAAGGCGACACGCTTGCGCGCCTGGGCGGCGACGAGTTCGTTGCGGTTTTTCTCGATCTGTCCGATAGCGCCGCTTGCGTGCCGATGCTCAGCCGCCTGCTCGCCGCCGCCGCCGAGCCCCTGCGCGTCGATGGCGTCGCGCTCCAGGTTTCGGCGAGCGTCGGTGTGACTTTCTACCCGCAGACCGAGGAGGTCGACGCGGATCAGCTGTTGCGCCAGGCCGATCAGGCGATGTACCAGGCGAAGCTCGCGGGCAAGAACCGCTACCATATTTTCGACGCCGAGCAGGACCGCAGCGTTCGCGGCCATCACGAGAGCCTCGAGCACATCCGCCAGGCGCTGAAGGAGCAGGAATTTGTCCTGCACTATCAGCCCAAGGTCAATATGCGCAGCGGCAGGGTGATCGGCGCCGAAGCGCTGATCCGCTGGCAGCACCCGGAACGAGGCGTGTTGCCGCCGGCCGTTTTCCTGCCGACGATCGAGGATCATCCGCTCGCCGTCGCAATCGGCGAATGGGTCATCGACACGGCGCTGTCGCAGATGGAACGCTGGCGCGCGAGCGGCATCGATCTTCCGGTCAGCGTCAATATCGGCGCGCGCCAGTTGCAGCAGGAAAATTTCGTCGGCCGCCTGCGCGAGATCCTGGCGGCTCATCCTTCCATTCGCCCAAGCGACCTCCAAATGGAAGTGCTCGAAACGAGCGCGCTCGAAGACGTCACAAGGGTCGCGGCGGTGATCGATGCGTGCCGCGAAATCGGCGTGCTGTTCTCGCTCGACGACTTTGGCACCGGTTATTCATCGCTGACCTATCTCAAGCGTCTCTCGGTGCATGAGCTCAAGATCGACCAGAGCTTCGTCCGCGATATGCTCGACAACCCCGACGATCTTGCGATCCTCGGCGGGGTTTTGAGCCTCGCCAAGGCTTTCCACCGCGAAGTCATCGCTGAAGGCGTCGAGACCGTCGAACACGGCACGATGCTGCTCGACCTCGGCTGTGAACTCGCGCAGGGCTACGGTATCGCAAGGCCGATGCCGGGCGGCGAGATCCCGGGGTGGGTGCGCTCGTGGCGCCCCGACCCCGCGTGGCGGCGCGACGACGCGTTGACGCGCGAGGATCTGCAACTCCATCTTCCCGAAATCGAGCGCCGCGCCTAGCAGCCTGTCGCGTTTGACCAAGTCGGCTGCAAACGGCGTTTTCGCTGCGACCCATCAAAACCGACAGGCTGCTAGCCGCTTTGGCGAGGCGGACGCCAGGTCTCGGCCTGCGTTGTCGACGCCTTTCTTGTATGATCCGATTTGAATCGCTTCAATCGCAAAACGATTTTCTTGCAGAATAGCCATGGCCAAGATGAAGCGCATCACGCTCAAGGATGTCGCCCGCGTCGCGAAAGTGTCGACGGGGACGGTGTCGATGGTCCTCAACGACAATCCGCTCGTCGCCGCGGCGACGCGCGCGCACGTGCGCGCGACGATCGACCAGCTGGGCTACGTCTATGATCGCAGCGGCGCGCAATTGCGCAACAAGCGCACCGGCATCGTCGGCGTTCCGATCTGCGACCTGTCGAACCCGTATTTCGCCGAAATCACCGTCGGCGTCGAGGAAGCGCTCGGCGAATCGGGCCTCGCGCTGGTCCTCGGCCACTCGGGCGAGTCGCTCGAGCGCCAGGAACGCTTTCTCAATACCGCGCGCGAGCACAACGTCGAAGGCCTGATCCTGATCCCGGCGCTTGGCACCACGCGCCGGCACGTAGAGGCCATCGTCGCCTGGAATATCCCGCTCGTCATGGTCTCGCGCTACGCAGCCGGCATCGCGACCGACTACGCCGGCAGCGACAACCGCGGGGCGGGGGCGATGGCGACGCGACACCTGGTCGAGCTCGGCCACGAGCGCATCGCTTTCGTCGGCGCGACGACGCGCACCTCGACCGGGCGCGACCGCTCGCTAGGTTACAAGAACGCGCTCAAGGCCGCGGGAATCGCTGTCGCCGCGGATTTCGTGATCGCTTGCGACGCCTCGCGCGAACTCGGTTTCCGCGCCGCCAGGACGCTGCTCGAACGCGCCGACCCGCCGACGGCGATCGTCTGCTTCAACGATCTGCTCGCCTTCGGCGTCATGCTCGGGTTGCGCAGCATCGGCGTCGAGCCCGGTCGGCAGTGCTCGGTCGTCGGCATCGACGACGTCGCCGAAGCGGCGCTCTGGCATCCAGGCCTGACGACGGTCGCGCTGCCGGCAAAAGAAGTGGGCTTGAGCGCCGGGCTCCTGCTGCGCCGCCGCCTGGAAGCGCCCGCCCGGCCGCCCGAGAAAATCCTTCTCGTTCCCCGCCTCGTCGCGCGCGGATCGAGCGGGCCGCTGCGCAAGCGCCCCGGCCGCCAGTCGGTCTCCGCGAGCTGAAAAGCTGCCTCTTGCTCAAGCATCGTCGGGCAAGCAATCGAATCGCTTGAATCGATGATCCGGGGCCACGAGGGTGCCGCCCCATTGTTGTCTTGCCCGCGATGAATCGCCTTACTATACTTGCAAAGGTAAGGACGAAAGGAACTCGCAATGGAAAACGACGCGACCCTGACGAGCAAGGGGCAGACGACGATTCCAAAGGGCATTCGGGATAGCCTCGCGATGAAGGCGGGCGATCGGCTGACGTTCACGCTGATGCCGGACGCCACGGTGGTCATGCGGGTGAAGAGCAAGAACGTTGTCGACCTGGCTGGCGTCCTGCGCAAGAAGGGGCGCAAGACGCTGCCGATTGAGGATCTGTCGCGCTGATGCTGGGGCTCGATACCAACGTCCTTGTGCGCTTCCTGGTTCGGGATGACGAAGCGCAGTTCGAGAAGGCACGAAAGCTGATCAAACGCGAAGTCGCGGCGGGACGTCGAGTTTTCGTGAGCCAGCTCGTTCTCATGGAAACCGAATGGGTGCTGCGCAGCCGATATGGTCTTGCAAAGCCGCTTTTGATCCAGGCGATCTCGGGATTACTCGATGCGGCCGACGTGCAATTGCAGGACGAGCCCGCGATCGAGGAAGCGCTTTTCGTCTGGAAAGACGCGAACGCCGATTTTGCCGATTGCCTGATCGGCGCGCAAAACCGCCGGCTGGGTTGCCGGGCGACCGCGACCTTTGACCTGAAAGCGCGCAAGCTGCCCGGATTCGTGGCTGCCTGACGATCGAGACGCAATGTTCTCCTTCATGGCGCACGGCTTTCCATTGATCAGGCGACACGCTTCAGCTTGGGCGTCAGCCCCTACTGCGGAGGATTCGTGAAGACCATTGGCCTCATCGGCGGCATGAGCTGGGAATCGACAGTGCCGTACTACCGCCAGATCAACGAGACGATCAAGCAGCGGCTGGGCGGGCTGCACTCGGCGAAGGTCGTCCTCTACAGCGTGGACTTTTACGAGATCGAAGCGCTGCAGCGGGCAGGCGATTGGGAGGCTGCCGGCGCCATCCTGGCCGACGCCGCCCGCTCGCTTGAAGCGGCAGGCGCAGCCTTCCTGGTCCTTTGCACAAACACGATGCACAAGGTTTCGCCCGCGATCGAGAAGGCCGTCCAAATTCCGCTTTTCCACATCGCCGATCCAACGGCCGCCGAAATCAAACGAGCCGGTTACTCAAGCGTCGGCCTGCTCGGTACGCGCTTCACGATGGAACAGGCCTTCTATCGCGAGCGCTTGAGCCAGGATCACGGTCTTCGGGTCATCGTCCCCGATGCGCAAGACCGGGAGAGCATTCACCGCATCATCTACGAAGAGCTGTGCCTTGGCCTCGTCACCGCCGAGTCTCGCCGTGAATATCGGAGAATCATGCATGCTCTTGCCTCAGAGGGCGCGCAGGCGATCATTCTCGGATGCACCGAGATTTCGCTTCTGGTCAGCCAGCAGGACGCGGCGGTCCCGCTGTTCGACACCACGGCCATCCACGCGCGCGCGGCCGCGGAAGAGGCGCTTTCCCCCTGACGCGAATCCAACCGACGAAGGGTGGGCGCGTCGCGCCTGTCGGAAGCGTGAATGCAAGTTCAGGCTGACGTATGCTAGTGGCTTTGAAGGCGCCGTTGTACCTTGACTGCGCATGACGCGCCCACTTATCGGAAGCTGCCGCTATGGAGCGACTGAAGAAATTTTTCAAGCTGTGCCTGACGTCCTACAAGAGTGACGACGCGGCCATCCGGCACTATCGCAACGTCGCTCTCGCAGAAGCGTTTGTCGCCGGTGTCACCTTCGTTTTGTATGGTCTCGCATCCTGGCTGGGTGATGAAATTGTTCCGGCCAGAATGTCCGAGGTGTTGCTGATGATCTCGGCTTTCTTTGCCGTGCTGGCTGCCGGCAGCTGGCTTTCGGCTATTCGAATCAATAACAAGACGTTCTGAGCAGCTTCGCGATCGTTGCAAACCGGCTCATGGTCGTCGCTTCCGATACTGCGTCGGCGTCATGCCGGTCTTCTGCTTGAAGGCGGTATTGAACACCGACTTCGAATTGAAGCCCGACTCGCACATGACCTCGAGGACCGTCTTTGCCTCGTCGCGGCGGTCGAGCAAGGCCTCGGCGTGGCGTAACCGGTAGTCGCCGACGAAATCGAAGAAGTTCTGCCCGAAGCCGCGGTTAATGATGAAAGACAGCTCGCGCGGCGGGAGGCCCAGGCTGCGTGCGAGCTGGTTGAGCGAGAGGTTGGCGTTGAGATACGGCTTCTCGTTCTCCATGCAGCGCTCGAGACGGGCCTTTTCTTCGTCGCTCGGCATTGCGGCGTCGGCGGCGTCCTCGGCAGCTCCCCGCGGCTCGAGCAGGTCGGCTTCCTCGCGGGTGAGGCCGGCGAAAATCGCCGATTGCCTGAGCGCATAGATGAGCAGCAGGTTAACGAGCGCAAAGCCCGTGACGCCGGCGATGAGCAGCACGTGACGAGTTTCGACGGCGCTCTTGAAGACGTAGAACGCCAGGCAATACGCGAGGCTGACCGCCCACACCACGGCGTAGCCCGAGAGCAGCCGCTTGAGCCAGGACATCTGCTGCCTCTCGATATCCGAGAAGAGATTCTTGACGCGCGTTGAAAAGCGGCGCAGCGCGCGCACCGAGGCGACGAGGTAGGCGAGAAAGAGCCCGTGGATGGCGAGCGAGAGCGCCAGCGAGGTCGGCATGCCGGGCAGGTCCTGCTCGAGCAGGATGGCGCTTTTGGCCTGGATCGGCTGCAGGTAATAGCTCCCGATGAAGACGACGAGCGCCGCGGCAAGGGGCAGCAGGTGCAGCGCGTGGCGCGGCGCGAGACGAAAATCGCGGTACATCAACGAGCGCGTATAGAGATAGATCGCCGGCGGCTGGACGAGCGAGATCAGCGTGCCGATATAAGCGACGTTTGGATGGCGGATCGAGAGCCCGCTGCCATAGAAGAAAAATTCGGAGTAGCCGGCGGCGATCGAAACGAGGACGAGGGCGAGCAAGCGCTTGCTCGCCTGTCCGGCGCCGGGCGGTAGCAAGAGAAAAATCGCGAACATCAGCGCCTGAACGACGCTCGCGGCAAGCAGGAAATTGGGCAGGTCGAATTGCATCGACGGTCACCGCCTCGTCAAAAACACCCTCACAGCATAGTCCCTGCGCAGGCAGATGGCGCACGCGCGCGCAAGAAGTTCGACTTTCGCGCGGCGAACGTTCGCCTGCGTGCATCCGGACGAAAAGCCGGCCACGAATGCATAAATTGGCTGTGAAGACCGCGGGGCGACGCGCTCCGGGTCTTCGAGCCGAACGCTGATCCATTCACTTTCCAAAGGAGTATCACCATGCGCAAACTGATGAACACCAAGACCGTTCTCGCCGCCGGCGTGCTGATCGTCGCCAATTTCGCCCTGGCCGGTGCCGCCTCGGCGCATTGCGACGGTCTTGACGGGCCGGTCATCGTCGAAGCGCGCGCTGCGCTTGCCAAGCAGGACGTGACGCCGCTGCTCAAATGGGTGCCTGCCGAAGGCGAGCGGCCGGTCAAGGACGCTTTTGCCAAGGCGCTCGCTGCCAAAAACGGCGGGGCGGCGGCGCGGGAAGCCGGCGAGCATGCGCTGTTCGAGACGCTGGTGCGCGTCCATCGCGAATCCGAGGGCGCCCCCTATACCGGCATCAAGCCAGCCGGCCAGATCGCGCCGATCGTCGTCGCGGCCGACGCGGCGCTCGAGAAGAACAACGTCGATCGCCTCGCCCGGCACATTGCCGCGCAGGTCGAACAGTCGATCCGCGAGAAGTTCGAAAAGGCCGCGCACAGCAAGAAGGCGGCGGGGCAGTCGGTCGACAAGGGCCGGGAGTTTGTCGCCCACTATGTGCAATACGTGCTTTTCGTCGAGGAGCTGAGCGCGCTGACGGCCGAACCGGCCGAGCATCACGCGGCCGCCGCGCCGAAAAAATCGGCGCACCAGCACTAGCGGGCAAGTCGAGGCAGTCGTCATGCCGGCGAAAGCCGGCAGCCGGAATAAGCCAGGAACCGGGCACCGGCTTTCGCCGGTGCGACGACTCGAGGACTGAAGAGGCCAGAAGAGGTCGGCTGCGCATGAATGATTTGCCGGAACGGTCGCGCCGGGATGCAGGCCGGGATGCGGGCCAGTCCGTGCCAGGCTGACCCTTCTGTCTCGTGCTCACTCTCGTGACCCAACGAGCGGCCTCCCAGCGTCGCCGCGCTCACTCGCAGTTCGGCTTTGCTCCGGATCCTGACGATAGCCTGCGCGTGAAGATCGCGTGCTCGCTGACGTGCTATCGTGGCGGCATTTCTTCAGGCGGGCCTTCTTCCCATGATGCGCGGCATCGTCACTGTCCTCAACACGCCATTTACCGAAGCTGACACGGTCGATTACGAGGCGCTGGCGCGCCACGCCGTTCTTGCGCTCGAGGCCGGCGTTGCCGGCTTCCTGGTACCGGCGATGGCTGCGGAAGTCTCGAAGCTGAGCGATGAAGAGCGCGACGGCATGGTGCGCGCCGTCGTCGAAGCCGTCGCTCACAAGGTGCCGGTCATCGGCGGCGCCTCGGCCGCCACGCAGCCCGAGCGGCTGCGCAATGCAGAGCGCGTGGCCGCCTTGGGCTGCGACGTCGTTCTCGTCAGCCAGCCCTTCACTTCGGAAGCGCAATACACCCGCGAGATTGCCGACATCGCCCTGGCATCGGGCCTGCCGCTGATGATTCAGGACTGGGACGCAAGCGGCTCCGGCGTGCCGATTTCGGCCATTCTTGCTGCCTTCGAGGCCGTCGATCAGCTCAAGTACCTCAAGGTCGAGACGGCGGACGCCGGCCAAAAGTACACCGCACTTAAGCGTGCGACGAACGGAGAGCTGCATGTCTCTGGCGGCTGGGCGGTCACCCAGCTCATCGAGGCGCTCGACCGCGGCGTCGACGCCTTCATGCCCACCGCGCTCCATTCGGTCTATGTCGGCATCGTCGAGCACTATCGTGGCGGCGATCGAGACGCCGCCATCGACCTCTTCCGCCGCGTCCTGCCTATCCTGGCTTTCGCCAACCAGAACCTCGAACTCTCGATCCATTTCTTCAAGCGGCTGCTCTGGCGCGAGGGCATCTACCCGACACCGAGGCTGCGTGCGCCCGCTACGGTGCCGGACGAGTATCAGATGCGCATCATCGACGAGCTGATCGATCTTGCGCTCGCGCTCGCGTCAGAGGAAAGCCGGCGTCGGCGAGGTGCTCACTGACAAAGGGCGAGAACGCTGGATTTGCTGTAAGCACTTGGCACAGGAGAATAAGAATGGCATTCACAGGGACCGTGTTGCACACGCTGGCTGGCCTCGCGCTGGCTTTTTCGCTTTCGGCGCTGGCGCAGCATCCAGCCCGGTTCGGCGCGGCCGTGCAAGCCGATTCTGCCGAGTCGCTGAGAAATCTGCTGCCGCTGTCAGTGGCAGAGCCGCCTCGAGAACTTGCGACCGGCGCTGAAGTTTTTCTTATCTCCGGCTATGAGCCGTCAAACAAGCGCGGCTCCGGAACAGCAGTCAAAGTCCACGTCGATCGTCCGGGTTCGAAAGTCCTCCTCGTCCTGACGAGCTATGAGCGGGTCAACTGGCAGCTCAGCGCATCGCCCGCCACGACGATTTCAGCGATTCTTGCTTCGGGTTACCAAACACCGACCGTGACGACAACGATTCAAGCGCCCGCTTACTCATCGAAACTGCCCTACGCGTACGAGACCGAAAATATCAACTTCAAGGAAATCCTCAAGCAACTCAACAATCTCTTCGGGATCGAGAAGATCGATGTCTTTCGCGGCAGCTATTCCATTCCATCGGTCGTTACGGTATCGGCGCTCGATCCTCCTCGCGCCGAATTAAGCGTCAGCGGAGCCCCGCCGAGAAGGCCGGGCAGGGACTTTGCGTTCACTCTCCTGGCGACCGACCACAGCAAGGCGCGCTGGGGTCTGACCGGACCGGCCGGCAAGGCGGAAAAAGGCTATCTCGGCGACGGAAAGATCGCCTTGTCAGCGTCCGGAAACGTCATCTATAAACTCCAGGGCGAGCAGCTTGAAATCACCGATCGTGCTCGCGGCGACTCCCGCGCCCCCTTCTTCCCTCCCAACTTCCCCCGCTTTTCCTGGCCGATGGACATCGCCTACGACAGCAAGCGGGACTTCGTTAGCGTGGTGACGCTGGGGGGTGAAGGTTTTCTCTACCGGTTTGACGCAAGGCAGGAGAAATGGATCGACTTCAGATCACTGGAAAACATCGACATCTACTCGCTCGCCTATGATCAGAAGGCTGATCGCTACGTCGCCTGGACTGACGGAGGCGAGCTCTTGTTCATCTCAGGTGAGGGCGATGCGCTGTTCACCAAGAAAGTCGCTTCCAAAATGGAAGGATTCGGCCGCTTGTACGACCGTGGAAATTCCAGAGTGCCGCGGATGACACTCGTGCCCGAAGGAGACGACGTTGCGATCGTCCATGTCGCCGGGAACGTGGTGAAGAGAATCTGGCACTACAACGTGAAAAGCGAGAGCGCCGTTCTCACCTACAAGAATGGCGAATGAAACGGAGAAGCCGGGTCAGCCGGTCCATCGCGAGACGCCCGCGAAGAACCGGCGCTGAGCTCACGTCAGCTTTCTATGCGAGCTTGAGAATTTCCCTGAAGACCTCCAGGGTGTCTTCCACGTCGCTCCCGGTGATTCCCCAATGAGTGACCATGCGGCAGCCTGTCGTCGCGATTGGCTTGACCCGGATCTTCCGCTGCTGGAGGGCTTCGATCACCTGGCCCGCATCGCGGCCCGCCGCTGAAAAGTCAATGTAGACAATATTGGTCTGCGTGTTTTCCACATCGACGAGGCGCGCGTCGATGGCGGCAAGGCCTGTCGCCAGTCGCTTGGCGTTCAGGTGGTCCTCGGCCAAACGCGCTTGCATCGTTTCCAGCGCGACGAGTCCGGCTGCGGCCATATGACCGGCCTGCCGCATGCCGCCGCCGATTCGCTGACGCAGCCAGCGCGCCCGGTCGATGAAGGCCTGACTGCCGAGAAGCAGCGAACCAATTGGCGCTGCCAGCCCCTTGGACAGACAAAATTGCAGGCAATCGACTTCCCTGCACATCGCGGCCGGCGTTTCACCGAAGGCAGCCGCTGCATTGAAAATTCGCGCACCGTCCAGATAGGCCAGCAATCCATGCTCGTGAGCCAGTTTTGCCATGTCGGTCAGATACGCGCCGGACAAGGCAAACCCGCGGTTCAGGTTGTAAGTGTTCTCCAGGCAGAGCAAGCGGGTGACCGCGGACTGAATGCCTTGGGGGCGAATCGCGCGGCGCACTTCTTCCGCATCAAATCGCCCCATTTCGCTCTTCAGGAGACGGACCTGCACCCCCGAAAGGGCGGCAAGACCGCCCGCCTCGAGATTGTAGATGTGGGTCTCCTCGCCCAGCAGCACCTCATCGCCGCGTTCGGTCATCGCCATGACCGCCAGCTGATTGGCCATCGTGCCGGAGATGACGAACAAGCCGGCTTGCTTGCCGAACAGTGCCGCGCTCGTCTCCTCGAGTCGCTGCACCGTCGGGTCCTCCCTCAGGATATCGTCGCCGACTTCCGCCTCCATCATGGCCTTGCGCATCGCCGGCGTCGCCAGAGTCACCGTATCGCTACGGTAGTCTTTCCAGTCACGCATTGGCCACTTCCTCTTGCGGCACCGCCACTTCGCCTTCGTGGATCGCCTTGTTCATGATCATGGTCAGCGCGCCGTCGCCGGTGACGTTGGTCGCCGTTCCAAACGAATCCTGAATCATGAAGAGCGCAACCATCAAGCCGAGGCTGGTCTGGTCAAAACCGAGCACCAGTTCGAGGATGCCGAGCGCCGCTGCCACCGATCCGCCCGGAACGCCGACCGCAGCCACCTCAATGAGCCCGAGCAGAAGGATGAACGGCAGGAACTGTTCTATCGTCGGCACGTGACCGGTGGTGAGCAACATCACGGTCATCGCCGACATCGTGATGGCCATCGCCGCACCGGGAAGGTGGGCGACGTTGAACAGCGGGATGCAGAAGTTGACCGTGTCCTTTCTCAAGAAGGGCACCTTGTGTGCACACTCGAGAGCCACCGGCAGCGTCGCCGCGCTCGACATGGTGCCCATCGCCGTGAAATACGCCGGCAGCATCTTGAGCAGAACCGGGAATGAATTGCGCTGCGTATAAATCGCCGCAATCGTGAACAGGATCAGCAGCCACAGCCATTGCAGCGGGATGATCAGCGCTATGACCTGGACAAACGCCTTGGCCGTCGGGATCAGTTGCCCCTTGGCGGTGATTTCCATGAACACCATCGCAATGAACACCGGAAACACCGGCAGCAATCCGCGCCGGATCAGGATGGTGATGATGGCATTGAACTGTTCCAGCAATGTCTTGGCCTCTTTGGCCTTGATCCAGGTGATCCCGAGGCCGATGACGATGGCGAACACCAGCGCGCTCATGATCTGCATGACGGGCGGGATTTCAATCTTGATATAGGGAACAATCGGCAGCGCCTTGGTCAGGGCCGCCGAGGCGATCCCCATGTAGCCGAGCGCAAGAGAGCCGGCAAAGAAGGCGAGCAGCTCGGCACAAATCGTCGAGGTGTAAGCGAGGACAAGACCGATGATGAGCGCGCGACCGGCGCCTTGCCCGTAGTCGGCAATGCCTTTGGCGACGAAGGCGATGATCAGGAGCGGGATCACGAACTTGATGTATTGACCGAGCACAAATCCGACGCTGGCAAGCGCCTTGATCAGCGGCATGGGTGCATAAAGGCCGAGCACCACGCCCGTTGCGATGCCAAGCACGATTCTTGTTATCAGGTTAAGCTTCATTTCGCATTTCCCCCCTGTGATTAAGATGGTGATGCCCACCTCGAATGCGTGAATTCGTGAATTCGTGAATTCGTGAAGTCGCGCACTCGCGCACTCGCGCACCCGTAGGCCGGCGCCTGCTCTCGGAGACGACGTCCTGAATCGCACGGATGGCTTCTGCCCGCTCGATGTCTTGTTTCTTTATGCCAGCGGTACGACGAAGATCATAGACTAAACTTGCCATTGAATCACCACCGAGAGTTTGCAACCGCCGCGATGGCGCCCACATTAAAATGCCAGGCCGAGCTTATGCCAAGTTCCATGTGCGACTGCGACTGCGATGGCGCAAGTGCCATTGCGCGGTGATGACCCGTTTTCACGACTTCACTTGCTGCCGATGAGCTTTCAAACCTGGCTTGCCTTCTTCGTCGCCTGCTGGCTGATCAGCCTGTCGCCGGGCGCCGGCGCGATCAAGTCGATGAGCACCGGAATGCGCTACGGCTACCGCAAGGGGCTCTTCAACATCTTCGGCCTGCAGCTCGGCGTCGTCTTTCTCGTCCTCATCGTCGCCGCCGGGCTTGGCGCGGTGATGGCGACGAGCGTCCTTGCCTTCGACCTGATCAAGTGGTTCGGCGTCGCTTACCTGATCTGGCTCGGCGTCGGCCAGTGGCGCGCCGAAGCGAAAGCGATCGAATTCGAGGCGGATCGCGGCGCCTCGCCCGGCCGGCTCGTGCTCGAAGGCTTCCTCGTCAATGCGAGCAATCCGAAAGGCATCATTTTCATGCTCGCGGTGTTGCCGCAATTCATCGACCCGGCAGCGCCGCAGGCCCTGCAATACGCGATCTGCGCGGCGAGCCTCGTGTTCACCGACCTCGTCGTGATGAGCGGCTACACGCTGCTCGCCGCCAAGGTGCTCAGCGCGCTGCGCGACCCGCGCCACGTCAAGTGGCTGAACCGCAGCTTCGGCGGCCTGTTCATCGGCGCCGGCGTGTTGCTCGGCACTTTCCGTCGCGCAGCGGGCTGAGCACCGGACGATGACAATCATGGACGACAGAGACGACATCGACGGCGAAGAAATTGATGATGGCTGCCTCGGCCACTGCATCACCGACGAGCGTGGCTATTGCCTCGGCTGCGGCCGACCGCCGACGGTCGCTGCGCTCGAGCCTGGCGTGCGCCAAGCGCTCGCCGCCCCGATGCTTCCCGACGCTTCGGCGCCCGGCGCAGAAGCGGAACCCACTGGCAGTTGAACCGCCGCAAGCCCGAATACATACCCGAAAGGCGAAGCGAGACTTTGCCAAGTGGGGTGGTTTTGCCGACGAGTGTGACGCGCTGGAAGTGAGGCTTCGAAGTCAGGTGGCGGCGCCGGTCAGTAGGTCGAGCCCGCAATCCATCATCTCTCGCGTCCCTCCAAATCCCGAGTGTTTCAACCACGGACAGTGGACGGGCAAAGAAACTGGAATTCATGATTAACGAGCGATACCCTGCCTCTGCGCGACCTCTGCCTAAAAGATCGGAATGGATCTTCATCGGCCGAAGCCGACCTTGGGCGTCCGGCAAGAATCGGGCGGCTATGCGCGCGTTACCAGCCGGTCAGCCGCTGTTCGCCTCAATGGCCGCTTTCGCTATTGGCGGAAGTCGGCACACGACCCTGAACGGACCTTCAGCCGTTTGGAAAGCAGACGTTCGAACGTGGAGGTGACTGGCGCCGCTCGACTTTATCGCGCAGCTGCCCGTGACCGAAGGGAGCGAGGTTGAACGCTAAGTTGGACACCCCAGGGACACGGGGCCTTGAAATGCCATTCTGAAGAGCGTTAATCATGGCCTATCCCTTCACCTACGCCATCGGGAATCTTGTAACCATCGAGACCTTCTCGGTCAGTGAGGTCAGTTGTGGTCGGGTACGCCTGAGCGTCTTTTGCAAGCGACCAGACCAACAATGCTCCAACAACGGGAAGGAGCCAAACCAAGGCTAACTGAAAAAACTTCTGTTTGAAATCGTAGCGAGGGCTAGTCACGAGAACATGCGTAGCCTTGCAGTTCAAACCCAAGAGAAGGATACCCAGCAATATCAGCATGGAATCCATGAGCCCCCCGAATTAATTTGTAAAAAAGGCGTTGTCATTCGAATTGACAGCTTTCTTTCTTATTCAACCATCACAATCGACCCTTTCCAGCCGGTTAGTCACTTGAAAAGCAGACTCAATGCCGGTTCGACTTCCTCGATTGCATAATACGTAACATCCCATAAACAACAACGCACCATCCGATAACACCAATAGCAAAGGCTCCTCGGCCTAGAAGTTCAAAAAACATGAGCGTTGCCGCAAACAAGAAAACTAAAGCGCCAATGAAGCATATTCCGATCGCCCTATTTAACGCTGAGTTGTCATCGTTCATATTCATACTGAATTCTCAGGGTTCCCTTGCGTCTGCTTTGGAGAATATCTTCAATCGGCTGCTTTTGGCCGACTACTGCCTGTCGTGCTGCCCCATCACGGCAATTGGATGTTCCCTTGAACAAAGTAGCAGTTCATCGGGGCATGGGCTCGTGCCTCTCCGGCTAGAATAGCGGCCTCAGCCCATTCTGCTGCCAGAGACGCCGCCATGTCCGCAATACCCCAATTTCTCTCCCCGGTCGAAGCCCGCATCCTCGGAGTCCTCATCGAGAAGGAAAAGACCACTCCGGACGTCTATCCCCTCAGCGTCAATAGCCTCACCGCCGGGTGCAACCAGAAGACCTCCCGTGATCCGGTGATGAGCCTTTCCGAAGGCGAAGTCCAGGCCGCTCTGGAGGAATTGCGCAGCCGTCTCCTAGTGTTGGAGACTTCCGGCCGGGTGATGCGCTATGCGCACAACTTTGGCAAGGGCTACCAGCTCCCCGGCGCTGCCGTGGCCTTGCTTGCCGTGATGATGCTGCGGGGACCCCAGACGGTGAGCGAACTGCGCGCCAATTGCGACCGCCTTCATCGCTTCGCGGATTCATCTTCGGTGGAAGCCTATCTGGAGGAACTTGCCGCCAGGCCGGAAGGCGCCATGGCAGTTCGCCTGCCGAAGCAACCGGGGGCCCGAGAGCACCGCTGGGCCCACCTGCTTTGCGGCGAGCTCCCAGCCGACACGGCTGTTCTTCAGGAGACGACTTCTCCGATGGTCACGTTGGATTTGGAGAACCGGGTGGCGCGGCTGGAGGACGAAGTGGCCGAACTGCGAGCGATGGTGGCGAGGCTCCTGCCGCCCTCGGCCTGATTCTTCCCGACGGGCTCCCGCCCGCCTGAACTGCTGCCGTCAGCAACCAGCCGCATCGCTGACGTAGCCCTGAAGGTGTCCCGGCGGCAGCAATGGCCGAGCAACTGTCATTGGGTCGCCGAGTCGTGCGGCTACCAGTCGTCGGCTGCCCGCCTGTCTCGATCAGCCGCATGGCTTCCAACTTGGATGGCTTGGTAAAACGCTGGCGCTTGCGTTCAACATTGACTTGTTACGGGTGCTTTGCCATTTCGCACTTTCGCGGACATTCGATTGACCACTTTCAAATCTGTCAGCGAAACCCGGGATGCCGAAAAATGGCGCACAGGCACCGTTTCAAGCGTGCCGCGCGCAACGGAACAAGCAACAACGTGGTACATTTCCTACCCCTTCTGCCGCGCAAAAGGAAAAGTCCGGGCGCACTTTGATTCGTGTGCCTGGATTTTCCGACGCTGACGGATTGCTGCCTCCTGCCGGGCGATAAGCTGCTGCGCAGGTAAAGCCTTCCCGAGCGGCGAGCGAGCGTACTGCCCGGCTGTCCGCGCAGCGCTCGCCCCCACAATGAATGATTGAAAAGGAAACGCTGTGAATTTGGGTCTGGATGGAAAGAAAGCGCTGGTCTGTGCTGCGAGTCAGGGTTTGGGACGCGGATGCGCTGAGGCGCTGGCGGAAGCGGGGGTGGATCTGGTGATTGTGGCGCGCCGCGCGATCGAGTTGGAGGAAGCAGCCGAACAGATTCGCCAACGATTTTCGGTCAAGGTCGCAACCGTCGCTTGCGACATCACAACGGAGCAGGGACGTGCTGCGGCTTTGTCGGCGTGCCCGCAGCCGGACATTCTGATCAACAATGCCGGCGGCCCACCGACCGGGGATTTCCGCCACTTCAGCGACGAGGACTGGCAGCGCGCGCTTGGCGCCAATATGCTGACGCCCATCGCGCTGATCCGCGCGACCATCGATGGGATGATCAGCCGCGGCTTCGGCCGCATCGTCAATATCACCAGCGCCTCGGTCAAGGCGCCGATGGCGGGTCTCGATTTGTCAAACGGCGCTCGCGCCGGCCTGACCGGCTTTGTTGGCGGTTTGTCCCGCCAGGTGGCGCCGCACGGCGTGACGATCAACAATCTCCTGCCCGGCCTGTTTGCCACCGATCGTCTGGCGACCGTGACCCAAATCCAAGCCGAAGCCTCGCACATCAGCGTCGCAGAAGTGCAGGCCCGCCAATTGCAAGGCATTCCCTGTGGCCGCTTCGGGCGAATCGAAGAGTTCGGGGCGGCCTGTGCCTTCCTGTGCAGCATGTACGCAGGTTACGTAACCGGCCAGAATTTTCTTATGGACGGCGGGGCCTACCGCGGCGTCCTCTGATTCCGGCTCGCATATCCTGCCACTAAAAACTTCCAGGGTTCCGGATTCGGCAGACTTCATTGTCTGCGATCACTGGCCTGCCGGTCGGACGGCAGAAGGAAACACGGCTCGGCCATCGCCGGGCCTGCGTTCATCGCGGTCACGTGGACGGGAAAGCCTGGCTTATCGTCTCAGGATTCCCTCGGCCAGAGTAGCCCAATAGCTGGCGCCGAGCGTCAGGATCTCGTCGTTGAAGTCGTAACCGGGGTTGTGCAACAGGCAGCCGGCTGCGCCGGGGCCATTGCCGATCCAGCCGTAAGCGCCAGGACGCTTTTGCAGCAGAAAAGCGAAGTCTTCGGCGCCCATCGTCGGCTCGAGGTCGGTATGGACCTTGTCGGCCCCGGCGACCTTGCGCATGGCGTCGGCGGCAACAGCGGCCTCCGCTGCGCTGTTGATCGTCGCCGGGTAGCGGCGTTCGTAGCGAAGCGTGATTTCCGCGCCGTGGGTCGCGGCAAGTCCCGCGCAGACCTGCCGCATGCGTCGCTCGACGAGATCTTGCACTTCGGGCTTGAAGCTGCGCGTCGTGCCGCGCAGGACGACCTCGGGCGGGATCACGTTCCAGGTGTCGCCGCCATGAATTTGCGTCACGCTGACGACCGCCGCATCGACCGGGCGCAGGTTGCGGCTGACGATGGTTTGAAGTTCGTGCACCAGCGACGCGGACAGCGTGACCGGGTCATTACCCTCATGCGGCATCGCCGCGTGCGCACCGCGTCCCTTGACGAGGATCTCGAAGATATCGTACGAAGCCATCATCGGGCCGCTGATCACGCCGAACTCGCCGACCGGCATGCCGGGCCAGTTGTGCAGGCCGTACACGGCCTCGCAGGGGAAGCGTTCGAAGAGGCCGTCCTCGACCATGGCGCGGCCACCGCCTTCGTTTTCCTCGGCGGGCTGGAAAATGAAATTCACGGTGCCGTTAAAATCGCGCGTTTCGGCAAGATGGCGGGCAGCGCCGAGCAGCATCGTCGTGTGCCCGTCGTGCCCGCAGGCGTGCATGCGGCCGGGGTTTTGCGAGCGATGAGCGAAGTCGTTGGCTTCCTGCACGTGCAGGGCGTCCATGTCGGCGCGCAGGCCGATGCTGCGTGCGCCGCTCCCGGCGCGCAGGACGCCAACGACACCGGTCCGCCCGATGCCGCTGTGCACCTCGATGCCGAAGGACTGCAGGAGTTCGGCAACGCGTGCGGCGGTACGGGATTCCTCGAAGGCGGTTTCCGGGTGGGCGTGGAAATCGCGGCGCCAGGCGACGAGTTGTGGCTGCAATGCTTTGATGCGCGGGTTGAGGGTCATGCGCCGGTCTCCGTGAAGCCGATGAGGATGCCGTGGGTCGATGGCGAGACGACTTGCAGAGTTCCGTCGGCCTGCCGAAGGGTTTCGATCTCCGCCTGGTCAAGAAAGCGCCGGGTCTCACTGATCGAGCGAACGCGGAAAACGAGTTCGGCGAAACAAGGCAAGGGCCGCGCGGTGACGGAGGGAGGCTGCTCTTGCGCCGAAGCCGGCAACGCCAACACACGGATCGGCGTGTCGCCGGTCGCCACGTCCCAGTCGCCCGCCGTGCCGCGACGGCCTTCGCTGGCGCGGTCAAAGAGCCGTTCGTAAGCCGCTCGCACTTCGCCAGAATGCGCTGCATCGGTGCGCACACCGATGCGATGCAGGCCAACGACGCCGTTCGCGTGCGTCAGATACTCAGGACGCCAGACGACATCGCGACTGAAATGCTGGCAGGCGAAAGCGCGCCCGCCCGGCGTTTCGGCAGCGTCGACTTGCGCGATGCGGAAGGCAGCGTCATGCGGGCCTTCCGGCAAGGTAACCGGGCGCGAGAAATCGACCGGCGAATCGACGCGTAATCCGGCTCCGGCCTCGGTGAGTTCGGTATGGCAAGCGACGGCGTCGTCGGTCTTCAGCGCAAGCGCGGCAAGGCCGTCGCCGTGCCGCAGAAAGTCGCTGTAATAGCGCGTGACCGGGTGGTCTGCCGGGACCGCGAGCAGTTCAAGATAGTCGTTCGCGAACATCGCGCAATGGTTTTCCGACCCCATCGTGTGCCGCCCGCGCGGCGTCAGCGTAAAGCCGAGGCGCCGAAAATCGGCGGCAGCGCGATCGAGATCGTTGATTGCGATCACGACATGATCGATCCCTCGCAAGTGTTTTCTCATGCAGCTTCGCTCCTCTTCAGTCGCCGCTGTCGAACCGGCGTTAGTAAACCATCAGCGCGGTTCCTGGCCCGGCACCGCGTCGCCTGCGAGATTATGATCGATTCGGGAAACAGAGGGTCGCTTCGCGTTTTCCTGGGAAGACCTCGCCAACTGCCCGCGCTGCATAGAACACAAAGATAATGCGACGTCCGAGCCTCTTGATCCTGATTGCTTGAGGGATTACCCGGTGGAATGTCCTTGCACCGCTGGTACGATAGGTCTACAGTCACACCATGCCAGCCTTAGCCATCAGCCCGATTCGCAAGCGCAAACTCTACGAGGAGATCGTCGAGCGGATCGAGGGTCTGATCCGAGATGGCAGCCTCGTGCTCGGCGAACAGCTTCCCTCCGAACGCGAGCTGATGACGACCTTCCAGGTCGGGCGAACGGCAGTCCGTGAGGCGCTCTTCGCGCTCAATCGCATGGGGCTGATCAGCATTCAGAATGGCGAGCGGGCGGTGGTGACAAGGCCGTCGGCATCGGCGCTGCTCAATGAACTGTCGCCAGCAATCCGTCATCTGCTGCAGGCGCCGGGCGGCATTCAGAACTTCCAGAATGCCCGGGAGATGTTCGAGGTCGCCCTCGTCCGCCACGCTGCGGAAAATGCGACGGCCGACGATCTGGCGCAGCTGGCCGCAGCGCTCGAACGAAACAGGAGCGCCTTGGAGGATACCAACGCATTCATCGAGACCGACGTTGGTTTCCATTTCGTTCTGGCCGAGATGACGCGTAATCCGATCTTCATTTATTTGCACGCGGCCATGGCCGATTGGCTCAAGGAGCAACGTGAAACCTCGGTTCCCCTGCCATCGTCACGGGAACGAGCCTTTCGCGCCCACTCCCGCATTTTCAAGGCGGTGACGAAGCACGACGCGAACGCGGCGGAGCGCGCCATGCGAGAGCACCTCGCTGAAGTCCGTCGTTTCTATTGGCAAGCAAACGGGGAGCGGCCATGAATCCTTACATCATCACCGTTGCGTTTCATATGCGGCCGGGCACTACCGCCCTTTTCTTGCCGCTGATCCGGGAGAACGCCCGTCGCTCGCTCGCCGATGAGCCCGGTTGCCGCAGGTTCGACGTCCTCTTGTCTCACGATGACGAAAACCTTGTGTTGCTCTACGAAATCTACGACGACGAACAAGCCTTTTTTGCCCATTGCGAGACGCCGCATTTTCATGAGTTCGATCTCGCTTCGCGTGGCCTTTTTGAAGCCAAGATCGTGCAGCGCTACAGCCTGGTTCCGGGAGAGATAACAGCAACGGGTTGATAAACGAGCCCCATTTTCACGCTTTCCTGTTCAAGTGCTCGCAGCCAAGACGAGATAACAACAATGACTGGAGATTCAGGGTGCAAATGAAGAAGATCGAGGGGAATCATCCATGGATACAGTCCTTTCTGGACTTGCTGAGCTGGGTGAACTGGGGGGTGCGGCTGGTGGGCGGAGTTCTTCTGGTCGCGATGTCGATTTCCGTTTTCGGCTCGGTCGCTTCACGTTATCTGTCAAACGCATCCTGGGCGTGGATCGAGGAAGGCTCGCTCTTTCTGATGGTTTGGGTCGTCGTCCTCGGCACGACCTTGGCGATCGAAGCGAAACACATGATTGCCGTCGAGGCTTTCGCTTCACTTTTTTCAGGAAAGGCGCGGCTGCTGCTCAAGACTGGCGTCAGTCTGACCGCGATGATTTTTGTTGCGATCCTCATCGTCGCCGGCTGGAAAATGGCAAAGGTCGCTGAAATTCAGTACAGCATCACGATAGATTGGCTCTCCATGTTCTGGGTCTATCTTGCTATTCCGGTAGGCGGCTGCTTCATGTTCCTCAACTTGCTCGGCAACCTGTTCAAGCTCTGGACGATCGACGAACAACAAGTGTCAGAGGTGCTCGAATGACCGCCCTGACCGCTTTCGGACTGCTCGTCTTCCTGCTCCTGAGCGTCCCCATCGCGTTTTCGCTTGGCCTGTCGGGGCTGCTGGGTATCGTTTCGGCCAATGTTCCGCTCCTCGTCCTGCCGCAAAGAATGGTCATCGGGCTCAATCACTTTACCCTGATCGCCTTGCCCTTCTTCATCTTTGCCGGCGCGCTGATGGATCAGGGCGGCATTTCGGCGCGCCTGATCCGCATGGTGCGTGCCTACGTGGGCCACCGGACCGGCGGCGTAGCGATTGTCACCGTCGTCGCGGCGATGATATTTTCGAGCCTTTCCGGCTCGGGCTCAGCGACGACCGCGGCCCTGGGTTCGATCCTGATCCCGGCCATGATCTCGCGCGGTTACTCCCGATCCTACGCGGCATCGGTTCAGGCGGTATCGGGCGAGCTTGGCATCATCATTCCGCCCAGTATCACCTTCATCCTTTTCGGCGTCGCGACGGATACCTCGATCGGCGATCTCTTCATGGCCGGCGTCATCCCCGGCATCCTGATCGGGTGCGCCCTGATCGCCGCCTCCTATTTCATTGCGAAAAGCAAAGGTTATTTGGGCGTCGAAAAGTCCAGCTGGAGCGAGCGCTTCACCGCGACGCGCCAGGCCATCTGGGCCCTGTTCATGCCGATCATCGTCCTCGGTGGTATCTATGGCGGAATTTTCACGGCAACCGAAGCCTCGGTCGTCGCGGTGGCTTACGCGTTTTTCGTCGGCGCCGTTGTGTACCGCGAAATCACCTGGGCGGGCTTCAAAAAGGCGATCAACGACACGCTGATTTCGAGTGGCATGATCATGTTCATCATCGGTACCGCAACAGTGTTCTCGTGGATCCTGACCCGCGCCCAGGTCCCGCAGCATCTGGCCCTGATGTTCGCGCAGATGTCCTCCAGCCCGTACATGTTCCTGTTCATCATCAATGTGTTTCTTTTCGTCGTCGGCATGTTCTTCGACGCAGCGCCGGCCGTCGTCGTGCTGGCCGGAATACTGACGCCTATTGCCCAGACCTTCGGCATCGATCCGGTCCACTTCGGCGTGATCTTCGCCGTGAACATGGCTTTGGGCATGGTCACTCCGCCGGTCGGGGTCAACCTGTTCGTCGCCTGCAGGCTCGCCGAAATCAGCATGGAAGACATGATGAGGGACCTGATTCCGTATTGGGGGGTGCTGATCACCACGCTTTTCATCATCACCTATGTGCCGCAGTTGTCGCTTTGGCTGCCCAGCTTGCTCAAGTAAGTCGCGTTCCCGCTCAATTCAAATATCTTTTGGGAGTGGATTAACCATGAAGAAACTATCGATTCTGACCTTCGCGGCATTGGCTCTTTCGCTCTCCGTTCCGGCCTGGGCCGACTCGAAGCCGTCCGTGCCGGGAAACAAGGCGGCCAAAGTATTCAAGTTTGCGCAGACGAACAATGACAAGCACAAGTATCAGCTGGCGATGCTGAAATTCAAGGAGCTGATCGAGAAGAACAGCCAGGGCCGTTACGAAATCGAAGTGTTTGCCGGCACCCTGGGCGGCGATCGCGACTTGATGGAAGGATTGCAGATTGGTTCGGTCGACGCGGCCGCCATCAACACCTCGCTGATCGCGTCGGCGGTTCCCATGTTCGGGGTTTTCGACCTGCCCTTCATCTTCCGGGATCGTGCGCATGCCTACAGCGTCATGGACGGTCCGATCGGCCAGGACCTCGTAAAAGCCGCGAACAAGAAAATGGGGTTTATAGCGACCGACTACTGGGAAAACGGTTTTCGCGGATTCACCAACAACGTGAGACCGATCGTCCAGCCGCAGGATCTTAAAGGCCTCAAGTTCAGAACGCTGCAAAGCTCGATCCATCTGGATACTTTCAAACAGTGGGGAGCGAATCCGACGCCGATGGCCTGGGCCGAAGTCTACTCGGCGATGCAGCAGAACCTGATCAACGGGCATGACAATGCTGCCGATACCGTCAACGCGAACAAAATGTGGGAGGTGCAGAAATACTTCTCGGATAGCCGGCACTTCTACAGCCCGGTCCTTTTCGTCATGAGTCCTACCATGTGGAACAGCCTCAACGAAGCGGACAAGAAGATGTTCCTCGAGGTGTCCAAGGAAGTGGCGACGTATGAGCGCAAGCTTGCCGCCGAAATGTACGACAAGGCCCTGGATAATCTGAAGAAGAACATGCAGGTCGTGGACAAGGTCGATTACCAGGCATTCAAGACCTCGGTACAACCGATCTGGGAAAAATACTCGGCGTCGTTCGGCAAAGAGATCATCCAGAAAATTGCCGACACGAAATAGCAGCCGGCAGGCACTTACTTAACGCTACAAGGAAAGCCAAAGAATGAAGTTCAACATTGCAAATCTCGCCGGCGACGGCGTCGGGCCGGAGGTTTTGAAAGAGGGTGTGAAGGTTCTGCGCGCCGCGCAAAAAGCGGTCGGGGGTTTTGAGCTCGAATTCGAGGATTACGCCGTCGGGGCAAGCTGCTATCTCAAGACCGGCAGCGCCTTGAGCGAATCGGTCTTTCAGCAGTGCAAGGCGGCCGATGCGATTTACATGGGGGCCATCGGCATCCCGGGCGTCGTCGATGCGCATGGCACCGAAGTGACCGGGCATGTGATGTTCAAGCTGCGCTTTGACCTCGAGCTCTTTGCCGGCGTGCGCCCGATCAAGCTCTACCCTGGCGTCAAACCGGGATTGACCGGCAAGAACGCGATCGATTTTGTCGTCCTGCGCGAGAACTGCGAGGGTCTCTTCGCTTCCTACGGCGGCGGTACCTATACCTACGACGAGGTCGCCACCGATACCATGGTGATCACGCGCAAGGGGTCCGAGCGCCTGTTCGACTATGCCTTCGAGCTCGCCAGGAAGCGCAATGGGCGGGTGCGCGACGGCAAGAAGATGGTCACTTGCAGCGCCAAATGGAATGTCTTCCGCTCGTTCGCGTTCTTCAAGAAAATCTTTGACGAGATCGCCGACAAATACGAAGGCGAGATTCATCGCGATTACGCGATCATCGATGCGCTGACGCTGTGGATGGTGCAGCAACCCGAGAATTTCGACGTCATCGTGACCGAGAACATGTTCGGCGACATCATTTCGGACATGGCGGCCGGCTTCATCGGCGGCATGGGGATGGCGCCCTCAGGCGACATCGGCGCCAGGCACGCGATGTTCCAGCCTTCGCACGGGACCGCGCCGGACATTGCCGGCAAGGGCATCGCCAATCCGACGGCGGCGATCCTCTCCGGCCGCATGATGCTCGACTGGCTGGGTGAGCGGAACAATTGCGCACCGGCAAAAGCCGCAGCGTCGCTGATCGAAGAGGCAGTGAGCGCCACGATCGGTCAGGGAATCCGCACATGCGATATCGGCGGCACCGCGTCAACCGAGTCGTTTGCCAACGCCGTCGTTGAATCACTTGAGAAATTGGCTGAATAGAAACTGCCGGCCGCCGGGCTGTTCGGGCTTGATGGGCCCGTGCGAAGAATCCGGGAGGCGAGCGTGAGTGCGTAGCAGCATCGCGCAGCCGCGCCGCGCCGCTTGACACCGGATTTGAACCGGTTCAAAATCAGCTGGCCAGTTTCAGCGATCGACCGGACGCCGACCTCAAGGAGAACCCAGGATGATGCTATCGACCGAACACCAGCAGGTCGCCGACATGACGCGCCGCTTCGCCGACGAAGTCATCCGTCCCGACGCCGAACGCCTCGACCGCGAGGAAGCTTTTGCCGGCGACATCTACGAAGCGATGGCGCAGAACGGGCTGTTCGGCATCATGGTTCCCGAAGCCGACGGCGGCGCCGGGCTTGACTGCCTCGCCTACAGCATCGTCATGGAAGAACTCTCGCGCGGCTACGCGTCGATCGCCGACCAGTGCGGCCTCGTCGAACTCCTCGCGACGCTGCTGTGCACCTACGGCAGCGAAGCGCAGAAGAAGCAGTGGCTCTTGCCGCTGATCCGCGCACAGCAGCGCGGCGCCTACTGCATCACCGAAGCGGGCGCCGGTTCCGACGTTTCCGGCGTGAAGACGACGGCGACGCGCAGCGCCGGCGGCTGGGTGCTCAATGGCAGCAAGCTGTGGATCCACAACGCGCCGGTCGCCGACGTCGCATTCGTCCTGGCGCGCACCGATCCTGCCGCGGGCAAGCGCGGCATGAGCATCTTCATCGTCGATTGCCATGCCAAGGGCGTCTCGCCCGGGCCCAAGGAGCACAAGCTCGGGCAGCGCTCGTCGCAAGTCGGCGAACTCAACTTCAACGAGGTCGCGATTGCCGAGGACGCGCTGCTCGGCGTCGAAGGTCGCGGTTTCCACATGATGATGAGCGTGCTCGAGAAAGGCCGCGTCGGCATCGGCGCGCTCTCGGTCGGCATCATCCAGGCAGCGCTCGAGGCGTCGATCGGGCAGGCCAAGCTGCGTCACCAGTTCGGCCATGCGATCGCCGAATTCCAGGCGGTCCAGTTCATGCTGGCCGACATGGCCAAAGACGCCGAAGCCGGGCGGCTCCTCGTGCGCTCGGCGGCGATGAAACTCGACGCCGGCCTCGACGCGGCAATGGCCTCGTCGATGGCCAAATGCTTTGCCTCGGATGCCGCGGTGGCGCAGACGTCGAACGCGATCCAGATTTTCGGCGGCAGCGGATTTATTCGCGGTTACGAGGTCGAACGCCTTTACCGCGACGCGAAAATCACGCAGATCTACGAAGGCACGAACCAGATCCAGCGCGTCATCATCGCGCGCAAATTGCTCCAGCCCTGAGCGGCATGGGAGCGGCTCCAGAGGTTTTTCGGGTCTGACTCAACTTTTTGCCTCTCTCTGTGGTCTCTGTGTCTCTGTGTTCTCTGTGTTGAAAGCGGTTTCTTAGTTTTTTGGAGAAGTTTTTGAAAATCCTCGTTCCGGTCAAAAGAGTCGTCGATTACAACGTCAAAGTCCGCGTCAAGAGCGATGGCAGCGGCGTCGATATCGCGCACGCCAAGATGTCGATGAACCCCTTCGACGAGATTGCCGTCGAGGAAGCGGTTCGCCTCAAGGAAGCGGGCATCGCGAGCGAAATCGTCGCGGTCTCGGCGGGCGGCGCGGCCTGTCAGGAAACGCTGCGCACGGCGATGGCGCTCGGCGCCGATCGCGCGATCCTGATCGAAACGCCAGCGGACCTGCCCGAATTGCAGCCGCTTGCGGTCGCGCGGCTGCTGCGCGCGGTCTGCCTTGAGGAAAAACCGCAGCTCGTGATCTGCGGCAAGCAGGCGATCGACGACGACGCCAATCAGACCGGGCAGATGCTCGCGGCGCTGATGGGCTGGGCGCAGGCGACTTTTGCCTCGAAGCTCGTGATTGCGGAGGACAAACAATCGGCGCTCGTCACGCGCGAAATCGACGGCGGCGTCGAGACGGTCAGCGTGACGCTGCCCGCCGTCGTCACCACCGATCTTCGCCTCAACGAACCGCGCTACTCGACGCTGCCAAACATCATGAAGGCGAAGAAGAAGCCGCTCGCGACGCTAACGCCTCAAGCGCTCGGCGTCGATATCAGCGCGCGCCTGAAAACGCTCTTCGTCGCCGAGCCGCCCCGGCGCGCCGCCGGCGTCAGGGTCGCCGATGTCGCCGAACTCGTCGAGAAACTTAAGAACGAAGCGAAAGTCATTTGAGATGAAAATCCTCGTCATTGCCGAACACGACCACGCCGGCGTCAAAGCCGCGACGCGCCACGCGGTCGCCGCTGCCGCCAAAATAGGCGCAGCGATCGGCGCACAAGTCCCCATCGACGTCCTCGTCGCCGGCAGCGACTGCGCCGGCGCCGCGCAAGCCGCAGCGGCGATTGCCGGCGTCGCGAAAGTCCTCGTCGCCGACGCGCCGGCTTACGCCGACCAGGCGCCCGAGAACGTCGCCGCGCGCATCGTCGAACTCGTCACTGCCGGGCAGGGGGACGAGCGCTACGACTACGGCTACGTTCTGGCCGCGGCGACGAGCGCCGGCAAGAACCTGCTGCCGCGCGTCGCGGCGCTGCTCGACGTCGCGCAGATTTCCGAAGTGATCGCGATCGTCGCGCCCGATCGCTTCGTGCGACCGATTTACGCGGGCAGCGTCCTTGCCACCGTCGAATCGGGCGACGCCGTCAAGGTGATGACCGTGCGCACGACGGCTTTCGACGCGGCGGCGGCAGGGACGGGCGCCGCCGCGACGATCGAGCCGATCAGCGCTGGGCCCCACCAGGGGAAAAGCCGGGTCGTCTCGCGGGCGCTGACGCAATCGGCGCGGCCCGCGCTCGCCGCCGCCAAAGTCGTCGTCGCCGGTGGACGCGGCCTTGGCAGCGGCGAAAACTTCCACGCCCTGCTCGAGCCCCTGGCCGACAAGCTCGGCGCCGCGCTTGGTGCTTCGCGCGCCGCCGTCGACGCGGGCTTTGTCGCGAACGAACTGCAGGTCGGGCAGACCGGGATGATCGTCGCGCCGCAGCTCTATATCGCCGTCGGCATCTCGGGCGCGATCCAGCATCTGGCGGGAATGAAGGACAGCCAGGTGATCGTCGCGATCAACAAGGACCCCGAGGCGGCGATTTTTCAGTCGGCCGACTACGCGCTCGTCGGCGACCTCTTCGAACTCGTTCCGCAGCTCACCGCCGCGCTCGGCTGAGCCCTGAGCCGCGGCCTCGAGCGAGGCTCAGCGCCCGGGGAGAGCGGTCGGCGCGGCCGTGGGCATCACCCACTTCATGACGTGCGTGCCGACGAGGCAAAGGTCGCCGTGCTGGTTGCGCACTTCGGCGCTTGCCTGCGTGCGCCCGGCCTCGTCGTCGACGCTTGAGATCGTGTAGTGCGCGGTCAGCGTATCGTCGGCGAAAACCGGTTTTAAAAAGCGGATGCGGTCGTAGCCGATCGAAACGGGTCGGCCCGGCGTGCCGCGCTCGGCGGAGCGGCGCGACATCAGCGAGGCCGTCGTCGAGAGCAGCGACATGACGAGACCGCCATGCGCGATGCGCCGGCCGAAAGCCGTCGTTTTCGCGTAATCGTCGTCGACGTGGATCGGGTCGAAGTCGCCGCTGATCTGCGCGAAAAGGTCGATGTCGTTCGTCGAGATCGCCTTGCAAAACTCGACGCTTTCGCCCACCGTGAGCCGCGTTATTGCCGTCATCGAAAATCCCCCCGTCGTGATCAGGCAAGCCTGCGCGTGCAGGCTTGTGCCTATTTGCCGCGATACTTCGGCTCGCGTTTCTCGCGGAAGCTCGCGAGGCCCTCGGCCGCATCCTCGGTCGTCGCGGCGAGCGCGCCGGCCATTGTTTCGAGCGCCGCCGCCAGCCCCTGGCCTTCGCCCGCGTCGATCACCTGTTTGACGAGTTGCACCGACACCGGCGCCATCGCAGAGATGCCTGCGGCGAGTTCGCGCGCGCGCCGCATGACTTCGGCCGCGCCGCCCTCGATGCATTCGTGCACGATGCCGATGCGGTAGGCTTCGGCAGCGTCGATCCGCGTCCCGGTGAGCGCCAGGTATTTGACCCGGCTTGCGCCAATCAGCGCAACGAGGCGCTGCGTTCCCGACCAGCCCGGGCAGGTCGCGATCTTCGCTTCGGGCAGCGCAAAAGCCGCTTGCGCGGTCGCGATGCGGATATCGGCGAGGACGGCAAGTTCGAGGCCGCCGCCGAAAGCGTGTCCGTTGATCGCCGCGATCACCGGGACGCGCAGGCGCGCCCACTGGTCGAAGACCTGGTGGCCGCGCCTGACCCAGCGCCGCCACATGTCGAGTGGCGAGTACGCCGACCAGGCGTTGATGTCGGCGCCGACGCAGAATGCCTTCTCGCCCGCCGCGGTCAGGATGACGCAGCGAACGACCCGGTCGGCGTCAAGCTCGCTCGCGATCTGCGCGAGCGTCTCGATCATCTCGGGGGTGAGCGCGTTGAGCTTCTTCTGGCGGTCGATCGTGACCGTCGCGATCGGCCCGTCGATCGCGAGCGTGATGCTGCCTTCGCCTTCGGTCATTGCGCTTTGCCCTTGAGTTTGAGCTTGAACGGCGCGTCGGTAAAGATCGCAGCGTCCATGAGTTTCAGGGCCGGATCGACTTTGAGCGGGAAGCCCGCCTGCGCGAGGATGTCGCGCTCAAGATCGACGCCCGGCGCGATTTCGCGGACGACAAGGCCGTCTTCCGCAAGGTCGATGACGCAGCGCTCGGTGACGTAGGTGATGCGCTGGCCGCGTAGGCGCGCCATCTTGCCGCTGAAAGTCACCTGTTCGACGGCAGCGACGAATTTCTTCGTCTTGCCTTCCTCGAGAATCGTCAGTTTGCCGTTGCCGACTTCGAGCTTCGCGCCGGCGGTGAAAAAGCCTGAAAAAACGAGGCGCTTGCCGTACGAGGTGATGTCGACGAAACCGCCGCAGCCGGCGGTGAGGTAAGGCTTGGCGCCGAGCTTTGAAACATTGACGCTGCCGTCGCCGCCGACCTGCAGGAAAGAGAGCAGGCCGAGATCGAAGCCCGCGCCCTGGAAGTAAGTAAACTGGTTCGGCGAGGGAACGATCGCCTCGGGGTTCGCCGAGCAGCCGAAGCCGTAACCCGACAGCGGCATGCCGCCGACGGCGCCCTGCTCGATGACCCAGGTCACTTCGCCGTGCAGGCCTTCCTCGAGCAGGATGCGCGGGACATTGACCGAGATGCCGAAGCCGAGGTTGGCGGCCGACCCCGACGCCAGTTCGCACGAGGCGCGCCGCGCGATGACTTTTTCAGGTCCCCAGGGCTGCAGTTCGAAGGTCTCGTCGGCGCAGGCGATTTCCCCGCTCATCGCCGGATCGTAAGGAATCTGCGTCGCCTGCCACTGCGCCGGATCGACGACGATGTGGTCGATCAGCGTTCCCGGCACGCGCACCTCCTGCGGCTTGATCGACCCGGCACGGACGACGCGCTTGACCTGCGCGATGACGATGCCGCCGCAGTTGCGCGCGGCGAGCGCTACGTCCATCGCGCCGAGGAGCGCGCCTTCGTGCTCGAACGACAGGTTGCCGCGCTCATCGGCGGTGGTGGCGCGAATGATCGCAACGCGCGGGGCGATGGCCGGGAAGAACAGCCATTCGTCGCCTTCAAAGCTGACTTTCCTGACGAAGGGCTCGGCCGCCGCGCGGGCGTTCATCGCGCCGCCTTCGCGATCGGGATCGACGAAGGTGTCGATGCCGACCTTCGAGAGCACGCCGGGACGCTTCGCCGCGGCGTCGCGCAGCATATCGAAAAGAATGCCGGAAGGCAGGTTGTACGCGGCGATGCCGTTGTCGACGATGAGATGCCAGATCGGCGGCATCGGCACCGACGAGGGGCCGCTCGGGTAGGACCCGCCGTAGATCGTCTTCATCATGCCCGGGCGCGCCAGGTGATTGATGCCGGGCTGGCCGTAGAGGTCGCCGGCGGCGATCGGGCTCAGCACCGTGAGATCGCGCGGATGTTGTTCAGCGGCAAAGCGCTCGCCGAGCGCCTCGAGCATCCGGTTCGGCAGGTTGAGGCCGCTCGACGAGCTGATGGCGACAACGTCGCCGTCGCGGACGAGCTGCGCGGCCTGTTCGAAGGAGATCACTTTGTTCATGAGGAGTCCTGGAAACGATGTCTGGAAATGGAGAACGCGGGCCTGATATTGAACCGGTTCAATTTTTCTGTCAAGAGCCCGGCGCCCGGCCGCGAACGCCGCCGGCGCAATGGCGAACAGCGTGCTGCGCCGGCTCGCCGCGAATACAGCCTCGGCTGATTGCCGTCGATTGCCGTACTATTCGCAGCATCGGCATCCTCTCCGCAAAGCCTTTCTTCCCATGCGCCCCGAGCACAGCGGTGACCCTGCGTCGGTCACGCCTCCCTGGCCGATCATCTGGCTGATCGGTTTCTTCGCGTTTCTCAACGTCTACTCGATGCAGTCGGTGCTGCCGCTCCTGATGGCGGACTTTCACGCTTCGCCGGTCGAGGCGGGAGCGACCGTCGGCGCCACCGTCCTCGCGGTGGCGCTCGTCTCGCCCTTCATCGGCATGCTCTCGGACGCGCTCGGGCGCAGGCTGATCCTGTGCTTCTCGCTGTTTGCGCTGACCGTGCCGACGGCGCTCATCCCGGCGGCCGACACGCTCGCGATGGTCGTCGCGATGCGCTTCGTGCAGGGGCTTTTCATCCCCGGCATCGTCGTCGTAATCGCCTATATCGCCGAGGAGTTCGACGCCGCCAGCGTCGCGCGCATGACGACGATCTACGTCGGCGGCACCGTCATGGGCGGCTTCTGCGGCCGCTTCATCACCGGCCACGCCGGCGATCTCTTCGGCTGGCGCGGCGCTTTCCTGACGCTCGCGATCCTCAATTTCGCAGGGGCCGTGCTGACGTTGTGGCGCTTGCCGCGATCGCGGCATTTCGTTCCCAATCGCGACGTCGGCAAGGCCGTGCGCACGCTCGCCGGCCACCTGCGCAACCGGCGGCTGATCGCCGCGGCCGGCGTGGGTTTCTGCGTGCTCTTCGCGCTCGTCGGCAGCTTCACCTACGTGAACGTCCTGCTCGCCGCGCCGCCCTTTAATCTTTCGTCGGCCGGGCTTGCGAACATCTTCGCGGTCTATCTCCTCGGCGTCGTCGTGACGCCGCTCGGCGGGCGCTTCATCGTCCGCATCGGTTTTCGGCGCTCGTTGCTCTGTGCGCTCGCGATCTCGGCCTCGGGCCTGCTGCTGACGCTCGTGCCCTCGCTGCCGGCGGTCGTCTGCGGCCTCGCGATCTCGTCTTCGGGCACTTTCCTGTGCCAGGGCGCGACGATCAGCTTCATCGCCGACTCGGTCAGCGAAGGCCGCTCGCTCGCGATGGGCCTCTACAACCTCGCCTACTACGCGGGCGGCGCGGCGGGCGCGGCGATCGCCGGCTTTGCCTTTGAAACGCACGGCTGGCCGGGGTCGATTGCGGCCGTCATCGGCGTTCAGTGCGTCGCCGCGATCATCGCGTGGTTCGGCTGGCGGCGGCCGGCAAAACCGGATCGCGGCGTGCGGCATTGAAGGCGTCTTCGATCAGCGATACTCGATTTGGGATCGAATCATACGAATTCACAATTTGCACTGGATGGGTTTGCTGAACATAATCGCAGGCGCTTGAGACGCTAACGGAGAACACATGAACAAGACTGCTATTGTCACCGGCGGAGCCAAGGGGCTCGGCAAGGCGATCTGCGAGACGCTCGCGGCGACCGGCGCCCTCGTCGTGGTGGCTGATATGGAGATCGCCAGGGCGCGCGAGACCGCGGCTTCGATCAAGGCGCAAGGGGGTGAGGCGGTGGCGATCGAAGTCAATATCGCCGACGAGGCTTCGGTGCTCGCCTTGTACGAAGCGGTGAAGGCGCTCTCGCCGACGATCGACATCCTCGTGAACAACGCGGCGATCGGCCGCGAGTTGCCGATCCTCGACATCACCGTCGCCGATTGGGACCGCATCTTCGCGGTCAATATGCGCGGCACCTTCCTGATGAGCCGGGAGGCCTTCCGCGTCATGAAAGAGCAGAAGAGCGGCAAGATCGTCTCGATCGCCTCGGCCGCCGGCAAGATCGGCGGCATCGTCGCCGGCGCGCACTACTCGGCGTCGAAGGCTGGCGTCATCTGCTTCACCAAATCGCTCGCCCTGCAGGCGGCGCCGTTCAAGATCAACGTCAATGCCGTGGCGCCGGGACCGATCGCCACCGACATGACGGCGATCTGGGGCGAAGAGGCAAATCGCGCTTTCGCCGAGAAAATTCCCTGGAAGGAATACGGCGAGCCGCAGGACGTGGCCAATGCCGTCGCCTTCCTGGCCTCGGATAAGGCGCGTTACATCACCGGAGAGATCATCGACGTGAACGGTGGCCTCGTCATGGACTGATCGCCGCCGGTCAAGGCGGAGGACGGTTCCCCGGACATCCGCTGGGGCCGCCTTTGCCGACGCATCCTGAGCGGGACCCGTCAAACACGAGTGAAGCGAAGCATGAAAATAACGCAGCTTGAAACGATTCGTCTGGGCGAATTTCCCAACATCCTTTGGGTGCGCCTCCATACCGACGAGGGCCTGGTCGGGCTCGGCGAAACCTTCATGGGCGCGCAGGCGGTGGAAGCGCATCTGCACGATTGGGTCGCGCCCAAGCTGCTCGGCAAGGACCCGCTCGCCATCGAAGCCCGCAACAAAAACCTCATGGGTTATTTGGGCTGGCGCAGCGCCGGGGCCGAAACGCGCGGCAACTCGGCCGTCGATATCGCGCTCTGGGATATTTTCGGCAAGGCCGCCGGCATGCCGGTGCACACCGCGCTCGGCGGCAAGAGCCGCGATGCGATTCGCGTTTACAACACCTGCGCCGGCTACAAGTATGTGCGCAACACCGTCAATCAGGACACCGCCAACTGGGGTCTGGGGCAGGGCGCCGGGCCTTACGAGGATCTCGAGGGTTTTCTCTACCGTGCCGACGAGCTCGCCGAGTCCTTGTTGAGCGAAGGCATCACCGCGATGAAAATCTGGCCGTTCGACCCGGCGGCCGAGAAAAGCGATGGCCAGTACATCAGTCCGGCCGACCTTGATGCGGCGCTCGAGCCCTTCCGCAAAATTCGCCGCGCGGTGGGCGAGCAAATGGACGTCATGGTCGAGTTCCACAGCCTGTGGCGGGTGCCGATGGCGCAGAAGATCGCGCGTGCCTTGAAGCCTTTCAATACCTTCTGGCACGAAGATCCGATCCGGATGGACAGCCTCGATCTGCTCAAGGCCTACGCCAGGGACTGCGATGCCCTCGTCTGCGCGAGCGAAACCTTGAGCTACAAATGGGGCTTCAAGGATTACTTTGAGACCGGCGTCGCCGGCGTCGCCATGCTCGACCTCGGCTGGTGCGGCGGCCTCTCCGAGGCGCGCAAGATCGCCGCCATGGCCGACGCCTGGCAAATCCCGGTGGCGCCGCACGACTGCACCGGTCCCGTGATCTGGGCGGCGTCCACGCACTTGTCGCTGCATGCGCCCAATGCGCTGATCCAGGAAAGCGTGCGCGCTTTTTATACCGGCTGGTACAAGGAACTCGTGACCGAACTGCCCACCGTCAAAGAGGGCATGATAAGCCTCAGTGACAAGCCCGGGCTGGGTCTGGAACTTCTCCCGGACTTGCATCGCCGCGCTGACGCGAGCGTACGCGTGTCCAGGTAGCTGGCCCGGTCGGCCAGCAACCCGTCCGGCCTCGCGCCGAAGCCGGACGCGCAGTCGTTTGACCTCAATATCGAAATTGAGATCGGTTCATACAAAAGAACAATTATGCATTCAGGGGCTTTGCGCCTAGCATGGTTCTGCTTAGCAGCCGTAGCGTTCGCTCGCGGTACATGCAATGGGGGAATGAGCGGCGGGAAGCTTCTGTAAATAATTCAACCAGGGGGGTGCTCATGAAAAAGCCATTTGCGGCAATGCTCGCGTGCTTAGCCGTCAGTCTGTCGGTGTTTGCTTCAGGTCCGGTGTCTGCTGCCGAAAATCCCATCGTTATCAAGTTTGCGCACGGTGACCCACCTGACCCGATCGTCGGCTCGGCGCACGGCGATGCGGTGACCTTCAAGAACCTGGTCGAGAGCGCATCGAACGGGCGCATCAAGGTCGAGATCTACCCGGCCAACCAGCTCGGCTCCGAGCGGGAACAGCTTGAAGCCGTCAAGATGGGCACGGTCGAGATGTGCAACGTCAGCGAGGGTACGGTTCCGGGCATCTTCCCGGAAATCCTCGTGCTCGGTATCCCCTATCTCTTCGAGTCGGCCCCGCTCGCATGGAAAGTCCTCGATGGTCCTTTCGGCAGGGACCTGATGGAAGAGATGCGCAAGAAGACCGGTGTCAAGAACCTGACGATTACCGAAAACGGCTTCCGCAACTTCACCAACCGGGTTCGCCCCATTCAGAAGCCCGAGGACATGAAGGGCATGAAGATCCGCACCATGGAGAACCCTGCCCACATGGAGATGGTTCGCGCGCTCGGCGCCTCGCCGACGCCGGTTGCCTGGGCCGAGACTTACACGGCATTGCAGCAGAAAGTGGTCGATGGCCAGGAGAACCCGGTTTCGCTGATCCAGGCCATGAAGTTCTACGAGGTGCAAAAGTATCTGACGCTCGACGGACACGTTTATAGCATCGACTTTACCTTCATCAATGATGCCTTCCTGCAGAAGCTGCCGAAGGATCTGCGTCGCATCGTCGAAGATTCAGCGATCATCGGCGGTCTCGTTCACAGAGGCATGCAGCAGTACACGTCGGCCGTTGGCGTCGAAGAGCTGCGCAAGAGAGGGATGGAAATCTATGTCCCGACGCCGGCTCAGCTCGATGCCTTCGCCAAGGCAACGCAGCCGCGCGTGCTCGAATGGGTGAAGACGAAGGTTCCGCAGAAATGGATTGATCAACTCTTCAAAGAGATCGACAAATCCAGAACGGAACTCTACGGCAAGAGCAATTAATTTCGACCCGTACAGATCCAGGCAGGAATGCTAGGCAGGAGCAAAACGGAGAGGATTCGCCTCCTTTGGTGAATCCTCTCTGCTTGTGTACACGTCTTCACGCGACAAGAAAGGTGTTTAGATAATGGAGTCCTTGCAGAATCACGCCGACGCGCCTTCGCCTGATGCCAATGGCATCGCATGGGTGATGCCCTTCCAGAAACCCCTGGAGAAAATCTTCGACTGGCTCGTCGCCATTGCCATGGTCGCATTGAACGTGGCCGTGTTTATCCAGGTCGTCAGCCGCTATCTTTTCAACAGTCCGATCGACTGGACAGAGGAGTTGGCGCGCCTGCTGTTCATCTGGATCTCGTTCATGGGCGCTTTCCTCGCGCTCAAGACAAATGGCCATATCTCGGTTGAGACGCTGCTGCACAGCCTGTTCAAGCCGAAAGCGAGAGCTTACGTCACGGCGATCGCCAATTTCCTGATTCTGTACTTCTGCATCTATCTCGCCTACATGGGCGTGCTGATGACGCAGAAAACGGCGACCGATCTGACGCCGGTGATGCTGCTCCCCTTCTCCTATCTCTATGCGGCGATAGCCTTGTCCGGCACCATGATGGCCGTCTATCTCGTGATTCGCGCGTTGACCCTGGAGCGAAGGGTTTTGATCGTTTCCTTTCTCGCCTCGGTGGCGTTCTGCGCAGTGATGTACCTCGTTTTCGGCCGAGGCGGCTTCTCGGGCGGCAATCTCGTTGCCGTGATGCTCATTTCCTTTTTCGTTTTTATCGCCGCCGGCATGCCCATTGCGTTTGCCATCGGCATCGGTGCCCTGCAGTTCTTGGTCTTGCAGGGAAAAATCCCGCTCGTCGTGACGCATACCCGTCTCTTCGGCGGCGTCGATTCCTTTCCGCTCCTCGCCGTGCCCTTCTTTATCCTGGCCGGCGAACTCATGAATATCGGCGGCGTGACGGTGCGGCTCGTCGCGCTCGCAAAAGTTCTGGTCGGCCATATCCGCGGCGGTCTGGGGATGGTCGTCGTCGTCGCCGAATACTTCTTTTCCGGCATCTCGGGCTCGACGGTGGCCGACGTCTCGGCGATCGCTTCCCTGCTGATCCCGGCGATGAAGAAAGCGGGGTACTCGGCGGAGACCTGCGTGTCAATCGTTTCAGCGGCGACCGCGATGGGAATTCTGGTGCCGCCGTGCATCCTCATGGTGGTCCTCGGCGGAATGACCGGCATCTCGGTGGGCGCCCTGTTCATGGGCGGCTTCCTGCCCGCGATCGTGCTCTCGCTTTGCATCATGGCGCTGATCTACTATCAGGCCGTCAGGGCGAATATCCCGGTCGATGAAAAGGCGACGTTCAAGGAAGTCGTCAAGGCCACGGGCGGCGCCATCGTTCCGCTGATGCTGCCGGTGATCATCCTGGGCGGCATCATCGGCGGCGCAGCGACGCCGACCGAAATTTCGGTGATCGCCGTGCTCTACGCCTTCATTCTCGGCAAGTTCGTCTACGGCGAAATAGAGTGGAAGGACCTCGTCCCGATCCTGCTCCGGGCCTCGATCATGACCGGCAGCGTGATGTTCCTCGTCGGCACCGCTTCGATCCTCTCCTGGATCCTGTCGATCGCGCAGGTCCCGCAGATGGTCGGGCAACTGATCATCCATCTCTCGAGCTCGCCGCTGGTGTTCCTGCTGCTGTGCAACCTCTCGTTCATCCTCATCGGTTGCATCCTCGAAGGGCTTCCCGCGATGCTGATTCTGGTGCCGATCTTCCTGCCGCTGTGCGCGCAATTTGGCGTCAGCCAGCTGCACTTCGGCATCCTGGTGATCGCCTCCCTGGGGATCGGGCTCTTCCTGCCGCCGCTCGGCATGGGCATGTACATCGCCTGCGCCTTTGCCAAGCTCGACATCGGAAAATCGATCGTGCCCTTCATGCCCTACCTCATCTGTCTGCTCGTCGGACTGTTCATCATCACGGCGTTCCCGTGGTTTACGCTCGTCCTTCCAGGGCTTTTCTTCAGCTGAAAATCGAGAGGGACGAAAGTGATCAAGGGAATCGAGCATATTGGACTCAGCGTCGCCGACCTCGAGCGCTCGCTGGCTTTCTACCAGGAGCGCATCGGCTTCAAGCTCCTGCGCATTCTCAACTGCGCGCCCGAGAGCGATCTCGGGACGGTGGTCGCGATGCCGCGCTGCCGCGCGCGCGTGGCGCACCTCTTGCTGGACGGCCGCATGCTCGAGCTGTTCGAGTACGCCGAGCCACGCGGCCGGGCGCAGGACGACGCCAGCTGCCAGGCGGACCACGGATGGATTCACATGGGACTGACTTCAACCGATACGCGCGCCGATTACGCAGCGCTGCGCGCACACGGCGTCAAGTTTCTGTCCGAACCGGTCGAGTTCCGCCCGGGCGTCTGGATCGTCTATTTCGAGGGTCCGGACGGCGAAGTCATCGAGCTGCGGCAAACACCGGGTGGCGTCGAGGGCTAGCGACCCAGCTGCCGGAAGCGCGGTCGCGCTTCCGGCCAGTCAACAAAAAGGATCAGGGAACCAATGAGCGACATTTTGCAGAACTACATCAACGGGATTTGGTGCGAAAGCGCATCGGGTGAGACCTTCGTCAACGAGAATCCGGCGCAGCGCGGATCGGTTCTCAACCGGGCGCAGGCATCGACCGCCGAAGACGTCGAAAAGGCGATCGCTGCCGCGGCCTCGGCGTTCAAGACCTGGTCCCGCACCCCGGTCGGGCAACGGCAGGCGATCGTCGCGCGCTTCCTCGACGCGCTCGCGGGCGCACGCGAGGAGCTCGCCCGCATCGTGGCACTCGAGAACGGCAAGACCCTCGCCGAATCGCGCGGCGAGGTGGACTCCGCGCTGCTCGAGGGCCGGCATCATCTGCAGCAGATGAGTCTCTTTGCCGGGCAGTCGGCACCGCGTGCGGAAGGCACCGTCACGGCCTGGGAGCAGTTGCACGCGCTCGGCGTCATCGGCGTCATCAGCCCGTGGAACTACCCGATGAACGTGATGTGCCGCAAGACGCTGCCGGCGCTGCTCACCGGCAACACGGTCGTCTTCAAGCCGGCGAGCTTTACCCCGTGGTCGGCGGTTTTCATGGCCAAGCTGTTCGAACAGGCGGGTCTGCCGGCAGGCGTCTTCAACTGCGTCACCGGGCTTGGCAGCGCGCTCGGCAAGCAACTCATCACGCATCCAAAGGTGCGTGCGATCTCGTTTACGGGCTCGACCGAGGTCGGCCGCAAGATCCAGGTCATGGCAGCTGCCGATTTCACGCGCACACAGCTCGAGCTCGGGGGCAAGAGCGCGCTCATCGTGCTCGCTGACGCCGACCTCGATGCCGCCGTCGAGGCCACCGTCAAGGCCGGCTTCGGCTGCTCCGGGCAATGGTGCACTTCGACGAGCCGCGTGCTGCTGGTGCCGGAAATCGCCGAGGCCTACACCGCCAAACTCCTCGCCCGCTGTGCGGCGATGAAGGTCGGCGACCCGCTCGACGAGGCGACGGCGATGGGGCCCGTGGCCGGGCCGCAACAGTTCGAAGGGATCTCCGCGGCGATCGCGAAAGCAAAGGCGCAAGGCGCGCGGCTGCGCTTTGGCGGCGTATCGGAGAACGCACAGGGCTACTACATCCTGCCGACGGTGTTCGACGCGGTGACGCGCGAAATGGACATCTTTTACGAGGAAATCTTTGGCCCGGTCGTCGCGCTCACGCAGGTCACCGACCTCGACGAAGCGCTCGCCTTTGCCAATGACTCGATTTACGGCCTGTCCTCGTCGATCTTCACCAATGACCTTGCGGCCGCGATGCGCTACGTGCGCGAAATCGACGCCGGCATGGCGCATGTGAACATTCACAGCGGTTTCAAGACGCCGGAGCTTCCCTTCGGCGGCTGGAAAGAGTCTGGCTTCGGTGTGCCCGAGAACGGCAAGACCGGCCTTGAGTTTTTTGTCGAGCGCAAAGCCGTCTATGTGGGCTGAGCGACGCGCCTCGACCTTTACCGACCGATCACAAAAGAGAGTCTACAGAGAATCGCATGAACGAAAATAATATCCCCTCCCCCCCGCCGCAACGGGCGCTCGCGGTAGAAGACAAGGACTGGGCGGCGCTGCCGCTTTCAGAACTGCTCTGGATGTATCAGCAGATGACGCTGATTCGCGCCTTCGAAATGAAGTTGCTCGCCCTCAAAGACGAAGGGCTCGTCAACGGACCCGTGCATACCAGCGTCGGCCAGGAAGCGATTGCCGTCGGTGCCGGTCTCGCGCTGCGTCGCCAGGACAAGATCGGCGGCACGCACCGCGCGCACCACCAGTACCTCGCCAAGGCGCTCTGCGCGGTCGCGCCGGAAGGCTACGATCCCTTGCGCGATGGGCTGACGGGCGAAATGCAGGCGCATGTGCTGACGCTGCTCAAGGAGATCATGGGACTTGCCGGCGGCTGCAGCGGCGGGCGCGGCGGCTCGATGCACCTCTTTAACAAGGAGATCGGCGTTGCCGGCACCAATGCCATCGTCGGCGGCGGCGTGCCACCGGCAACCGGGGTCGCCTGGGCCGATCACATGCGCGGCGAGGACTGGGTGACGGTCTGCTTCTACGGCGACGGCGCCGTCTATCAGGGCGTCGTCCACGAGTCGTGCAACATCGCCTCGCTGTGGGACGCGCCGATCATTTACGCGATCGAGAACAACCACTTCGCGGTCGGGACCTCGCGCGACGACGGCTGCTCGGCGAAGCAGCTCTCGCATGTGGCGGCGGCCTACGGCATGCCGGGCTTCCAGGTTAACGGCATGGACCCGCTCTCGGTCAAGCTGGCGATCGAGCACATCGTCGCCGACCGCAAGAACCTGCCGTGCTTCCTCGAAATCGACACCTGGCGGCACTACCACCACGCCGGCGGCATCCCCGGCAGCGCTTTCGGCTACCGCAGCAAGGACGAGGAGGCGCAGTGGCACGCGCGCGATCCGCTTACGCAGTTCGAGGCCCGGCTGCGTCAGCGCCAGGTCAGCGACGCGGACATCGCGAAGCTCAAGGAACAGGCGCAGGCCTCGGTCGAGGCCGCCACTGCCGAAGTGATGACGATCAACGCCGCTGGCGCCAAGGCGATTCGCGAGGAGCTCTGGCCGACCGCGGCGAGTGCGCCGCACGGCCTGCGCGACGAAGGCGTCGCGCTGATCGGTCCGTTTGTCGAGGCCGCCGACTGCGCGTGCACGCGCGACATCAAATACCCCGATGCGATCAGCGAAGTCACCGGGCGCTGGCTCGAAAAAGACCCCGCGGTCGTCGTCATGGGCGAAGAAGTCTGCAACATGGGCGGCGGCGCTTACGGCGCGACCAAGGGCCTGTCCAAGATCTATCCGGGCCGCGTGCGCAACACGCCGATCACCGAAGGCGGTTTCTGCGGCATCGCCGGCGGCGCCGCAATGAACGGTTTGCATCCCGTCGTCGAGCTGATGTTCTCGAGCTTCGGTCTCGTCGCTGCCGACCAGCTCTTCAACCAGATCGGCCAGCTCGGCCACATCTACGGCGGCAATGTCTCGGTGCCGTTGATCTGCCGCACGCGCGTCGCCGCGGGCCTGGGCTACGGGGCGCAGCACAGCATGGATCCGGTGGCGCTCTTTTCGATGTTCCCGGGCTGGCGCATCGTCGTGCCGACGACTTCGTTCGACTACATCGGCCTGTTCAACGCGGCGATGAAGCTGAAGAGCCCGACCCTGTTCGTCGAGCACCATGGTTTCTACGGCGAGTCGGGGAAGATCCCCGAGGGGCCCCCGGACCACGTCGTCGAGATCGGCAAGGCCGCGGTGCGGCGCGAAGGCAGCGATGTGACGGTGCTGAGCTACGGCTGGGGCGTGCGCCTTGCCGAGCGCGCGGCGGCGCAGCTTGAGAAGGAAGGACTTTCCGCCGAGGTGATCGACCTGCGCACGCTCGATGATGCGTCGATGGACTTTGAAGCCATCGGCCGCTCGCTGAAGAAGACCGGCGCGCTGATGACCGTCGAGGAAGCGCAGGCGTGCAACGCGATCGGGCCCAAGCTCATCCGCGTCTGCGAGCAGCGCTGGTTCGATTATCTCGACGCGCCCGCGGCAAGCATCAACGCGCTCGATATCCCGCTGCCCGTGTCCCGGCGCATGGAACAGCTCTGCCTGCCGAGCCTTGAGCAGACGGTGGCCTTGATGAGAAAGGCGGCGCGCCGGGAAGTTTAGGCCCAGGGTCTGCCGCCGGCCGATGGCGATACTGGAATTAAGATCAATTCATATAAAACAACAATTATGCAGGTATCGATATTCCGCCTAGGATTCGTTCGGTAGCAGCGTTCATTTCGTTCGTTTCGTTCAAATGCCAAGTGACGGGAGTGGGATAGACATGGGATCTATAAATTACGGTATTGACATCGGCTTGCATCGTCCGGCCGGTAGCCTGGCTTACGAGGACGAGCGTCTGGGACGGATGCGCCCGCTCGAGATGGCGACGCGCGCGACGATAGGCAGCGTGATCGCAGGGGCGGGCAGCGTCTCTGGCGCCAGGACCGCGCCAGGGGCCGACAAGTATCTTGCCCACGTGCTCGATCTGCCGCTCTCTTTCCAGTCCTACAAGGATTTGTCGGCGGTCGCGCGATGCATCGGCGTGACGCGCAATTTCCGCGAGGTCATCGATTATTTCAAGGTGCCAGAGAACGAAACGCCGGCGGGTTTCAAGCTCGAATTCGCGGTCAAGAGCGACGGACTCGTCGAGGTCGACCTCGTCCGGGACATCTCCTACGACAAGAACGGCCAGAAGCGACCGACCGATTTCCTCTTCTCCGCGGACAGCGCGAACCCGTATGAAGTCGCGCCGATCAAGGATTTGCTCGGCAATCTCACGTGCAATCCGGGAATCATTTACGACCTCTTCATCAACAACCCGAAAGCGAACGTCGGCGGCCACTTCAAGAACCGCGACGAGGTCATGCTCGAAATCGGCAGGATTCTCGGGCCGGGCTGCGACATCAGCGTCGAACTCGACAACCCCTTCGAATCCGACGTGCAGAAGCTTCTCGACGAGGCCGCGAAATTCCGCGAGATGCTCTCCCCGTATCGCGTCGTCATCAAGGTGCCGCACACGGGCTCGGTCAACGCGGGAAATGTCGGCGAACTCCTTGCCGGCGACAAGAAGTTCCACCGCCGCTACGATCAGGGCCCGACCGCGGATCTGTTGCGCGGCCACCAGCTCGCGCTGCTGATGCGCGAGAACGGCTATCGCGTCAATTTCACGCTGATGTTCGAGCCCTACCAGACGGCGATGGCGCTCCAGGCCAAACCCTATTTCATCAACAGCTTCATCCGTCACCGCGAATCGCAGACGGCGCAGATCAAGCGCTGTCTTGCGCAATACAAGGTGACCGATGACCCGTCCTTCCTCGTCGACTTACGAAACGTGCTCGTCGACAAGGATTACCTGTCGGCCGAGGAAAAAGACTTCGACCTCTTCCAGACGAAGAAGATGGCCGAGCGCATCCTCGAGTACCGGCAGGCCGATGGCCTCGACCGCAACGACGGTCTCGACGGCATCCGGCACAACCTGAGGATGCTCAAGGCGACCAACCTGCCCGAGACGCGGCTCATCGTCTGCAGCATGGAAGGCGACTACAACTACCCCGATATCGATCGCCTGATGACCGAACCGGAATTTGCCGACGTGCTCGACCGCCTCGTGATCACCGCGCAGCCCGACTACCTCGCCAAATTCACGAGCTGCAATCAGGTCGTTTCGTATCAGCGCCGCTTCATGAACGCGGCAAGCAGCGCCAAATAAAGCTGTTTTTTCAAGTGAACAAAAAAGTTCGTTCAAACAACGGAGGAATTAAATGAACCCCAATTATCGCGAGAAACTCTCCGGCATTTTTCCGCCGAACATGACCTGCTTCGTGAACGAGGAAGTCGCCTACGACAAGATCCGCGCCAACATCGAGAAGTACGAGCAATCGGGGATCGCCGGCTATTTCCCGCTCGGCAGCAATGGCGAATTCAAGAGCCTCACCGACGAAGAGTCGCTGAAAGTCGTCGAGGTCTATCAGAAGTGCAAGGGCAAGAACAAGGTCCTGATGGCCGGCGTCGCCCGCGAGTCCGCGAAGGCGACGATCGAGTTCACCAAGAAAGTCGCCGACCTCGGTGTCGAGTTCGCGACGATCCTGCCGCCGAGCTATTTCGTCAAGGTGATGACCGAAGACGTGCTCTTCCAGTATTACACCTACGTCGCCGATCGCTCACCGATCCCGATCATCCTTTACAACGCACCGAAATTCGCGCAAGACCTGCTGCTGACGCCGAACCTGATCACGCGCGTTGCGGCGCACCCGAACATCGCGGGAATGAAGGACACCTCGACCGAGGACATCTCGATCTACACGAAAGCCGTTCCCGAGGGTTCGAATTTCTACATCCTCGCCGGCACCATCGAGAAGTTCTTTAAGGGGCTCGAAGTCGGCGCCATCGGCGGCGTTCTCTCGATCGCCAACTACCTGCCGAAGATCTGCTGCGACCTGAACGACCTCTACGTCGCCGGCAAGCGCGAAGAAGCCGCGAAGCTCGATGTCTATGCGCGCGCGCTCTCGAGCAACGCCGCGGGCAAGGCCGGGATCGCCGGGGTCAAGGCGGCGATGGACGTGCTCGGCTATTTCGGCGGCAATCCGCGCCTGCCGGTGCCGCCGCTCAGCGACGCGGCGAAGGCCGAACTCAAGGCCGTGCTGCAGAAGGAAGGCCTCGTATGAAAAAGATCCTTCTTTCGAAGGAGATCCATCCGCAGGCGATGGCGCTGCTCAAGGGCAAAGTCGAGCTCGTCGTCCTGCCCGATTCGACGATGGAGACGGCGAAGAAAATGGTCGCCGACGTCGACGGCGCGATCCTGCGCACCAATATCGACTTCACGCGCGAGCTGATCGCGGCGACGACCAAGTGCAAGATCATTTCGCGCACCGGCGTCGGCGTCGACAACGTCGATGTCGCGGCGGCGACCGAGCGCGGCATCATGGTCTGCAACACCCCCGGGGTCAACGCCGTCTCGGTTGCCGAGCAGACCCTCGCGCTGATGCTCGGCATTGCCAAGCAGCTGCCGGTGATGGACAAGGCGGTTCGCGCCTGCCAGTGGAAAGCCCGGAACTCGAACTCGACCGTCGACCTCGACGGCAAGACGCTCGGCCTCGTCGGCCTCGGCAAGATCGGCCTCGAAGTCGCCCGCAAGTGCAGCCTCGCTTTCGGGATGAAAGTGATCGCCTATGATCCCTTCGTCAAGGCGGCGGACGGCATTACAATGTGCACCGATCTTGACGAAATCTTCAAGGCTGCCGATTTCGTTTCGCTGCACGTCCCGTACATGGACGAGACGCATCACCTCGTCGATGCACGGCGCCTCGCCCTGATGAAGAAGACGGCGTACATCATCAACACGGCGCGCGGCGAGATCATCGACGAAAAGGCGCTCGCGCAGGCGCTCGAAAGCAAGGCGATCGCCGGTGCCGGTGTCGACGTGCTCGAGGATGAACCGCCCAAACCGGACAATCCGAGCCCGCTGTTCAAGCTCGACAACGTGCTGATGACGCCGCATGCGGCAGCGCTGACGCGCGAGTGCGAAATGAAAGTGGCGATCGAAGCGGCGACCGCCGTCCTCGACTTCGCGGAAGGCAAGGCGCCCAAATACGTCTTCAACAAGGCGGACCTCGCCAAGTCTTCGTCGGCGAAATGACGAATAGACATCGACGATAGACATTGACGAACAACCATTCACAACGGGAAATCCACTATGGACAAGGAATTTGATCTGATCAGTTTTGGCGAGGCGATGGTTCGCTTCAGCCCTTTGAACAATGCGCGTCTCGAGCAGTCGAGCGAGTTCACGCTGGCGATCGCCGCCGGTGAATTGAACGTCTCGGTCAACACCTCGCGCCTCGGTCTCAAGACGGCGTGGGTCTCCAAGCTCGTCGACACCTGGTCGGGCAAATACGTGATCAACAAGGGTCGCGAGCACGGCGTCGACATGAGCATGGTCAAGCTGACCAAGTACGACGGCGTCGGGCGCGAGCGCAACGGCCTCTGCTTCGTCGAAGTCGGCGTCGGCCCGCGGCCGAACCGTCAGCTCTACGATCGTGGCCATTCGGTGATCAGCACGTCGAAGTCTTCCGAATTCGACTGGAAAGCGATCATGGCGAAGACGCGCTGGTACCACACGACCGGCATCTCGACCGCGATTTCCGATAACGTCATCGAAAGCGTCATCGACTCGCTGCGCACCGCCAAGGAAATGGGCTGCACGACGAGCTTCGACCTCAACTTCCGTTCGACGATGTGGACGCCTGAAAAAGCGCAGGAAACGATGAAGAAGGTCGTTCCCTACGTCGACGTGCTGATCGGCAACGAAGAGGACTTCGAGAAGATGCTCGGAATCCACGCCGAGACCGGCCAGGGTTATTCCAAGATCGATCCTTTAAGCTACAAGAGCGTCGCCGAAAAGGCCATGAAGATGTATCCGAACGTCAGCGTCGTCGGAACGACGCTGCGCGACGCCAAGACCGGGCTGCTCAACGACTGGCAAACGGTCATGCTGAACAAGGACGGCTTCTTCCAGTCGAGGAAGTACGAAAATCTCGAGATCATCGACCGCACGGGCGGCGGCGACAGCTTTGCCTCGGGCCTCATCTACTGCATGATGACCGGCAAGGACCCGCAATACACGATCGATTTCGCGGCCGCTTACTCGGCGCTCTGCCACGGCTTCCTCGGTGACTGGAACTGGGCTTACCGCGAAGAAGCCGAGAAGGTCATGAAGGGCGAGAGCGTCAGGGTTCAGCGTTAAGCAAGGACTGATCAGGCTCCCACGGTCATATGGACACACCGGCGAAAGCCGGTGTGTCCGGTTGATGGAAGCCTGGTGCAGCAGTGTCACCGTTTGAAAACAGACTTGAGAAGGGTAAAGGTAAGAAGATGATCGATGTGGCCATCGGGTGCGATCCCAACGCGGCTGAGCTTAAGGAAATAATCAAGAAGTTTCTTGTGGAGCTCGGCTTTACCTGCCAGGACTACGGCAGTGAAGATCCCGTCTATGCGAACGTTGCGATCGACGTGTGCAACGCCGTCGTGGCGGGAAAGCACAGGAGAGGGATCCTCATCTGCGGCACCGGCATCGGCATGTCCATCGCCGCGAACAAGGTTCCGGGCGCCTACGCCGCGCTCGTCTCGGACACGTATTCGGCCGAGCGCGCAGCGAAGAGCAACAACGCCAACATCATCACGATCGGATCGCTGGTGACGGGGCCGGCGCTCGCCAAGGCGATGGTCGAAACCTGGATGAAGAGCGAGTACACGCCGGGCGGCTCTTCCGAGCCCAAAGTGCAGCGGATCCGCGACATGGACAGCGCGCTCTCGTGCGCGCGGCGGCCATGAAGGCGCTGCCGGCCGAAGAGCAAGCCACGCTCGAAGCGGCGGCGCTGCGCATCCGGCAGGACATCCTGCGCATGGTGCGAGCCGGTGGCGCCGGGCACGTCGGCGGCGCGATGTCGTGCGCCGACATCATGGCCGCGCACTATTTTTCGATCCTGCGCATCGATCCTGCGAACCCGCAGTGGCCCGACCGCGACCGCCTCGTGCTTTCCGCGGGCCACAAGTGCATGGCGCTTTACGCGACCTTGCGGCAGCGCGGCTATTTCGACGAAGCGCTTCTGGACACCTACGGCGCGATCAAGTCGCGCTTGCCCGGACACCCGGTGATGCAGAAGCTTCCCGGCGTCGAAGCCAACACCGGCGCGCTCGGGCACGGACTGTCGATCGCCGGCGGCATGGCGATGGGACTCAAGCTGAAGAAGAGCCAGGCCAAGGTTTACGTCGTCATGGGCGACGGCGAACTTGCCGAAGGCTCGAACTGGGAAGCGGCGGCAGCGGCGTCGCACCACAAGCTCGACAACCTCATTGTCTTCGTTGACTGCAACGGCCTGCAGCTCTCCGGCCCGACGGCCGACATCATGAACTACTCGCCGCTCGCGGCGAAATGGGCGGCTTTCGGCTGGGCGGTGCGGACGATCGACGGCCACGACTTCGGGCAAATCGTCGGCAGCTCCCGCGAAGCGCCTTTCGAAACGGGCAAGCCGTCGGTGGTCATTGCCAACACCGTGAAAGCCAAAGGAATGCCCTTCGCCGAAGGCAAGGTCGATTATCACTACTGGAAACCGAAGGGCGACGAAATGGCGATCGCCGTTGCCGGTTTGGCCGGCAACAAGAACATCGCGGTGGAAGGATCACAGGCATGAGAGAATTCAAAGACCCCCGCGTCGGCTTTGGCAACGCGCTGCTCGCCGCTGCAATGAAGGACGACAGAATCCTCGCGCTTTCGGCCGACAGCTCGGGCAGCTCGGGAATGACGCCGTTCAGGAAACAGTTCCCGGAAAGGCACATCGAGTTCGGCATCATGGAGCAGGGCATCGTCGGCTACGCTTCCGGGCTTGCGACGACGGGCTGGATTCCTTTCTTTTCGGCGATCGCTCCCTTTGTCACCGCAAGGCCGTTCGAAATGTTCCGCAACGATCTGGGCTACATGAACCAGAACGTGAAGATCTCGGGCCGGAATGCCGGACTCACGTATTCGGACCTCGGCGCGACGCACCAGTCGCTCGACGACGTAGCGATTCTGCGCACGATTCCCGGCGTGACCATCGTGTGCCCGGGCGACCCGGTTGAAATCGATCTCGCCGTGCAGGCCGCGGTGGCCCACCAGGGGCCGATGTATATCCGGATCGGCGCCCAGCCGATTCCCATCCTCCATCCCGAAACCGTAGACTTCAAACTCGGCAAGGGCATCGTGATGATGGAGGGCGCGGACGTCACCATCATCGCCACCGGTACCGCCTTGTGGCGCGCCTACGATGCGGCGGAAATCCTGCGCGCCAAGGGAATCAAGGCGCGCCTGATCAGCATGCATACCGTGAAGCCGATTGACCGCGAACTCGTCCTCGCTTCGGCGCTGGAAACTTCAGCCATCGTCACCGTGGAAGAGCATTACCTGATCGGCGGCCTCGGCAGCGCGGTCGCCGAAATCCTCGGCACGATGGAAGGACCGCGCGCGCGGCTCAAGATGATCGGCGTCGACGACCAGTACGCGAGCAACGGGCCTTACGACGAGCTCCTCGGTCTCTACGGCCTGCTCGCCGAGCAGATCGCGGGCACCGTCGAGGACTTCATCAAATAGGGCGATTGCCGCGAGCGGCAAGGGGCAAATTCAAAGAGAGCAGGGCGACAGGGGGCAGGCGATGGGCGAATTTACTGGCAAGGTGGTATTGGTCACGGGGGGAAGCAAGGGGATCGGTCGGGCGACGGTCAGGCGTTTCTGCGAAGAGGGCGCGACTTGTCTCATCGTCAGCCGGCACGAGAATGAATGCCAGGGCTACGCCGCCGAACTCGTCGCCGAAGGCTTCAGCGCGAGCGGCATCGTCGCCGACGTCGGCAAGGTCGCCGACATCAAGCGCATGGTCGCCACCGCCATCGAGCAGCACGGCACGATCGACGTTCTCGTCAATTCCGCAGGCGTGAACATCCGAAAACCGGGTGTCGAGTACAAGGAAGAGGACTGGGACTACATCATCGACATCAACCTCAAGGGCTGTTATTTCGCCTGCACCGAGGTGGGCAGGCACATGGTCGCCAAAGGCGCTGGGGCGATCATCAATGTCGCGTCGATACAGAGCCATGTCACGCTACCGGGCGTTTCGATCTACGCCGCGAGCAAGGCCGGGATCCGGCAATTTACGAAAGGGCTCGCCAATGAGTGGGCGACGCTCGGCGTCAGGGTCAACTCGATTTCGCCGGCTTTCATTTCGACCGAGCTCGTTGCGCCGGTGCTGAACGATCCGGTCTGGCGAAAAATGATCGATTCGCGCACGCCGATGAAGCGCCCGGGAAGGCCCGAAGAAGTGGCCGACTTGATCGCCTACCTGGCTTCACCACGCTCGAGCTATGTCACCGGCGCCGATGTCGCAATTGACGGGGGATGGACGGCAGGCTGATCATCGCCGAACGCTCAATGCCAAAGACCGTCGAGTTGCGATCAATCTTAGTTCGATAAGGAGCAGGCTGTGAAATCCTTGTACTACGTCGGTGACAAACGCATGGAGCTGCGCGACGATCCGAAGCCCACGCCCGGACCCGGCCAGTATCTGATCAAGGTACGCAGCACCGGCATCTGCGGCTCCGACTTCGAAGGCTATCTCGGCAAGACCGGACGCCGGACCGCGCCGATGATCATGGGGCACGAGTTCTCCGGAATCATCGAGGAGGCCCCGCCCGGCGGGCGCCTCAAGCCCGGCGAACGGGTCTGCGTTTTTCCCAAGCCCTTCTGCGGCGTTTGCGAGTTCTGCAGGAGCGGGCTTTCCAACGTCTGCCCCTCGGCCGGCGTCATGCTCGGCGTCATGAGCAACAACGGCAGCATGACCGAGTACATGGCGGTCGATGAGAAATACCTGATCCCCTTCGCGGCGAGCCTCTCGTTCGACGCCGCGGCGATGACTGAACCGCTTGCCGTCGCTTACCGCTCGGTGTACAAGCTCTCCGACGCGGAAATCAGCGACGCGCAATACTGCATGGTGATCGGCGGCGGAACGATCGGCCTCTTGATCGTCGCGCTGCTCAAGCTGCGTGGCGCCAGGAACATCATCGTTTCGGACGCGGTGCCTTTCCGGCTGGAGACGGCAAGAAAGATGCAGGCCGACCATACGATCAATCCGCGCGAAGTCGATTTTGTCGCCGCCGTGCAGAAAATCACCGGCGGCAAGATGTGCGACTTCGCTTTCGAGGCCGTCGGCATCGCCCCGACCGCGGCGAGTTCGCTCGACTGCCTGCGCATCGGTGGAACGGCCGTGTGGGTCGGCCTCGCGCACAAGATGGTCGAAGTGAACATGCAGAAGATCGTGACCACCGAACTCACGATCAAGGGCAACTACATCTACGATTTCGCCGAGTTCCAGCAATGCCTGAAACTGCTCGAAGAGCAGAAAATCGACATCAGCCCGTTAATGAGCAAGGTCTACGGCTTAAGCGATGGGGTCAAGGCTTTCAGCGATCTCGAACACAACACCGACGGGAAACTGCTCAAGGTTTTCCTCGAAAGCTAGCGCGGCGGAGGCCCGCAAAGGAAGCAAGGCGACGACGCCTGAGCGGACGACCCATATCACAATCAAGATGGATTGATATGTTCACACAATTATGCTTATATCCGCTTGCCGCCTACAATCTCCGCCAGCCCAAAGAGGCTGAAAGAGCTTGAGTGCGCGAATACCGAGGCGACAGGGAAACGTTTCCAGACCATCGGCAAGTACCCGTCGTGAGATTCTAATGTTATTGGAGAGGGCATTATGAAAAAGGGCGTGTTTTTCCTGTCGGCGGCACTGTGTTTGTCGCTGAGCGTGATTGGTATTCAAAAAGCGCAAGCGCAGCAGGTCGTTACGCTGCACGGCGCATCGCAGTTCAACGCTGACCACCCGTTCACCAAGGGATTGATGAAGTTCGAGGAACTCGTCAAGAAGTATTACGGCAAGCCCGTCAACTTCGTGCTGCACATGAATTCGGAACTTGGCCTCGAAAAGCAGTACTTCGAGTACATGTCCAATGGCCGCGCGGTCGATTACGGCATCGTCTCGCCGGCGCACATGGCGACCTTCGCCAAGGCCGCGCCCTTCATCGACGCGCCCTTCATCTTCCGCGACCACGCTCAGCTCAACAAGGTGATCGAGCAGGACGTGCTCAAGCCGATCGCCGACGAAATCGCCCAGAAGGCCGACGTGCAGCTGATCGGCTACGGTGGCGGTGGCGTGCGCAATCTGTTCGCTAACAAGGCGATCAGCAACGTGGCCGGGCTCAAAGACCTCAAGGTCCGGGTGCAGGGTGCGCCGATCTGGAGCCGCACCTTCGCCGCCGCCGGCATGGCGCCGACCGTGATTGCGTATAACGAGATCTACAACGCGATCCAGAACGGCGTCATCGCGGCCGGGGAAAACGAAGCAGCCGGCATTGAACAGATGCGCTTTAACGAAGTCGCGCCGAACATCATGCTCACGCGGCATGCAATCAGCGTCCGGCCGATCTGTTTCTCCGGCAAGACCCTGAAGAAGCTGCCGGCCGATCTGCAGGCGGCGATCCTCAAGGCGGGTGCCGAGGCGGGCAACTGGGAGCGCGCTCTCGAGTCGGCGAGCGACAGCGAGATCCTGGAGCGCATGGAAAAGGCGGGCAAGGCGAAGCTCATCAAGTTTGAAGATCGCGACAAACTGGGAGCCTTGATGACCCCGGTGCTCGATGCTTACGCCAAGGAAATCGGCGCCGAGGCAATCTGGGCGAAAATCAACTCGATCAAGTAACAGGCCGCATCAGAAGTTCGAAAATGGCTGCTGATTGAGACGAACGCGAGGGGACTTTGTCCCCTCGCGTTCGCAATGGCTTCGGACAATACCCTCCACATGAAAGGAAACGGCGACGTTTTCCGCGTCGCCTTGATTCGCCTATGCACCCTTATCGAAAATTTACCCGGTGGTACGCGCAGCTGCTCAACCGGCTGTTGATCGCGTGTATCGCTGTTCTCATCATTCCGGTGAGCATGCAGATTTTTTCGCGCACCATCCCGCTGATTCCGGCCTACATCTGGACCGAGGAGATGGCGCGTTTCATCTTCATCTGGTCGGTCATGATTGGCGCGATGATCGGCGTGCGCGAATGCGCGCACTTCGAAGTCGATGTCTGGCCTGAAATGGACAAGCGCAAGACCGCCGCGGTCAAATTCTTCGCCGGCCTTTTCATTTTGGGCTTCGCGATTGTCTTCCTCTGGTTTGGCTGGCAGTTCACCTGGGAGGCGCGCTACCGCATTTCGGAACTTGCCGAATTGCCGCTGTGGCTGATCCATTTGGCCTGGCCGATGATGGGATTCACTTTTCTCGTGTTCCAGGCGGAACACCTTTACGACGACGCACGTATCTTCACGGGGAGGGCAGCATGATGTCCGGTGCCATGTTCTCGCCGGGGGAGGCGAGCATCATTCTTTTTGGTTTGTTTTTCCTCATGCTGGCGTTTCGCGTGCCGGTCGCGATCGCCATCGGCCTCGCCTGCCTGCCCATGCTGGTGCTGGAAGATCGCCTGTCGCCGATGACTCTGGTGCAGGAAACCTTTAACTCCTACAACTCCTTCATCCTGATGGCGGTGCCCTTCTTCCTGCTGACGGCCAACCTGATGGGGGTGGGGGGCATCACTGAACGCCTGGTACGCCTGTCGCGCGCGCTGGTCGGGCACTTCCCCGGCAGCCTCGCGCAGATCAACGTCGTGCTCTCGATCTTCTTCGCCGGCATCTCGGGTTCGTCCACGGCCGACGCCGCGAGCCAGTCGAAGCTCTTCATCGACGCGCAGACCATGGAGGGCTACGACCTGTCGTTCTCGGTGGCGATTACGGCGGTTTCGGCGGTGCTCGCGGTGATCATCCCGCCGTCGATCCTGATGATCGTCTGGGGCGGGCTGCTCACGGTTTCGATCGGCGAACTGTTTCTCGCCGGCGTCGTTCCCGGGATCGCGATCGGGCTCGTGCAGATGGCGACGGTGCACCTGTACGCCAAGTCGCGCGGCTATCCGACGTATCCGCGCGCGACGATGAAGGAAGTGTTCACGGCGCTCTTCGTGTCGTTGCCGGCGCTGATGACCCCGGTGATCATCATCGGCGGCAAGATCTTCGGCTGGTTTACCGCCACCGAATCGGCTTGCATCGCGGTCCTCTACGCCGGCGCGCTGTCGATCATCGTCTATCGCGAAGTGGACCTGAAGGGGCTGGCCGGCGCCTTCCTCGATACCGGGAAACTTGCCGGCGTTGCGCTCTTCTGCGTCGGAACGGCCTCGGCATTCGGCTGGCTGCTCGCCTATTACCAGATCCCGAAGGCCCTGCTCTCGGGCGTGACCGCCTGGGGCATGGGGATTTACACGACCGGGTTTTTCGTCGCCTTCGTGTTTCTCGTCGTCGGCTGTTTCCTCGATGCGATTCCGGCGATCATCATCGTCGGCACCATCCTCGAGCCGATGACTGCACTCGTGGGCATGGACCCCGTTCATTTCGCGATGATCGGCATCGTCTCGCTGGCCTTCGGTCTGGTGACGCCGCCCTACGGCATGTGCCTGATGATTTGCTGCGCGGTGGCCGGAATTCGCATGCGGGTCGCGCTCAAGGACACTTTCATCATGCTGATCCCGATGGTCGGCGTTCTCGTCCTCGTGATCCTGTGGCCGAGCTTCTCCTTGTTCCTGCCGCGGATGTTCCCGCCCGGCTTGCTGTAACGCTGAAGCTGCTGTGAGGCTGCGGGTGCCGGCAACGGCACCCGCAGCTGATCGAATCACGCCAGCCTGGCAGAGCTGGGCATCGCCGTAGTTGAGATCGTAGTTGAAATAATTGTTTGACGAATTTGAACCGATTCATCGAAAGGGAAGCAAAGAAGAAATAAAGGCATTGACGTTGCGGAATGCCATGCGGGCGCAGACGAAGACCTTGTAGCAGACCTCTGCTGATTCCACCAGCAGGGGAATTTACAATAACTTGGGAGAAGTCAAATGAGCACACGCGGAAGAAGCATCCGGACCGTCATCGCCGCCCTGGCGATCAGCCCTTTCCTGCTGGCCAGCGGCCCGGCCGCCAGCCAGAGCGCGGGACCTGTCGTGATCAAGATCTCGGAAACGCAGCCGCTGACGAGTGCTATGACGATGCACATGACGAAATACGGCGAGATGCTGAAGGAAAGGACCAAGGGTCGCATTACCGTCGAGATTTATCCGGGCGCGATGCTCGGCGCTTCGCCCGCAGTCGCGCAACAGCTTCAGCTTGGCGCCGTCGACCAGTTCCGCATCGACCCGGCGCTGCTCTTCGACTTCGGCATCAAGAGCATGCAGGTTCTCGGCCTGCCCTACCTCTTCAACAGCATCGAGCACGCGCAGAAAGTCGCTTACGGTCCGCTCGGGCAGAAATTCCTCGACGACATCACGAACTCGGACGCCAAGATGGTCGGCATCGGCTTCATGGTCGAAGCGCCGAGAAACCTGTTCCTGCGCAACAAGAAAGTGAGCAAGATGAGCGACGCCAAGGGACTCAAGATCCGGGTACCCGAGAGCAAGGTCTTCCTGGAGTCGATGGCCGCTTTCGGTATTTCCGGAACGCCGATCTCGATGGGCGAAGTCTATAGCGCGCTGCAGACCGGCGTCGTCGATGGCGCCGAAAACTCGCTCGATACCTTCAACGTCAACAAGTTCAACGACGTCTGCAAGTACATCACGATGACCGGCCACATGTACGGCGTCTACCCGATCGTCTTCTCGAAGGTGAAGTGGCAGAAGATCAGCCCGGCTGACCAGCAACTGATCAAGAGCACCTGGATGGAAGCGACCAAGATGTACGACGCTTACGCTGCGCAGAAATACGCCGAGACCGTCGCGATCATCAAGAAGAACGGCGTCGAGATGATCGAAGTCGAGAATCCGAAAGAGTGGCGCGACGCTGCCGCCGCGGTGCATGCGAAGTTCGGCAAGGGGTATGAGCAGCTGATGACCGACATGATCAACTTCAAATAAAGATAGAACAGGCGCGTTTGAGAGCTGAAGCCGGACACTTTTTGTTTTGACAGGAAGTGTCCGGTTATTTTTTTGCAAGGCAGGCGCCCTTGCTGCAGCCACCAGAATCAAGAACAAGCGGTTTCCGCGGCGGAGCCGCAAAGGGGGGTATCGCCATGATGGGTCTGTTCTATAAACGGCTTTACAAAGCAATGGAAGTGACGAGCGTCTTGTTCCTCGCCGGAATGGTCGTTGTCGTTTCGATCGTTGTCGTCGGCCGTTATGTTTTCAACAGCACGCCCGCCTGGGGCGAAGAAATCGGCCTCTTCTGCATGGTGTGGTTCGCCCTGCTGAGCGCCGCACTCGGCATTTTCGACGGTTGCCATATCAAGGTCACGATGCTCGCGAATCTCCTGCCGAAGAGAGTCGCGGCGATTCTCGATGTCCTGGTTAACCTGTTTCTGCTCGGCATCTTCGGCTTTCTCATCTACAACGGCCTCCTGCTCGTCGTACTGACGCAAAATTCCCTGATGGGCGGCTCGGGCATCCCGCTCATGTACCTCAACGCCGCGGTTCCGGTTTCAGCGCTCTGCATGGTTTTTGCGGTCATCTCAAAATATGTCAAGTAGAGGCAAAAATCATGGTCGATAAAACGGCGGCAATCCTGTTGATAGGCTCTTTCTTTGGCTTGATGGCGCTTACCGTGCCGATTCTTTTCGCAATGATCGGCTCTTCGGTCCTCACCATCCTCTACCTCGGGCTGCCGGTCGAACTCGTTGTCCTCAACATGGTCAAGGGCATCAACATCTATTCGCTGATGGCCGTTCCCTTCTTCATCCTCGCCGGCGAACTGATGTCGCAGGGCGGCATCATCGACCGGCTGATTTCGCTCTCCAACGCGCTCGTCGGCTGGTTCCGGGGCGGGCTCGCGATGGTCAACATCGTCGCGAGCGTTTTCTTTGGCGGAATTTCGGGTTCGTCCGCCGCCGATACCGCGGCGATCGGCTCGATCACGATCCCGATGATGAAGCAGAACGGCTACGGGCTCGGCTTTGCCACTTCGATCATCATGGCCGCCTCGGTCGAGGCGATGCTCATCCCGCCGAGCCATAACATGGTGCTGTTCGCGCTTTCGGCGGGCAACGTCTCGATCGGCAGGCTCTTCCTGGGCGGCGTCATTCCGGGCCTGACGCTCGCATTCGCGCTGATGGTCTACACCTACTTCATCGCCCACAAGCGAAAATACCCGATCAGCAACGCCTTCAGCCTGAAAGTGGCGATCCGTGAGTCGATCCTGGCGCTGCCGGCGCTCGGCACGATCCTGATCGTCGTCTTCGGCGTCGTCGCCGGCGTCGTCACGGCGACCGAGTCGGCCGCGATCGCCGTCCTCTACGCGCTCGTAATCGGCATCTTCCTCTACAAGATGTTGCCGCCGAAAAAGATCTACAGCGTTTTCGTCAACACCTTGAAGGTGCTGGCGATGGTCATCGCGCTCGTCGGCGCCTCGTCGGCTTTCAGCTGGATCATCGGCTACCTGCACATCCCGGCCGCTTTCACGAGCTTCGTGCTGAGCGTGACGCAAAACAAGATCCTGATCCTGCTCTTCGTCAATGTCCTGCTCTTGCTCCTGGGCTGCATCATGGACATGGCCTCGCTGATCCTGATCACGACGCCGATCATTTTGCCGATGGTCATGTCGGTCGGCGTCGATCCGGTTCATTACGGCGTGCTGATGATCCTCAACCTCGGCATCGGCCTGATCACGCCGCCGGTCGGGACGACGTTGTTCATCGGCAGCGCGATTTCCGGAATGCGCATCGAGGACCTGTCGCGAGCGATGATTCCTTTCTACGGCGTCATGGTCCTCGTTCTCGCGCTCATCACCTATGTGCCGGACATCGTGCTTTACCTGCCGGACCTGATGATGCCGCTCAATAAGTAGCTTAGCGCCCCGACGAGGATCACGATGGACTCACCGAACGCCAAAAAGACACCGCGCCTGATCGCCCCCAAGGGCGCTTGCGACACGCACACGCATTTTTATAACGCCGCTTTTCCATCGGCCCCAACGGCGCTGATGACGCCGCCCGACGCCCGGGTCGAGGACTACCGGGAGTTGCAGCAGCGCCTCGGGCTCGAGCGGGTGGTCATCGTCCAGCCGAGCACCTATGGGCTCGATAATTCGTGTCAGCTCGCCGCGATGAAGGCCATCGGTGAAAATGCGCGCGCGGTGGTCGTCGTCGATAACACGATCACTAGCGCTGAACTCGAGCGCATGACGCGCCTCGGCGTGCGCGGCGCGCGCTTTCACCTCTTCCCCGGTGGCGCCGTGCCGCAGGAAATGCTCGAAGAGGTGGCGGCGCGGGTGCACGATTTCGGCTGGCACATCCAGCTGCATATGGATGGACGCGAGTTCCCGCTGCGCGAGGAGGTGCTTAAACGTTTGCCGGGCATGCTCGTGGTTGATCATGTGGGACGCTTCCCCGGGCCGACATCGATCGATGACCGCTCTTTCAAAGCGCTGCTGCGGCTTCTGGAAACCGGCCGCTGCTGGGTCAAGCTCTCGGCCCCTTACCTGTCTTCGTCATTGCCAGGCTGGGCCGATGTGGCCCCCCTGGCGCGGGCGCTGGTCAAGGCCGCACCCGATCGCATGCTGTGGGCGAGCGATTGGCCTCATCCGGGGCATCAGAGTCCGCCGGACGAAGCCGATCTGCTTGACCTGCTGCTCGACTGGGTCGATGACGAGACCGTCCGCAACCGGATCCTCGTCGACAATCCCGCCGCACTCTACGGTTTTTGAAATCCTGAAAACTTCAAGGCTGGGCGACCTTCCCGCCGAAACACCAAAATTAGGAGGCGTACAAGAATGCATGACTTTTCCGGACAAGTCGTTCTCGTGACCGGCGGCAGCAAGGGAATCGGGCGCGCGACGGTGCGCAGGTTCTGCGAGAGCGGCGCGCGCTGCATCATCGTGAGCCGGCATCTCGAAGAATGCGAGGCCTACGCGCGCGAGTTGACGCAGGAAGGCTGGAGCGCCGATGCGCAGGCCGCCGACATGGGCAAGGTCGCGGACATCAGGAAAATGGTCGCGTCGGTCGCATCCCGGCACGGCAAAATCGACGTGCTCGTCAATTGCGCCGCGGTCAATGTCAGGAAACAGGCGATCGACTACACCGAAGAGGACTGGGACTATATCGACGGCATCAATCTGAAAGGCGTGTTCTTCTGCTGCATCGAGGCGGGCAAGCTGATGCTCGCCCAGGGCAAGGGCGCGATCGTCAATGTCGCGTCGCTGCAAAGCCACATCGTCCTGAAGGAGCGCTGCATCTACGCGGCGACCAAGGGCGGCGTTTCGCAGATCACCAAGGGCCTCGCCAATGAATGGGCCAAGAAAGGCGTTCGCGTCAATTCGATTTCGCCCGGCTTCGTCGACACGCCGATGGTGAAAGCCGTTTTCGACGACCCCCACTGGCGCAATCTGATCGACATGCGCACGCCGATGGGGCGCCTCGGCGCGCCGAAGGAAATCGCCGACCTGATCATGTTCCTTTCTTCGTCGGCAGCCACTTACATCACCGGTACCGACGTCGCGATCGACGGCGGCTGGCTCGCAAGTTGAGCGCTCAGACCGTGGCGACCGGCTCTTTCCGGCTCGACGGCAGCAAGGCAAAAGGATCGCAGTCATGTATATGAGTTTTCGCTGGTTTGGCAAAAACGACGACAGCATTCCGCTGCCTTATGTCGCGCAGATTCCGGTCGTCAAGAGCGTCGTCACTTCGCTGATCGACATTCCCGTCGGCGAGGTCTGGCCGCTTGCGCGCATCCTGTCGGTGAAAAGCGAAATCGAGGCGCAGGGCCTCAGCTTCGACGTCGTCGAATCGCTTAATGTCCACGAAGACATCAAGCTCGGCGCGCCGACTCGCGACCGTTATATCGAAAACTACCAGGCAACGCTGCGCAACCTCTCGCAGGCGGGCGTCAAGGTCGTCTGTTACAACTTCATGCCGGTCTTCGACTACATCCGGACCGACGCGGCCAAAGTGCTGCCCGACGGCTCGACGGCGATGTATTTCGATGACGAAATGTTGCGCGGGTTTACGCCCGACGGCCTGATGGCCGAAATGGAAAAAGGCTCGAACGGATTCACGCTGCCCGGGTGGGAAAAATCGCGCATGGGAGAAATCAAGGCGCTGTTCGAGGCTTACAAGAGCATCGACGAGGAAAAGCTGTTCGGGACGCTCGGCTATTTCCTGCGCGCGATCATTCCGGTCGCGGCCGAATGCGATATAAAAATGGCGATGCATCCCGACGACCCGCCCTGGTCGATTTTCGGCCTGCCCCGCATCATGACCTGCCGCAAAAACCTCGATCGGCTGCTTGCTATCGTCGATAATCCGTACAACGGCTTGACGCTGTGCAGCGGATCACTCGGGGCCGATCCGTGCAACGACGTTCCGAGCCTGGTCCGGCATTTTGGCGCGATGGGGCGAATTCATTTTGCCCACGTCCGCAACATCAAGATCACCGGCACGCGGTCCTTGCAGGAGACTGCGCACCAGAGCGGATGCGGTTCGCTCGATATCTGCGCGATCATGAAGGCCTATCACGACATCGGCTACGAAGGCCCGATGCGGCCGGATCACGGCCGCATGATCTGGGGCGAAAAAGGCCGTCCGGGCTACGGTCTGTACGATCGCGCCTTGGGTGCCGTTTACCTGCAGGGGCTGTGGGATGCAATGGAAGGCGCGAAGCGCTGAAAACAATCGCTGCCGCGCGAGCAAGTGTTACGTGATTTGAGATCGCTTCATAGAAGATAACAATTATGCCGGATCGGAAATCGTGGCTATGATCTTCATCCTTGGCGTTATTCTTTGATGCTTGAACCAGTATCTAACAGGGGTCGGTGAGATGAGCTTCATTAAAGACTTTGTGCGGGATGTCCCGGTACCACGAATGGCCAGAATCCGGCAGAGTTTCGATGCCCCCGAAATTACCGATGTGGCCGCGGCCCTGATCGATCAACTGGGCAAACCAGGCGTGATCGATCAGGTCAAGCCGGGCATGCGGATCGCGATCGGCGTCGGCAGTCGCGGCATGGCCGACATTCCGACGCTGGTTCGCGTCCTCGTCGATGAGATCAGGAAGTGCGGCGGCATCCCCTTCGTCGTGCCGGCAATGGGCAGCCACGGCGGGGCCACGCCTGAAGGTCAGCGCGATGTGCTGGCACAGCTTGGCGTCACCGAGGCGTCGGCCGGCTGCGAAATCCTGGCGTCGATGGAAGTCGTCCAGATCGGCCGCCTCGATAGCGGCCTGCCCGTCTATATGGACAAATTGGCGTATGAGGCCGACGGCATCGTCGTGATCAACCGGATCAAGCCGCATACCTGCTTCCACGGGCCCAATGAAAGCGGCCTGGTGAAGATCATCACGATCGGCCTTGGCAAGCAAAAAGGCGCCGAGTCGTGTCACTCGTACAGCTTCAAGGTCATGGCCGAGCATATCGTCGCGATGGCGGAAATTTCGCTCGCGAAAACGCCGATTCTCTTTGGCGTCGCCACGGTCGAAAACGCCTACGACCGGATCGCCGAGATCGTCGCCGTGCCGGCCGGCGAAATCATCGAAGCCGACCGGACGCTGCTCCTCAAAGCCAAGGCGCGCATGCCGAAATTCATGTTCGATGAGTTCGACGTGCTGATCGTTGACCAGATCGGCAAGGACGTCTCGGGCGACGGCATGGATCCGAACATCACCGGGCGATTTTCCTCGCCTTATGCAACGGGCGGTCCGAATATCACGCGGATCGTCATTCTCGACCTCACCGAGCGTACCCACGGCAATGCGAACGGCATGGGGGCGGCTGATTTCACGACGCGCAGGATGGCCGACAAGGTCGATTTCCCCTTAAGCTACGTCAATAGCCTGACCGCCAACCTGCCGACGACGGTTCGCCTGCCCGTCGTGCTCGACAACGACCGCGAAGCCATCCTTGCCGCGGTCAAGACTTCGTGCGCCCGCGACCTTGGCAAGGCTCGCGTCGTGCGCATCAAGGACACCTTGCACATGAGCGAGATCTTCGTCTCGGAGGCGATGCTCGCGGAAGCCCGGGCCAATCCGGAGATCGAAATTCTCTCGGAAGCTTCGGCGCTGATGTTCGATGCCGACGGGAACCTGATCTAGCGCTGGCCAGCCGCTAGACGCTCCCGTCACCAACAGCCAACCACAGAGAGGCGCAAATGAAAGTATTGATTTTGGGTGGGACCGGCGTCATCAGCCGCGAGATCGTTCGGCAAATGCTCGCCAAGGGCCACGAAGTGACTGTTTTCAACCGCGGCAGCAAGGCGCTGCCTTTTCCCGGCGAAGTGAAGAAGCTCGTCGGCGACCGCTCGCGCCGCGACGAATTCGAAGCTTCGATGCAGCGCACGAATTACGACGTCGTGATCGACATGATCTGCTTTACTCCCGATGACGCGCGCTCGACCGCGCGCGCTTTCGGCGGCAACGCCGGGCAAATCATCGTCACCTCGAGCATCGCCGCGTACAAGCGGCCCTACCGCAGCGTCCCGACCGTCGAGGCGATGGAAGCGATGTGGGACGATCCCGTCTTCCCCTACGCCTTCAACAAGGCCGAGATGGAAAAGCCGCTGTGGGAGTCGATCAGGAAAGACAAGCTGCCGATCACCATCATCCGCCCCTCGCTGACGTATGGCCCGGGCGCGGTCAACATCGGCGTCCTGCGCCAGAACTGCGGCATCGTCGATCGCATCCGTCGCGGCAAACCGCTCGTGATGTTTGGCGACGGCAGCACTTCATGGACCTGGACTTTCGTCCCGGATCTTGCCAAGGGCTATGTCGCGGTCGCCGGCAACGCCAAGGCGTACGGGCAGGACTATCACGTGACGAGCGACGAGCGCTGCATCTGGGAGGATCTCTATCTCGAGTTCGGGCGACTCGTCGGCAAGGCGCCGAAGATCGTTCATATTCCTTCGGAACTGCTCTACAGCGCGGCGCCGAATCTCTGCGCGCATCTTTATTTCGAGAAGACCTTTGCCGGTCTCTTCGACAACAGTAAACTGCGCAGCGTCGCTCCCGACTTCAAGGCCGAGGTGTCGCTGCACGAGGGGCTTAAAACCATCCTCGCCTGGTGGGACGCCGAAGCCAATACGATCGATCCGGAGAAGGACGAACTCGAGGACCGCCTCGTCGCGCTGCACGGCGACTTCGCGGCAAAAATGAAAGATCTTTATTTGAAGTAGAAGAGCGATCCGCTTGCCCCGAGCCGGCAATTGCGTCGAGCCCTTGCTTCGGGTCACTTATACACAACGAAAGGCAACTGAAATGGACGATTTAAAAGGCAAGGTGGTTCTCATCACCGGTTCGTCGACCGGCATCGGCGCGGGCTGCGCAAAGGAATTCGGCGCGCTCGGCTGCAAGGTCGTCGTGCATTACAACAGCTCGAAGGACGCCGCGGTCGAAGTGGCCAAAGCCGTCGAAGCAGCCGGCGGAGAGGCGATGGTCGTGCAGGCCGACCTGCGTCGCAGCGCCGAATGCGAGCGCATGGTGAAAGCCGTCGCCGAGCGCTTCAAAGTGATCGACGTGCTGATCAACAACGCCGGCGCACTCGTTAAACGCGTCCCGATCACCGAAGCGAGCGATGAGCTCTTCGACGAAATCATTGACCTCAACGCCCGCTCGATGCTGATGTGCACCAAGTACGCCGTGCCTTATATGATCAATGGCGGCGCCATCATCAACCTCACGAGCATTGCCGCCAGCACCGGCGGCGGTCCGGGCGCGGCGATGTACGCCGGTTCGAAGGCCTTCGTCACTTGCGCGACCAAAGGGCTCGCGAAGGAACTCGTCGGCAAGGGAATTCGCGTCAACGCGGTCTCGCCCGGCGTGATCACGACGCCTTTCCACGAAAAGTTCTCGACAGCCGAGCAGATGGAAGCCATGCGCAAGAGCGTCCCGATGGCGCGGCTCGGCGTCGTCGACGACTGTGTCGGTGCCTTCCTCTACCTTGCCTCGGAGAAGCTCGCAGGCTATGTGACCGGACAGGTCATCGAGGTCAATGGCGGGAAGTACATGCCCTGAAGCGGGGCGGCTCGATCACTGGTGTGC